>DWXV01000069.1 GCA_019119025.1 Candidatus Allofournierella excrementigallinarum
AGTGGCGATTTTGATGGCAGCGCAAGGAAAAGCGCCGCAGGCACCCTTGGTGGTTGTCAAGGCGCTTTGACGCTGCGATACCGCAAAAGCGCCCTTTTCCCGGCGCCGTTTTCTTACGGCACCCCGGCTAAGGGCCTTCTTTTTTTGCGTCAAAAGCCGGGCAGCACCGGGTCGTCCAGCCGGGCGGTGACGGCGAAGGGCCGCTGGCCGGCTTTGTGCACCTCGTCCCCCGGCTCCGGCCCGCCCAGCAGAAAGGGCGAGGCCGGGTCGTGGAGGCAGTAGTTTTTCTGGGCAAGGCGGGCGTCGGTGTTGGCGTAGCAGTAGCGGCAGCCGTTGGGGCAGCTGTCGTAAGCGCCGATGTCCCTTGTCTCGATGCAGTGGCAGCCCGGCCGCATGCCCCGGTGCGCCCGGTCCTTGAAGCGCAGGCCGTTGGCCTTGCCCAGGGTCTCCAGCGTCATGCAGCCGGAGGGGCGGATGCCAAAGGGGGAAAAGTCCTCGTCGGTGCCGCAAATTTGCAGGGGCAGGCCGTGCCTTGCGGCGATGGCCCCCAGGCCCGCCGCCAGCTCCCGCCGCCGGGCGGGCAGGACGGGGCGCAGCCCGGGCATGTTCACCGCCAGCTTGCGATAGAGCTCCACAAAGCTGAAGATGCACCTGTCCACGAAAGGCGCCAGCTCCCGGGCCATGGCCTCAAAGGTCTCAAAATGGCGGGGGATGGTGTATTCTTCCGTGAGCAGCACCGGGTCGTAGCGCCAGGCCACCCGCCGGCGGCCCACCTGGGCCGCGAGGTCTTTCAGCGTCTGGATGCCCGCCTCGATGGGGGGCACCCCCGGCTCGATGTCTTTGCCGTAGGCGGTGATGGTGTAGAAAAAATAAGCGGGGAAACGGCTGGTTATCTCGTGCAGCCGGGGCAGGATGGGGCGGTAGTCCTTGGAGCAGAACACCACGCAGTCCACCTTGTCCGGGGAGAGTTCATAGCGGGTGACCAGATGGGGATAGCGGGGGTTGCGCACCAGCACATACCCCTCTTCAAAGCGGCGCAGCAGCCAGTGGGAGTAATACTGCACGGTGTCGGTGCGCCCGCCGGTTTGGATGATCGTGGCCCTCGCCCCCCTTTCCCCTTCATTATACGCGCGGGGTCGCATTTTTGCAAAAAGGCGGTATAATAAAGAAAAACCGCGGCGGAGGTGAACCGGAGATGGAGCGCATCTTTCTTTTGGAGGACGACGAGGCCCTGGGCCGGGGCGTGGCCATGGCGCTGGCGGGGCCGGGCCGGGAGGTGAGCCGGGCGGCCAGCCTCGCCGAGGCCAAAACGGCGCTGGCGGGCCGGCGCTTTTCGCTGCTGGTGCTGGACGTGAACCTGCCGGACGGCAGCGCCCTGGACCTGGTGCGCAGCCTGCGGGCCGCGGGGGACGGCACGCCGGTCATCCTGCTCACCGCCAACGACCTGGAACTGGACGAGGTGACCGGCCTGGAGGCCGGGGCGGACGACTACATCACCAAGCCCTTCTCCCTGGCGGTGCTGCGGGCGCGGGTGGCGGCCCGGCTGCGCGGCGGGGCGCAGCCCGCCGCCGGGGCGCTGGCGCTGGGGCCCTTCACCTTCGACTTTGAGCGGATGGACTTCCGCCGGGAAGGGGCGGCCATTGAGCTTTCCAAAGCCGAGCAGAAGCTGCTGCGGGTGCTGGTGGAAAACCGGGGCCACGCGGTGAGCCGGGCCGCCCTGGTGGACCGGGTGTGGACCGACGCAGCGCAGTTTGTGGAGGAAAACGCCCTGTCGGTGACGGTGCGGCGGCTGCGGGGCAAGCTGGAGGCCGACCCCACCCGGCCCGAATATCTCAAAACGGTGTACGGCATCGGCTACACCTGGGCGGTGGAGCCATGACCGGCTGGGTCATCGCCGCTGCGCTGCTGGCGCTGGCGGGCCTCACCGCCCTGGCGGCGGGCCTTGCAATGCGCCGCCGGGCCGCCCGCACCCTGGGCCGGGTGGAACAGATGCTCGCCGCCGCCATGGAAGGCCGTTTTTCGGAAGAACATTTTGACGAGAGCCGCCTCTCGGCGCTGGAGGCGCGCCTCGCCCGGTATCTGACCGCCAGCGAGGCCTCGGCGGGCCGGGTGCGGCAGGAAAAGGACCGGCTGGTGGGCCTTGTGGCGGACATCGCCCACCAGACCCGCACGCCGGTGGCGAATCTGCGGCTTTATTCCCAGCTGCTGGCGGAGCAGCCTCTCTCCCCCGCGGGGCGGGACTGCGCGGCGGCCATCGACGCCCAATCGGAAAAGCTGGGCGTGCTGGTGGAGGCGCTGGTCAAGACCAGTCGGCTGGAAACGGGCCTGCTGGCGCTGCACCCCGCGCCGGGCCCGCTGGAGCCCCTTTTGCACCGGGCGGCGGCCCAGTACGCCCCCGCGGCGGCGGAAAAGGGGGTGGCCCTCACCGTCAGCGAGGCGGCGGGGGAGGCGGTGTTCGACGAAAAGTGGACGGAAGAGGCCCTGTGCAACCTCTTGGACAACGCCGTGAAATACACCCCCGCCGGGGGCGCGGTGACCGTGGAGGCGCGGCTGTACGAGATGTTCGCGGCCATCCGCGTGGCGGACACCGGCCCCGGCATCCCGGAAAGCGAACACGCCAAAATTTTCGGGCGCTTTTACCGCTGCCCCGGGGCCTATCAGGCGCAGGGGGTGGGCATCGGCCTCTACCTTGCCCGCCAGATCGCCCAGGGGCAGGGAGGCTATCTGAAGGTGGAGAGCGCCCCCGGCAGGGGCAGCGTCTTTTCGCTGTGGCTGCCCCGGCGGTGAGGCCCGGGCGGACGGCGCAAAAACTTGTGTCGGAACTGTCACATTCCCGACAGCACCGGGAAAGATGTTTGTGATAAAGTCTGTGTTGTCACAAGGACGCACAGACTTTTTCTTTGGGAGGAAAGACCAATGATCGTTTTGCGGACGCGGAGCCTTAAAAAGGTCTACGGAACAGGGGAGGCCCGGGTGCGGGCGCTGGACGGCGTGGACCTGGACGTGGAACAGGGAGAGTTCGTGGCGGTGGTGGGCACCTCCGGCTCGGGCAAAAGCACCCTGCTGCACATGCTGGGCGGGCTGGACCGGCCCACCGCCGGCGCCGTGGAGGTGGAAGGGCGGAACATCTTCGCTTTGTCCGACGAGGCGCTCACCGTGTTCCGGCGGCGCAAGATCGGCTTTGTGTTCCAGGCCTACAACCTGGTGCCGGTGCTCAGCGTGTGGGAGAACATCGTGCTGCCGGTGCAGCTGGACGGCCGCCGGCCGGACAAAGCCTACCTTGCCCAGGTGGTGGAGGCGCTGGGCCTTGCGGAAAAGCTGGACCGGCTGCCGGGGCAGCTTTCCGGCGGCCAGCAGCAGCGGGTGGCCATCGCCCGGGCGCTGGCGGCCCAGCCGGCCATTTTGCTGGCGGACGAGCCCACCGGCAACCTGGACTCCAAGACCAGCCAGGACGTGCTGGGCCTGATGAAGGTGACGGGGCGGCGCTTTTCCCAGACGATGGTGATGATCACCCACAACGAGGAGATCGCCCAGCTGGCCGACCGCATCGTGCGCATCGAGGACGGGCGCATCGTGACGAGGGGGTGAGGGCATGAAGGTAGCAAACAAGGCCTGCGTGCGGCGGCTGAGCCTGCAGGCCCTGGCCGCCAGCCGCACCCGCAATCTGGTGGCGGTGCTGGCCATCGCCCTCACGGCGGTGCTTTTCACCAGCCTGTTCACCATCGCCCTGTCCATCAACGAGGGCTTTCAGCAGGCCACCTTCCGCCAGGTGGGCGGCCGCGCCCACGGGGGCTTCAAGTACATCACCGAGGAACAGGCGGAACTGTTTTCTTCCGACCCGCTGGTAAAAGAGTGGGGCCTGCGGCGCTTTTTGGGCATGGCCGAGGGGGACGCCTTCACGAAGGACCACGTGGAGGTGAGCTGGGCGGACGAGAACGAGGCGGACTGGATGTTCCTTGCCCCCACCGCCGGGCGGCTGCCCGCCGAGGGCACCGACGAGGCCGCGGCGGACACCCGGGTGCTGGAACTGCTGGGGGTAGAGCCCCAGCTGGGGGCGCGGTTCACCCTGCCCATCAGCGTGGACGGCAAGCTCACCGAGGAGACCTTCACCCTCTGCGGCTGGTGGGAGAAGGACGAGGCCACCTTTGCCTCCCACGTGCTGCTGCCCGAAAGCCGGGTGGATTCCATCCTGGAAAAGCTGGGCGTGGCCCCGCCGGGGGCGGACGGCATGACCGGCTGCTGGAACATGGACGTGATGCTCTCCTCCTCGCTGAACATCGAACAAAACCTGCGGCGCGTCCTTGCCAATTACGGCTACCAGTGCGACGAGCCGGGGGAGAACTACGTCGATATCGGGGTGAACTGGGCCTACACCGGGGCCCAGCTGAGCATGAAGCTGGACGCGCCCACCCTGCTGGCGCTGGCCGGGGCGCTGGGGCTCATCCTGCTCACCGGCTACCTCATCATTTATAATGTGTTCCAGATCTCGGTGGCGGGGGACATCCGCTTCTACGGCCTGCTCAAGGCCATCGGCACCACCCCCCGCCAGCTGCGGCGCATCATCCGCATCCAGGCGCTGGCCCTCAGCGCGGCGGGCATCCCGGCGGGGCTTCTTCTCGGCTGGCTGCTGGGCGGCGCGCTGGTGCCGGTCATCACCGCCCGCCTCGACGGAGTGGCCCCGGTGGTGAGCGCCAGCCCGGCCCTCTTTGCGGGGGCGGCCCTCTTCGCCCTCATTACCGTGCTCATCTCCTGCCGCCGCCCCGGGCGGATGGCGGGGCGGGTGTCGCCGGTGGAGGCGGTGCGCTACACCGAGGGCCGCGCCCCGAAACCCGGCGCGCGGCGGCGGGCCAAGGCGGTGTCGCTGCCCGCCATGGCGCTGGCGAACCTGGGACGCAGCCGGGGCAAGACCGCCCTGACCATGCTGTCGCTGGCGCTGGCGGTGGTGCTGTTCTGGGCCACCACCGCCTTTGCGGGCAGCTTTGACATGGACAAATACACCTCCTACTTCACCGCCACCGACTTCATCCTGGCCAGCGCCGCCCATTTCCAGACCGGCAGTGAAATTTTCAACCCCGGCCAGGCCCTGCCCCAGGAGGCCATCGACGCGGTGAACGCCGCCGGGGGCGTGGCCGACGGCGCACGGGTCTACGGGCGCACCTCCCTGGTGCTGGAATTCGTCACCGACGACTATTACCGAAGCCTGCACGGCCGGTGGTACACCGAAGAGCAGCTGGAGGCCACGCTCCGCTCGAAAGGGCGCAATGAGGCGGGCCGGGTGGAGGACACTGCCCAGCTCTACGGCATGGAGCCCTTCGCCCTGGACCAGCTGACAATGCTGGAGGGCGACCTTTCCAAGCTGAACGACCCGGAGGCCAACTGCATCGCGGCGGTGTACACCGAGGACGACTACGGCGACCTTGTGGCGGACAGCCACTGGGCAAAGCTGGGGGACACGGTGACTCTGCGCTATGTGGAAAAGCTGGAATATGTGGACACGAGCACCGGCACGGTGTACCAGGACCTGACCCAGGCCCCCGCCGGGGCAAACCTCGTCGAGCGGGCGGTGGAGTACCGGGAGGCAGACTACACCGTGGCAGCGCTGGTGGCGGTGCCCAACGCCCTGGACTACGGCTACTACGGCGCGGACGAGTTCGTGATGGGGGCCGAGACTTTTGTGCGGGACACCGGCACCAGCAACATAATGTACTACGCCTTCAACGCCGGGGAAGGGGCCGGCGAGGGCCTCGAGGCTTTTTTGCAGAACTACACCGAGAACGTGGACCCCACCCTTGACTACGAAAGCAAGGCCACCTTCACGGCGGAGTTCGAGAGCATCCGGCAGATGTTCCTCCTTTTGGGCGGCGCGCTGAGCTTCATCGTGGCGCTGGTGGGGGTGCTGAACTTCTTCAACGCCATCGTCACCGGCATCAGCTCCCGCCGTCGGGAGCTGGCGGTGCTGGAGGCGGTGGGCATGACCGCCCGCCAGCTGCGCGTCATGCTGGCGCTGGAGGGCCTTGCCTACACCCTGGGCGCGGCGGCGCTGGCCCTGGCGCTGGCGGTGCTGGCAGGCCCGGCCCTCGGCGCGGCGGTGGAGCGCATCGTCTGGTTCTTCACCTTCCGTTCCACCCTCTGGCCGGTGGCGGCGCTGGGGGCGGCGTTCGCGGTGCTGGGTGCGGCCATCCCCCTGGCGGCGGACCGGGCGGCCCGCCGCCGCCCGGTGGTGGACCGGCTGCGGCAGGAATAACGGCAGGCGTCTTTCTGCCCGGCAGGGGCGGCCCGAAGGGGCCGCCCCTCAGCCTGTCGAAAAAGGCCACCTGTAGCCTTTGATCCTTTGTATGATGAAGTGTGCAGAAACTACCCCGAACACAAAACCGTGGTGGCGGACAGCGCCTACAAAACGCCTTGGATCTGCAAAAGGGTCTTCGGGAGCGGCCGCGTTCTTTCCACTTGCTATACCCGTCCCAAGACCAAAGAGAACGGCCATCCCTGGTGGATGTATGTGTATGACGAGTACTTTGATGATGTGATCTGCCCGGAGTACCGTGCGCTGCATTATTCCACCACAAACCGGGAGGGCTACCGGGAATACAAAAGCCGGGCTTATCTTTGCAAAAGCTGTCCTACCAGAGGGATATGTACCGAAAGCTCCAGGTGCGAGAAAACGGTGATGCGCCATATCTGGCAGGACTATGTGGAGATGGCGGAGCATGTCCGGTATATGCCGGTGTACAAAGAACTGTACCGGCTGCGAAAAGAGAAGATCGAGCGTGTATTTGCCGATGCGAAAGAAAAGCACGGCATGCGTTACACCCAGTACAGAGGCTTGGCCCAGGTGACAAACTGGGTGAAGCTTAAATTTGCTGCCATGAATCTGAAAAAGCTGGCCACCTGGAAATGGAATGGCCGCCATCCGGCACCGGATGGCGGCAAACGGTCCAGATTGCGCGAAAATGCGCCTGACATTTCACTGCTTTTTCCACCTGTCTTCTTGTTTTCAAACAGAAAACCTGCTCTGGCCTGATTGCCAAAGCAGGTTTTTCTACAGGCTGAGGCCGGCGGCCCTTGCGGGCCGCCGGCCTTTTTTGTGCCGTCAGAGCAGCCCCGAAATGGAGAGCACGGCTTGGTATGCCTGTTCCGCCTTTGCCCTGTCCCTCGTTTCGATTGCTTCCAGCATCTGATAGTGCGGATCGCACATCCGCTGCTCATCCACAATGTTCTCCCGGCCTGGCAGAGCCTCGCCGATCCTGCCCGAGGCGATAAAGAAGGGCTCCAGCAGGCTGTAACAAAAATCGTACAGCACCTCGAACAGGTCGTTGCCCGCCATCCGGATGACATACCGGTGGAACGCCAGGTCGGTGGCCTTGATCTCCTCCATATCCCCCGTTCGCACCGCGTGGAGGAACTGCTGGTAACACGCCCGCAGCTCCTCCAGCTGCTCCTCCGTCCGCCGGTCGATGGCCAGATAAACGGCCTCCAGCTCAATCGCCCGGCGCAGTTCCGCCACCTGCTGCACATTGTGGTCGGTAAACACGGCCTGGCCCAATTTGGCGAAGCAGTCCGCCAGGGAGTTCGTTTTCACATAGGTGCCGCTGCCCACCCGGATGTCCACCAGGCCCAGGGCCTCCATCTTCTGCAGCGCCGCATGCACCGACATCTTGCTCACACCGAACTGCGCGGCCAGGGCCGCTTCCGAGGGGATCTTTTCCCCCACCGGCCAGGTCTCATCCAGGATCATCGACTTCATGGTGTTGAACACCTGGTCGGTGATTTTTTCTTTTTTGATGTTTTTGATATTCATGCAGGCACCCCGAAATCAACGTATTTAGTTATTATATCGCTTTTGCCAGGGGCCGTCAATGGAACAGGTCCCACAAAATCCCGGGACAAAGTTTGTGGATTTCCCGCATTGTGTTATGTTAACTTAACGGTTATACTTTTGTTAAGTTAACATAACACTTGAAGGGAGTTGTTTTGGAATGGTCATCACAAAAGCAGAAGTTTTTCGCATCACACGCATGATCAACTGCCCCATCGGCATCCGCATCCACACCGACACCGGCCTGTTTGGCGACGGGGAGGTGGCCCTGGCCTACGGCAGGGCCTCCAACGCGGCCTATGGCATGCTCAAGGACCTGGTGCCGCTGATCGTGGGGATGGACCCGCTGGACACCGAGGTGATCTGGAACAAGATCTACAACGAGATCTTTTGGACCCAGAACGGCGGGCCAGTGGTGTATGGCGGCATCTCCGCCATCGACATGGCCCTGTGGGACATCAAGGGCAAGGCCTTCAAGGCTCCCGTTTACAAACTGCTGGGCGGCAAAAACAACCCCCGCCTGCGCACCTACGCTTCCCAGCTGCAGTTCTACTGGGGCGAGTGGAACGAGAAGGGCCACAGCTGGGCGGGGATGGGCACCCCGGAGGAATTTGCGGAGAACGCGCTGCGCGCCGTGAAGGAGGGGTACACCGCCCTCAAGTTCGACCTGACCCAAACCGACGAGAAGGGCGTGTGCATGGGCTTTGTGCGCGTGGGCGGCCTGCAGTCCGCCGAGGTGCTGAACCGGGTGGAGAGCCGGATGGCGGCGATTCGCGAGGCGGTGGGACCGGACATCGACATCCTCATCGAGAACCACGGGCAGACCGACACCGCCGCCGCCCTGCAGATGGCCGAGCGGCTTGAAAAGTATCACCCCTTTGCCTACGAGGAGCCCAGCTACCCCTCCGGCGAGATCACCGGGAACATCGCCCGGCAGACCGGCCTGCCCCTGGCCCATGGCGAGCGGCTGTATAACCGCTGGCAGTTCCTGCCCATGCTGCAAAGCGGCGCACTGCAGCTGGCCCAGCCGGACCTGGGCACCTGCGGCGGCATCACCGAGGGAAAGAAGATCTGCGACCTGGCCCAGGCCTACGACTGCGGCGTGCAGTTGCACATCTGCGCCTCCAACCTGTCCATCGCGCCGGCGCTGCACCTGGAGGCTGCCATCCCCAATTTCACCATCCACGAGCACCACGTGCTGTTCCTTCAGGAGGACAACAAGAAGCTGGTGCGCTACGACTACCAGCCGGTGAACGGGTACTACGAAGTGCCCGATCTGCCGGGCCTGGGCAACGAGTGGACGGACTACGCGTTTTCCATCGCCGCCGACTACGCCACTTTGAAATGAGAGGAGGTTCCCCATGGCTTTTCTTGGAAAAAATCTTCAGATGGAAACCATCCCCGAACCGCCCAAAGGCACCCTGCGCCGGCCGGAACTGCTGGCGCTGTCGGTGGGGCAGGTCATTGGCGCCGGCGTGGTGACGCTGGTGGGGCCCGCCATCGCCTACACCGGCTACTCCGCGTGGCTGGCGTACTTTGTCGCCATCGTGCTGGGCCTGGTCTATATTCTTCCCATCGTGTTCATCACCGGCACCGTGCGGCTGGGCGGCGGCCAGTACTCCATGGTCTCCGGCATCATGGGGCCGATCGCCGCAGGCTTCCAGGCCATCTCCTGCCTCACCGGCAGCTTTGCCTGCGCCCTGTTCGCCACCTCCATCGGCGGGTATGTGAACGACCTGCTGCCCTTTATCCCCGCCCAGATCGCCTCCATCACCTTCTTGACGCTGTTCTTCGTTATCAACCTGTTTGGCGTCAACATCATGGCCAAGGTGCAAAAGCTCATGACCTGGTGCCTGCTGGCGGCGCTGATGCTGTTCATCGTTTTTGGCCTGTTCCATCTGCAAAACCCTATCTTTGACTTCCATTCGGGGGATTTCCTCACCGGCGGCTTCAAGGGCTTTGTGAGCGCCACCATGCTGCTTTACTACTCCACCACCGGCCACTATCTGACCATGAACTACAGCCGCACGGCCCAGAACGCCACCCGCGATATCCCCTGGGCGATGCTGATGGCCACGCCGGTGCTGGTGGTCGTTTACTGCGGTGTTGCCATCGTGGCCAGCGGCGTGCTGCCCATAGCCGACACCGCCGGCCGCTCGCTGACCGTTGTGGCCCAGAGCATCTTCCCCGCGCCGCTCTTCATCCTGTTCATCATCTTCGGGCCCATGTTTGCGCTGTTCACCACCATGAACGGCACCATGGCGGGCACCCCCTACATGATCGCCCAGTCCGCGTTCGACGGCTGGCTGCCCAAGAGTTTCGCGGACAAAAACAAGCACGGCGTGTTCTGGAAGATCCTGGTGTTTGAATACCTCTATTCCCTGATCCCCGTCATCTTCAACTTCAGCACCTCCGAAATCAGCAACAACATGCTGCTTTTCAGCTCCTTTGTCACCTGCATCCAGCTGTTCGCTTATTTCCGCATGCCCTCCAAATTCCCGGAGGCTTGGAAACGCTCCCGCTGGCATGTGCCCAACCCCGTGTACTATCTGTGCTGCACTTTGTGCGCGGCGCTGAACATCTTCGTGCTCTTCAACTCCTTTGCGACGCTGAACCCCGTGGTGGCCATCGTTAGCGGCCTGCTGATCGTGCTGGCCTTTGTGTACGCCATCATTCGGATGCGCAGCGCAAAGGTCGTGATCCAGAATTCCGCGTGGGTGCCCTCGGAGGACTAATCCCCCCGCCCGCCGCAAAAATCCGTTCCCGCCGCCCTGCGGGCCGATGCCGGCCCCAGGGCGGTTTTTTGAGGGAAAAAGGTGAAAAATCGCCCCCAAACGGCACAAAAAGGGGCGGAAGGTTTGCACTGGCGGGCAAAAAGGTGTAAAATAGCACCGAGACCGCGCCCGCCGCTGTTCCCGGCGGGCAAGCAGACCAACGACATGGAAAGGGGTCCCCCGTCGTGCATTCCAAAAAAAACAGTTCTTCCGATCTTGCCGCCAAGATCCGGGCCTTTATAAAAAGCCCCGCCGGCATCCCCGTCCTCGCGGGCGCAGCCGGCGTGCTGGCGGTGGCCGTTATCGCCGCCATCGTGTTCGCCGTGCGCGCCGGCGCCGAGCCGGGCAGCGCCTCCAACAGCTGGTCCGCCCCGGCGGACGATTCCTCCTACGACGCCGAGGCGGGCAAGGTGAACAAAGAGGAGTTCACCGGCACCATCCTGCCCGAGACCGAGGACGCCGGCCAGGAGTATCTGGACGGCACCCTCTTCATCGGCGACTCCAACACCGCCCGCTACATGTACTACGGGCCGGACGACAGCTCCGACGTGCACTTCACCACCATCGAGAACACGGTGGGGGTGGTGAGCGCCGGCGTGCAGAACATCACCAGCCTCAAGTGGGAGCACTTTGTGGGCAGGGGCGAGATGGCCATCCCTGAGATCGTCAAGATCATGCAGCCCCAGCGCATCATCATCTGCTTCGGCACCAACAACCTCACCATGGAGACCGACACCTTCGTCGACTACTACACCGAGGGCCTTGCGGCCATCCACGAGGCCTATCCCTACGCCGACATCATCGTCAGCGCCGTTCCCCCGCTGGACAAGGAACGCAGCAACACGAACCTGTCCATGAAGCAGGTGGACCGGCTGAACACCGCCATCGCGGAGATGTGCGAGGCCGAGGGCTATAAATATCTGGACACCAGCGAAGCGCTGGAAGACCCCGAGACCGGCTGGGCCAAGGAGGGCTACACCCTCGCGCTGGACGGCGTGCATCTGAGCAAAAACGGCGCGCGGGCGCTGTTCAGCTACATCCGCACCCACGCCTACGTCACCGAGGACACCCGCCCGAAGCCTTTGAAGGACATCCCCAAGATCAACGGCGTCACCCCCGGCCTCATCACCCAGGACCCCATCGGCGTGAGCGGTTCCACCGCCGTGCCGGTGGAGATCTCCGCCGGCGAGGGCGGCCACATCGTGGGCGAGACCAGCCAGAGCGTGCAGAAGGGCAAGCAGACCAGCATGATCACCGCCGTGGCGGACGACGGCTGGGAGTTCGATCACTGGAGTGCCAGCATCGGCTTTGTGGACCAGCAGGAGAGCATCATGTTCACCGTGCCCGGCGACGCCGACGCCAACGGCGTGTTCCTGACCGCCCACTTCCGCAGGGTGGAGGAAGAGGAGCCCGACCCCACCGCTTCGCCCACCCCCGCGCCCACCTGCACCTGCACCGCCAAGTGCGACAGCGCGGCGCCCAATCAGGACTGCCCGGTGTGCAAGAACGACCCGAGCAAGTGCACCGGCACGGCGGCCAGCTCCAGCACACCTTCCGGCGGCTCCAGCGCACCCCCGGCCAGCAGCTCCACCGCCGGCAGCTCTACCCCGCCGGCCAGCAGTTCCACACCGCCGGCGCCCACCCAGTGCCCTCACAGCAGCACCTCCACCTCCCGGGTGGAGCCCACCTGCGGCGCGGAAGGTTCTGAGACGGTGACCTGCACCCTGTGCGGGAACACATACACCGAGACCCTCCCGGCCCTTGGCCACACCTATGTGAACGGCGTGTGCACCGTCTGCGGCGCCACCGACCCGAACTATGTGGCGTCTTCCAGCTCCCAGGCGAATGTGGCCCCGCCTGACGGCGGCACCACCACCCCCGAGGGCACGGACCCCGCACCCACCGAGCAGCAGCCCGCCGCGTAAACCCATCCACCCACAAAAAGGCCTTCGCGGGCCTTTTTGTTTTGCCGGGCATTTGCCCAAAAGGAGGAACCCCATGGAACACACCCCCAAAAAGGGCCTGTTGCGGCGCTTCTGGCCCTATCTGAAAAAGTATAAGCGCATTCTGGTCTTTGACCTTTTCTGCGCGGCGCTGACCACCCTGTGCGACATGGTGCTGCCGCTCATCATGCGGTTTCTGACCAACACCGCCACCACCGACGCCTCCCTGCTCACCGCGGGGCTGGTGCTGCGGCTGGGCCTTTTGTATCTCGTGCTGCGCGTCATCGACGGCCTTGCCAACTACTACATGGCGGACATGGGCCACGTGATGGGCGTGTATGTGGAGACGGACATGCGCCGCGACGCCTTCGCCCACCTGCAGCGGCTGGGCTACACCTATTACTCCAACACCAAGGTGGGCCAGATCATGGGCCGCATCACCAACGACCTGTTCGACGTGACCGAGTTCGCCCACCACTGCCCGGAAGAATTCTTCATCGCCGCCATCAAGATCACCGCCAGCTTCATCATCCTGTGCCAGTCCAGCGTGGCGCTCACCCTCATCCTCTTCGCCTGCGTGCCGTTGATGGGTGTGGTGTCCACCATCATCAACCTGAAGCTGCGGGCGGCCTTCCGCCGCCAGCGGGTGCAGATCGGCGAGCTGAACGCCCGCATCGAAGACAGCCTTTTGGGCGAACGGGTGGTGAAGGCCTTCGCCAACGAGGCGGTGGAAATTGAAAAGTTCCGGCGGGACAACGAGGCCTTCAAGGCCATCAAAAAAGAGACCTACCGCTTCATGGCGGCGTTCCAGACCAGCACCCGCCTGTTCGACGGGCTGATGTATCTGGTGGTCATCGTGGCGGGCGGCCTGTTCCTGGTGAGCGGGCGCATCGCCGCCGGGGACCTTGTGGCCTACATGCTCTATGTGACCACCCTCATCGCCACCATCCGCCGCATCGTGGAGTTTGCCGAGCAGTTCCAGCGGGGCGTGACCGGCATCGAGCGCTTCTGCGAGATCATGGACGCGCCCATCGAGATCACCGACGCGCCGGATGCAAAGCCCCTGGAGGTGAAGGCCGGGGCCATCCGGCTGGAGAACGTCTCCTTCGAGTATCCCGACGACCACAACCGGGTGCTGCGCGGCGTGGACCTGGAGATCCGCCCCGGCGAAAAGCTGGCGCTGGTGGGGCCCTCCGGCGGCGGCAAAACCACCCTGTGCAACCTCATCCCCCGGTTCTACGACGTGACCGGCGGGCGCATCCTCATCGACGGGCAGGACGTGCGCCAGGTAACGCTGGACAGCCTGCGGGGCGCCATCGGCGTGGTGCAGCAGGACGTGTACCTCTTCAGCGGCAGCGTGTATGAAAACATCGCCTACGGCAGGCCGGGGGCTTCCCGCCAGGAGGTGGAGGCCGCGGCAAAACTGGCCGGGGCCCACGAGTTCATCACAAAGCTGAAAGACGGCTACGACACCTATGTGGGCGAGCGGGGCGTGAAGCTGAGCGGCGGCCAGAAGCAGCGCATCTCCATCGCCCGGGTGTTCCTCAAAAACCCGCCCATCCTCATCCTGGACGAAGCCACCAGCGCGCTGGACAACGAGAGCGAAGTGCTGGTGAACCGCAGCCTGGAGGCGCTGGCCAAAGGGCGCACCACCCTGACCATCGCCCACCGGCTGACCACCATCCAGAACGCCGACCGCATCCTGGTGCTGGGCAGGGAAGGCATCGAGGAACAGGGCACCCACGCCGAGCTTCTGGCAAAGAAAGGCGTCTACTTCCGGCTGTGGAACGGCCTTGTGGGCGCGGAAGAAGAATAAAACAGACGGCAAAGCGCCGCCTCTCTCCGGCCAGGAGGGGGCGGCGCTTTTTGTTTTGGCGGGCGGGGGGCGGAAGGGCGGCGCTCTGGCCGGTTTCTCCCCGCCTGCCGCACAATGAAAGCCGAGCCAGACGCGGCACTGCCGCCGCGTAGTGCGCCTCGGAGCGGACACGCTGCACGATGCGAGTGCAGCGTGTCCGAAACGCCGCGTGCGGCGGCGGACAGTGACGCGCCCCGCCCCGCGCAAAACTGCCCGCACCCCCGCGCCGCCCGGGCAAAAGCAAAGGCCAGTTTTGTGAAAAGTGCTTCGCCCGGCCCGGCCCCGCCGCACGCGGCGTTGCCGTTTCTTTTGCGTCCGCCCGGGGACACGCA
>DWXV01000070.1 GCA_019119025.1 Candidatus Allofournierella excrementigallinarum
TGCGTGTCCCCGGGCGGACGCAAAAGAAACGGCAACGCCGCGTGCGGCGGGGCCGGGCCGGGCGAAGCACTTTTCACAAAACTGGCCTTTGCTTTTGCCCGGGCGGCGCGGGGGTGCGGGCAGTTTTGCGCAAAATGGCCGCGTCCCTGTCCGCCGCCGCACGCTCGGATTCGGACACTTTGCCCTGCGGCCAAAGTGTTCGCCTCCAGGCGCACTACGCGGCGGCAGCGCCGCGTCTGGCTCGGCTTTCATCGTGCGGCAAGCGGGGAGAAACCGGCCAGAGCGCCGCCCTACCTTGCTGGCCTTATAATTCAGACCAGGAAACACCACCCGGCCAAAGCGTAGCCCGGCCCTCCCCACGTAGTGCGCATCGGAACGGACACTTTTCTTTGTCCTGAAAAGTGTCCGGGACGCCGCGTGCGGTGGGGACGGGCCGGGCGAAGCACTTTTCACAAAGCTGCCCTTCCCTTTGCCCGAGCGGCGCGGGAGGGCTGGGGCAGTTTTGACGCGGGGCGGGGCGCGTCGCTGTCCGCCGGGCCGGGCGAAGCACTTTTCGCAAAGCTGCCCTTCCCTTCGTCCGGGCGGCGCGGAGATGCGGGGGCCGGGCAGTTTTGCGCGGGGCTTTTGCATTGTTCCACGTGGAACAATGCCGGGAGATCGCCGGAAAATGTTCCACGTGGAACATTGGGCCGCGCCAAAAAAACCGGAGCCCCCGCCGCGGTGTGCGGACAAGGGCTCCGGGATGTTAAGGGCAAGATGAGGGCAGCTGCTCACGGGCACACGCAAAAAACGGAACCTGGGGCCGGGTGAGCTGCATCCCGTTCGGCTGACAACAGGCGGCAGGCCCCGCGAGGCGGGCTGGAAACCGCCCGACCTGCCGCCTTCTTTACGCCGGGCGGCCCGCGCCGGAAGCGGCAGGCTTTTTGGCGGGCTCGGTGGGGATATGTACCGTATACTCCACAAAGCCCTCCCCTTCCCGCTTGGTGGTGCGGGCGGGCACGCCCGCGTCCACCATCAGGCGCACTGCCTTGTTGATGGTGTTCACAAAGATGCGCACGTCCCGCACCATGGGCACCGGGCGGCGGCGGGGCGGCTTTTTCTGCTGGAGGCACTGCTCCACATACTCGTCCGCCTGGCGGGCGTTCATCCGCTTTTTCACAAACTGGGCCAGCGCCCGGCTTCGCTGTTCGCTCTCCGGCAGGCGGAGCACCGCCCGGGCATGCCGCTCGGTGAGGCCGTTGGCGATGCAGTAGGCCTGCTGTTCTTCATTCAGCGCCAGCAGGCGCAGCTTGTTGTTCAACGTGGGCTGGGCCAGCCCCAGGCGCTTGGCCGCCTCCTCCTGGGTGCAGCCCCAGAGGGTGATGACCTCCCGGATGCCCCGGGCCTGCTCGAAGGGATCCAGGCCCTGGCGCTGGATGTTTTCCAAAAGGCCCAGCGCCGCCGACTGGCTCTCATCCCGCTGGGTCAGGATGGCCGGTATTTCGGAAAGTCCCGCCATCTTGCAGGCCCGCAGCCTCCGCTCTCCCGCCACCAGCTCGTATTCGCCCTTTTCTTTGCCCGGGCGCACGCTCACCGGCTGCAACAGGCCGTTTTGGGCGATGCTTAAGGCAAGCCGGGCAATTTCCTGCTCGTCAAAATGGGTGCGGGCCTGATGGGCCGAGGGGACAATCTTGTCCACCGGCAGCAGCAGCACCTTTCCCTGCACCTTTGGTCTTGGGGTCAGCATGGGTCATTTCTCCTTCCCGCCGGCGGGGCCTGTCCCTCCTTTTTGCAAAAAAATCGGACGTCCGCGGCTTTTTCCGTTCCCGGAAGGGCAAGGCGGGTTTTCCGCCCCCTTCCCCTGCAAGGAAAGTATACCACGAACATCCGATATTTTCCAGTATTTTCCATTTACACCAAGCGACGGCATCCGCGCTTTGGCCCGTCACTTCAAGGGGGCTTTTGCGATTTTTCCGCCGCCCCTGGGGTAAACGGTCGAAGTGTGCGAAATCTTTTCGCACAAAATCAAACACCGCTCGTCGCCGCCGGGCAGGCGCAGCCGGGCCGTCTCCCTCCAGGCGCCACCCAGCTTTGCGATGGCGTTCTTCGCGGCGGTCAGTTCCTCCTCCCCGCCCGCTCCTTTGAGGGCGATGAACACGCCCCCCACCTTCACCAGCGGCAGGCAGTACTCGCTGAGCGCCGGCAGGGCCGCCACCGCCCGGGCGCAGGCCACGTCGAAGGCCTCCCGCCACTGCTTGCGGGCCGCTTCCTCCGCCCGCTCCTTGGCGAACTCCACGCCGGAAAGGCCCAGTTCGCCGCAGGCCCAGCGCAGAAAATCCACCCGCTTGCCGGTGGGCTCCATCAGGGTGAGCTCCAGCTCCGGCTTGTAGATTTTGGCCACCACGCCGGGGAAGCCCGCGCCGGTGCCCACATCCACCAGCCTGCCCTCCACCTCGGGGCGGGCGGCAAAGAGCAGGCTGTCCACAAAGTGCTTGTCCTCGATGCCCACCGGGTCGGTGATGGCGGTGAGGTTCACTTTCTGGTTGTACTCTACGAGGCACTGGGCGTATTTATCCAGCTTGTCCAGCATTTCGCCGGTGAGGCTCACACCTTGGGCGGCGCACTTGGCCGCAAGGCGCTGTTTGTCGATCATCCTTTGGTCTCCCCTTCCCTTTTCGCTTTGGCACTGGCGGCGGCCACGGCCACCGAGAGCACGGCAATGTCCGCGGGCGACACGCCGGGGATGCGGCCCGCGGCGGCGATGTCCGCCGGGCGCAGCTTTTGCAGCTTCTCCCGCGCCTCCAGCCGCAGGCCCTCCAGCGGCGCATAGTCGAAGTTTTCCGGGATGGGCTGGCTCTCCAGCCGCTTTGCCTCCCGGATGGCCCGCTGCTGCCGGGCAATATAGCCCTCGTATTTTATCTCGGTGGCGATGCGGCCCGCCATGCGGCCGTCCACCCCTTCGCCAGGGCCGATGACCGCCGCGATGTGCCTGTAGGCCAGCTCCGGGCGGCGCAGCAGCTGGGCCGCCGTGCCCCCCTTTTCCACCGGGGGCAGGCCCTCTTTTGCGGTGACGGCGTTCAAATCGGCGGCCCGCACGGCGGTGGAGGCCAGCCGCTTTTCCTCGGCAGCCTTTATCTCCATGGCTTTTTCAAAGGCGGCCCAGCGCCCGTCGTCCACCAGGCCGAATTTGCGGCCGATGGGGGTGAGGCGCTCGTCGGCGTTGTCCTGCCGCAGGGTCAGGCGGTATTCGCTGCGGCTGGTCATCATGCGGTAGGGGTCCATCACGCCCTTGGTGACAAGATCGTCCACCAGCGTGCCAAGATAGGAAGTGTAGCGGGGCAGGGTGAGGCCCGGGCGGCCCAGCACCGCCAAGGCAGCGTTGGCGCCCGCCAGCAGGCCTTGCGCCGCGGCTTCTTCATAGCCGCTGGTGCCGCAAAACTGCCCCGCGCCATAAAGGCCCGCCACCGCCCGGCTTTCCAGGGTGTGGCGCAGGGCCTGGGGGTCGATGCAGTCGTACTCGATGGCGTAGGCCGGGCGCATGATCTCGATGTGTTCAAAGCCCCGGATGGTGCGGTACATGGCGATCTGCACATCCTCGGGCAGGCTGCTGCTCATGCCCTGGAGGTACATCTCCTCGGTGTCCGGGCCGCAGGGCTCCACAAAAATCTGGTGGCGGTCCTTGTCGGCAAAGCGCACCACCTTGTCTTCGATGCTGGGGCAGTAGCGGGGGCCGACGCCCTCGATGGCCCCGCCGTAGAGGGGCGAGCGGTGGAGGTTTTGCCGGATGACCTCGTGGGTGGCGGGGTTTGTCCAGGCAATGAAGCAGTCCACCTGATTTTTCACGCCCCCGGGCGGTGTGAGGAAGCTGAAGGGCTCCGGGGGTTCCTCCCCCGGCTGGCGTTCCAGCACCGAAAAGTCGATGCTGCGCCGGTGCACCCGGGCGGGGGTGCCGGTTTTGAAGCGGCGCATGGGCAGCCCCGCCGCCCGCAGGCTTTCGGCCAGAAGGGCAGCGGCGTGCTGGCCGTCGGGGCCGCTGGCCACCGACGCGTCGCCCACGAAAATTTTGCCGGCCAGGTTGGTGCCGGTGCACAGCACCACCGCCTTCGCGCCGTAGAAGCCGTGGAGGCGGGTGCACACGCCCTTCACCCGGCCGTTTTCGAGAAGCAGGTCCACCACCTCGGCCTGCTTGATGCAAAGGCCGGGGGTGCGCTCAAGATACTCCTTGGTGAACCGGTGGTAGGCCTGGCGGTCGATCTGCGCCCGCAAAGAGTGCACCGCCGGGCCTTTGCCCCGGTTGAGCATGCGGCTCTGCAGGGTGGTGGCGTCGGCGGCCAGGGCCATCACGCCGCCCAGCGCGTCGATCTCGCGGACAAGATGCCCCTTGGCGGTGCCGCCGATGCTGGGGTTGCAGGGCATGTTGCCAATGCCGTCCAGCCCCAGGGTGAACAGGCCGGTGCGGGCCCCCAGCCGGGCGGAGGCGGCCGCCGCCTCGATGCCCGCGTGGCCCGCGCCCACCACGATCACATCAAACTCGCCCAGATAAACGAGGCCTTTTGTGTTGGAAGCCATCCGCGCCCCCCCTTTCGGATAACAGTGTTATTTTCCGACGCAGAAGGTGGAGAACACTTCCTCCACCACCGCTTCGGAGGCGTCCTCGCCGGTGAGGCGGCAGAGGGCCGAGAGGGCGTCGTCCACGCAGACGCTCACCGCGTCCAGGCCAAAGCCGCCCGCAAGGGCCCGTTCCGCCTCTTCCAGCGCGGCGCGGCCCTCGCAGGCGGCGGCATACTGCCGCCGGCTCACAAGGCAGGGGGCGGAAGGGTCGAGTTTCGCCACCCCCAGCACCCGGCGCACCGCTTCGCCCAAAGCCTGGGCGCCCTCCCCCCGGCCAGCGGCCAGGGTGACCACCTCGGAAAAACGGGGGGCGAGGGCCGCCGGGTCAAGCTTCTGGGGCAGATCGCTCTTGTTCACGATGGCGATGGCGGGCCGCCCGGCGCACGCCGCCGCCAGCTGTTCGTCCTCTTCGGAAAGGGTGGCCGAGCCGTCGAACACCGCCAGCACAAGGCCCGCCTCCTCCATGGCGCGGCGGCTGCGGCGGATGCCCTCCGCCTCCACCACGTCGCCGGTGCGGCGCAGGCCGGCGGTGTCCCGCAATGTGACCCGCACGCCGCCCAGCATCACCGCCTGCTCCACCACGTCCCGGGTGGTGCCGGCGATGGGGGTGACGATGGCCCGGTCGAAGCCCGCCAGCAGGTTCAGAAGGGTGCTTTTGCCCACGTTGGGGCTGCCCACGATGGCCGCGTCCACGCCCTCGCGCAGAACGGCCCCCGCGCCGAAATTTTCGATCAGGCCGGTAAGGCCGGCCCTCACCTCGCTCAAAGCAGCGGAAAGGGCCTCCGGCTCCAGGGCGGGCACGTCCTCCTCGGGGAAATCCACCCAGGCGGCGATGTGCCCCGCCAGGGCCACCAGCTGCTGTTTAAAACCTTCGATGCGCTTTGCCAGCGCGCCGTCCAGCGCCGTGCGGGCCAGGGCCGCGCCCTGCCGCCCCGCCGCGCCGATGAGGCTCATCACCGCCTCCGCCTGGGTCAGGCCGATGCGCCCGTTCACAAAGGCGCGGCGGGTATACTCCCCCGGCCCCGCGGGGCGGGCCCCCGCCGCGATGCAGGCGTCGATGAGGCCCTGGGCCACCACCGGCCCGCCGTGGCAGCTCAGCTCCGCCACGTCCTCGCCGGTGTAGCTGTGGGGCGCGCGGAAAAACAGGGCCACCCCGTCGTCCAGCTGGCGGCCGTCGGCCATGAAGTTGCCGTAGAGGGCGGTGTAGCCCTTCGCGTTTTCCACTTTTCTGGCGGCATTGTGTGGAAAAAACACCTTCGCCGCCACCGCCAGCGCCTCCTCGCCGGACAGGCGCACCACGGCGATGCCGCCCTCCCCCGGGGGAGTGACCAGCGCCACGATGGTATCGGCCATGAAAAACGCCTCCTTCTGCAAAGCCGAATTTTTTTGGTATATCCGATTTATTTTAGCACAGCGCCGCCGAGGGGACAAGGGGGGCGGCGCAGGCTTTTCCACGCCTGCCCTCGCGCCGGGGCAGGTTTCAAAATTGCAACAGCCGCCCGGCCTTCTCAGGCCGGGCGGCTGTTTCCTTTTTTTTTACAGTTCGATCTTGCCGTAGAGAGCGAAGCCCTCGGCGTCGTCGATGAGCTGGGTGCGCTTCGGGGCCATGGGCTCGGCGCCTTCCTCACGGGGGGCACCGGCAAACTCGCGGGCGGGCACGCTGGAGCGGCGCTCGCCGCCCTTGCGGGGCCGGTCGCCCCGGCCCTTGCCGCCGCGGCTTCCTCGGCCGCCCCGCTCGCCCCGGCGTTCCCGCTCAAAGGCGGCGGCCTGAGGGTCGGTGGGGTAGATGACCACGCGGCGGTCCGCCCCCTCGCCCCTGGACTCGCTGCGCACCCCCTCCATGCCGCTGATGGTGGAGTGGATGATGCGCCGCTCGTAGGGGTTCATGGGGTCCATCGCCCAGCTGCGGCCGGTGCGGACGACCTTCGCGCCCATCCGGCGGGCAAGGGCCTCCAGGTCCTTCTCCCGCTTGCCGCGGTAGCCGGCCACGTCGAGACCCAGCTTGATGTACTCGCCGGGCAGCCGGTTGGCCACCAGGCTGGCCAGATAGGACAGACTCTCCATCGTCTCGCCCCGGTGGCCGATGAGCATGCCCACGTCGTCGCCCTCCACCCGGATGATGCAGGCCTCGCTCTGCTTTTGGGTGGTCACAGCCACTTCGCCGGCGCCCATGGCGGCGAACACCGTCTTGAGGTAGGCCACCGCGGCGTCCAGCTTCGCCTGCTGGGCCTCGGTGAGCGGCGCGTCCTGAGCCGCCTTTTCAGCGAGGGTCTCCTCCTTTGCGGGGGCAGGCTCGGCTTTGGGGGCCTCGGGCTTTTTTTCGGGGGCCTTGGGGGCCTCCTTCTTCGCCTCGGCCTTCGGCGCTTCGGGCGCGGGCTTTTCCTCCGCGGCGGGGGCCTCGGCCTCGTCGGCGGTGGCCTTCACCTTGGCGGGGGTGGTCTTGAACAGCTTGCGGGTGGGCATCTCCAGAATCTCGATGCTCACTTCCTCCCGGGGCAGGCCCAGCTCAAGGCAGGCCTTCTCGGTGGCTTCCTCCACCGTTTTGCCGGTAACGATCACTTCTCGCATGATTCTTCCTCCCCGGTCTTTGCATTCAGGGGCGTGGTGCGCTCGTCTTTATACAGCTCGGCGTCGATGGCGCGGGCCCGCTCGATGCGCAGGCGGTTCATCTCCGCCTCGCTGACCTCTTTCAGCTTCTCCTCGCCGGTCTTTTCGTCCACGACCTTGACCTGCTTTTTGGCCTTCTTGGCCTTCTTCTTTTCTTCGATCTCGGCGGCCACCTGCGCCTTCATCTTCTCAGGGTCGTACATCTTGCGGGTGATCATGCTGGTGACGAGCATCAGCACGTTGGACACGGTGTAGTACAAAGAGAAGGCCACGGGCACGGTGAAGGCGATCCAGACGAACATCAGGCTCATCATCCAGGGCATCCACTTCATGCTGCCCTGCATCTCCTGGCCGCTGGACTTCATCATGATGATGTTGCTCAGAGCCATGGTGACCACGCTGAGGATGGGGAAAACGAGCAGCACGTTGAAGGCAAGCTCCGGCTTCACGGTGAGGTCCATGCCCAGGAACATGACGTTGAAATCCCTGATGCTGGCCAGCTGCTCGGAGGTGAGCAGGGCGGCGGCCTCGCTGGGCAGGGTGCCCGCCTGCACCCTCTGGATGATGGCGGTGTTGGTGGTGTAACTGTAGGCCTGGCCCAGGATGTCGGCGATCTGCACCAGCACGTCCCTGCTGATGTGCAGGATGTGCTGCAGGGGGTAATAGACCGCCTCGATCACGCCGAACATCACAAAGAAGTTCACGAACATGGGCAGGCAGCCGGCGGTGGGGTTGTAGCCGTACTCCTGCTGCAGGCGCATGAGCTCCTCGTTCTGCTTCTCCCGGTCTTTGGCGTACTTTTTCTGGATCTCGTCGATCATCGGCTTGTAGGCCGCCATGCGGGCGGTGTTCTTCTGCTGGCCGATCTGCAGCGGGAAGCTGAGCAGACGCACCGCGATGGTGAAGACGATCAGCGCCCAGCCGTAGCTGCCGAAGAGGTCATACATCCATTGCAGCACGTAGCCGAGGGGGGTGCCAAGAAAACCTAAAAATCCCATAGTTGTTCCATTCCGCCCCGTTTGCGCGCCGGGGCTGTTTATTTTTTTATTCGAAGGACTTGGGGCGGGCGCAAACCGTCCAAGTCACAAGAAGCAGGTTTTTGGTCAGCGGAAGAGGTTCCGCTTTTCATTCACCCAGCGGCCCTTTTCGGGCACCGGGTCATAGCCGCCCCGGCAAAGGGGGTTGCAGCGCAGAATGCGCCAGACGCTCAGGGCAAGGCCCTTCGCCGCCCCGTGCACGGCGAGGGCCTGGATGGCGTATTCGCTGCAGGTGGGCCTGAAGCGGCAGTTGTTGCCCAGGTGAGGCGAGAGATACTTTTTGTACCAGCGGATGGGCGCGATGAGCAGCCGGGCGATCATTGCACAAGACCCGCCTTTTTCAAAAGCTGGGCCGCCGCCGCCGCCACCTCGCCGCTTTTGCAGCGCACCGTCTGGCCCCGGGCCACGAACACCAGGTCATAGCTTCCCACGTCGTAGGGCAGCGTCTGGTAAAGGGCGGCCCGCATCACCCGGCGCGCCCGGTTGCGCTGCACCGCGCCGCCGATCTTTTTGGTGGCGGTGAGGCCCACCCGGGTGCGGCCCAGGCGGTTCTTGTTCACATAGAGCACCAGTTTCGGGTGCACGAAGGCCCTGCCCCGGGCGTAGGCCCGGCAGAACTCCTTGTTTTTGGTGATGGGGCGGTATCTCATGGTCTCCTCGATATGGAAAAAGAAGGCCACCTGTAACAAGTGACCTTCGCGTGCTGCCTTTCAGGAAGGCGCTATTCAGGCGCTCAGCTTGGCCCGGCCCTTGGCGCGGCGGGCGGCGATGACCTTGCGGCCGTTCTTGGAAGCCATTCTCTTCAGAAAGCCGTGCACGCCGCTGCGCTGGCGCTTCTTGGGCTGAAACGTTCTTTTCATCTTGATTTTCCTCCTATGAGCTCCCCGCGCTTTGGGGGCGGGTTTTTCAGTTTTGTCCGCTCCCCGCGTTTGGGGATGGCCCTGCAACATAAAAGTATAGCGGAAAAGCCTTTGGTTTGTCAACACTTTCTGAAAAGGTTTTTTGCCTTACAAAGCCCCTTTTCCGCATGGGCGCGCCGCCGCCGGGCCATACTTCCCTATTATAGAAATAATATATATAATAGTATTTTAGAATTGTAAAATATAACCTTCTATGATATAATTGATTGGATACAAAATCTGCAAATATTGGAGCGAAAAAACCTATGGATTCTTTCAACGACGTTTTAGCCGCGGCAAAAGAATACTGCAAAGAGCGCCTGGTGGACGCCACCTACAACCTGTACATCGAAGGGCTGGAAGCGGTGCGCTTCGAGGCCGGCGGCAAGGTGACGCTGGCGGTGCGCAATGACTTCATCTGCACCATCGTGCGGGACCGCTACACCCCCCTTCTGAAAGAAGCCCTGGCTTCGGTGCTGGGCTTCGAGGTGGAGGTGGAGCTGGTGGTGCCCGCGGCGGAAAAGCAGGAAGCCGCCGCCGGCGCCGAGCCGGAGCCGGAACCCGACGGCCGCTATGATTTCACCTTTGAGAACTTCATCAAAGGCCCCTCCAACCAGTTCGCCTACGCGGCGGCCCAGGCGGTGGCCTCCAACCCCTCGGGCGCCTATAACCCGCTGTTCATCTATGGGCAGTCGGGTCTCGGCAAGACCCACCTGCTCACCGCCATCGCCACCGAGATCAAAAAGAACCACCCGGAGTTCAACATCGTCTATGTGGACTGCGAGACCTTCACCAACGAGCTTATCACCGCCATCCAGGCGGGCCGCACCGACGAGTTCCGCCAGACCTACCGCCCGGCGGACGTGCTGCTGGTGGACGACATCCAGTTCATCGCCGGCAAGGAGAGCACCCAGGAAGAATTTTTCCACACCTTCAACACCCTGCACGCCGCGGGCAAGCAGATCGTGCTGGCCAGCGACCGCCCGGCCAAAGAGATCAAGAGCCTGGAAGAAAGGCTGCGCACCCGCTTCGAGTGGGGCCTCACCGCCGACATCCAGCCGCCGGACTTTGAGACGCGGGTGGCCATCATCCGCCGCAAGGCCGAGCTTTTGAACCTGCACATGCCCGACGACGTGGCCGAATTCATCGCCAACCACTTAAAAAGCAACATCCGCCAGCTGGAAGGCGCGGTGAAAAAGCTGAACGCCTATTACCTCTTGGAGGGCATCCAGCCCGCCATCGGCGTGGCCCAGAACGCCATCAAGGACATCCTCAACGAGACCCAGCCGGTGCCGGTGACCATCGAGAAGATCATCAGTGAGGTGGCCCGCACCTACAACGTCTCCCCCGCCGAAATTCGGGGCATGCGCCGCACGGCCAACATCTCCAGCGCCCGGCAGACGGCCATCTACGTGGTGCGGGAGATCACCGGCATGAGCATGGAGGACATCGGCCGGGAGTTCAGCGGCCGCGACCATTCCACCATCGTCTACTCCCTCAAAGCCATGGAGCAGAATTTGGAAAACGACCGCCGCCTGAAAGAAACGGTGGAGGACATCATCAAAAACGTGCGCAGCTGACCCCCGCGGCGGCCAATTTTGAACAGGATGTGAAATTCAACCTTTTCAACAAAGTATTCAACATTCAACAGCGGTTTTCCACCCCGGTCTGTTTAAAACTTTGCGGTATGGCCCCATTCAACAAATTTCCAACACCGCAGCAAAACTTGTCCACATCCCTTCATCCCGCGCCGCTAAAGGGCCTGCCCCACTTTTTCACAAAATCCACACCCCCTATTACTACGGCTGCATAATGGTTTGTTATAATACGCCTTTTTCGCGTTTTGAAAGAAAGGAGCGCAGCAAATGAACATCGTCTGCGACAAATCCCTTTTGTCCGCCGCCATCGACGGCGTCAGCCGGGCGGTGACCCTCCGTTCGTCCATCCCGGCGCTGGAGGGCATCCTCTTAAAAGCGGAGGGCTTCCAGCTCACCCTCACCGGCTACGACCTGGAAATGGCCATCACCACCACCATCGAGGCCAACGTGCGGGAGCCGGGCGAGATCGTGCTGTCGGCAAAGCTGCTGGGCGACATGGTGCGCCGGCTGCCCGCGGGCGAGGTGGCCGTGACCACCGGCGACGGCGGCAACGCCACCATCAAGGGCGGTGTGGCCGAGTTTGACATCCTGGCCATGAGCGCCGCCGATTACCCCGACCTGCCCAACCCCGGCGCCGACCGCACCCTCTGCCTCAAGGCGGGCACCCTGCGGGACATGATCGACAAGACCCTTTACGCCGTCAGCCAGGACGACAAAAAGCCCGCCCACACCGGCGAGCTCTTCGCCATCGAGGAGGATAAGCTCACGGTGGTGGCGCTGGACGGCTACCGCCTTGCCATTGTGGAGCGGCCCGCCGCCGCCCAAAAGCACATCCGCATCATCATCCCCGCCAAGACCCTCACCGAGGTCAATAAGCTGCTGGGCGAGGACGACCAGGACGTTTACATCTCCGCCAACCGCCGCTTCGTGGTGTTCGAGGCGGGCAGCTACGTCATCCTCTCGCGCCTCATCGAGGGCGAGTTCCTCAACTACTCCAACGTCATCCCCTCGGGCTACAAGACGAGGGTCATCCTGGAAACGCGGGACTTCATCGACACCATCGAGCGTGCCAGCCTCATCATCACCGAGCGGCTGAAAAACCCCCTGCGCATCCTCTTTGACAAAAAGGTCACCGTGCGCTGCCAAACGAACCTCGGCAAGGTGGTGGACGAGTTCGACGCCCTCATCGAGGGCGAGGCGGTGGAGATCGGCTTCAACAACCGCTATCTGCTGGACGCGCTGCGAAACGCCCGCTGCGATAAAGTTGCCATGGAGATGACCGGGCCTTTGAGCCCCGTCAAGATCCTTCCGGCGGACGGCAGCGGCGATTTCATCTATCTGGTGCTGCCGGTGCGCTTCAAAAACGATTAAAAGAGAGCGAACATGGAAAAAATTCTCATTCACACCGAATTCATCAAGCTGGACAGCCTTCTCAAGCTGGCGGGCCTTGTGGAGACGGGCGGCGAGGCAAAGCTGCTCATCCAGAACGGCCTTGTCCGGGTGAACGGCGAAGTGTGCGCCATGCGGGGCAAAAAGCTGCGCGCCGGCGACACCGTCGCCCTGGAGGGCCGCACCGTGGCCATCGGCCAGGGCCGCTGACGCCATGCGGCTGGAAAAGCTCATCCTGGCCAACTTCCGCAACATCCAGAGCGCCGACCTTCGCCCCGGCGAGGAGCTGACGGTCATCACCGGGGCCAACGGCCAGGGCAAGACCAACCTTCTGGAAGCGGTGTGGCTGCTCACCGGGGCCAAGAGCTTCCGGGGCGCAAAGGACCCCCAGCTCATCCGCGAGGGCCAGCCCTTCGCCGTGATGGAGGGCGCCATCTTCCGCCAGGACCGGGGCGAGGACTACATCCGCATCACCGTGGGCACAAAAGAGAGCCCCCGCCCGGGGCGCACCGCCAGGCTGAACGGGGCGGACGCGGGCCGGGCTTCCAATCTGGCGGGCCTGTTCACCGCGGTGGTGTTCGAGCCCGGCGATCTGGAGCTGGTCAAAGGCAGCCCCGAAAGGCGGCGGCGCTTCATCGACGCGGCGCTGTGCCAGCTGTACCCCGGCTACATCGGCACTTTGCGGCGCTATTCCCGCCTCGTCGCCCAGAAGAACAGCCTTTTGAAATTCTGGGAGCGCACCCCCGGCGCGAGCGAGATGTGCGACGCCTTCGACGCGGACCTTGCAGCGCAGGGAGAGGAGATACGCCGGCGGCGGGCGGCCTTTCTGGACGGCCTTGCCCCGCTGGCAGAAAAAAATTATCAAGAGATCAGCAGCGGCAGCGAGGCGCTGGGCCTTTGCTACCGCTGCGGGTTTGAAGCGGGCGGCCTGGCCGAAGCACTGAAAGCCAGCCGCCTGGCGGACCGCAGGGCGGGCTTTTGCACCGCAGGCCCTCACAGGGACGATGTGGAGCTGGAGCTGGACGGGCGCCCCGCCAAGAACTTCGCCAGCCAGGGCCAGCAGCGCAGCGCGGTGCTGAGCGTCAAGCTGGCCCAGGCGGCGCTGGCCGCCGAGGTCACCGGCGAGCATCCGGTGATGCTGCTGGACGACGTGCTCAGCGAGCTGGACCCCGCCCGGCAGGAATACCTGCTCACCCGGGTGCGGCAAAAACAGACCATCGTCACCGCCTGCGACTCCAGCCTCTTTCACAAAGCGGCGGGGGTCATGCTGAAGATGGACGGCGGCCGGCTTTTGGAGGGATAGTATGTATCTGCATCTCGGGCAGGACTATGTGGTCCACACCAGAGACATCATCGGCATCTTTGACATCGAGTCCAGTTCCGTTGCCAAGAACACGCGGCAGTTTCTGCGCCGCGCCGAGGAGGAAGGCGCGGTGGTCACCGTTTCCGGCGAGCTGCCCAAAAGTTTTGTGGTGACGGACTTCCCGGTCCAGACGGTGTTCATCAGCCCCATCTCCGCCCGCACGTTGCAGCGGCGGTGCGAGCGCATCGAAAACATGGACCAGTACCAGCGCGGCGGCGCGCTTTGAAACGAAGAGACGGATAAGGAGAAGAAAGAATGGCAGAAGAGTTGAACAGAGAGACCATCGGCCAGGCCGAGGACTACGACGGCAGCCAGATCCAGGTGCTGGAAGGGCTGGAAGCGGTGCGCAAGCGCCCGGGCATGTACATCGGCTCCACCGGCCCCCGGGGCCTGCACCATCTGGTGTACGAGATCGTCGACAACTCCATCGACGAGGCGCTGGCCGGCTTTTGCGACCACATCGAGGTCACCATCAAAAAGGGAGACGTCATCGAAGTGAGCGACAACGGACGCGGAATCCCCGTGGACATCCAGCCCAAGCTCGGCATCCCCGCGGTGACGGTGGTGTTCACCGTGCTGCACGCCGGCGGCAAGTTCGGCGGCGACAACTCCGGCTACAAGGTGGCCGGCGGCCTGCACGGCGTGGGCGCCAGCGTGGTGAACGCCCTGTCCGAGTGGCTGGAGGTCAGCGTGCGCCGGGGCGGCCATGAGTACCGCCAGTCCTTCAAGCGCGGCGTGGCCGACGGCGAACTGCAGAAGGTGGGCCCCGCCGCCTCCAGCGGCACCACCGTGCGCTTCAAGCCCGACCCGGTGATGTTCACCGAGACCACCGTCTACGACTACGATACCCTGCTCACCCGCCTGCGGGAAGAGAGCTTTTTGAACGCCGGCGTGCGCATCACCCTCACCGACGAGCGGGGCGACGAGGTGCGGCGGGAGAGCATGTGCTACGAGGGCGGCATCCGCAGCTTCGTGGAGTACATCCACGAAAAGCGCCAGATGACCGTGCTGCACCCCGCCCCCATCTACTTCAAGGGCCAGCAGAAGGACATCATCGCCGAGGTGGCCCTGCAGTACAACGACAGCTTCAACGAGCTGATGCTGAGTTTTGCCAACAACGTCCACACCCCGGACGGCGGCACCCATGAGGAGGGCTTCAAGGCCGCCCTCACCCGCGTCATCAACGACTTCGGCCGGGAAAAGGGCTATCTGAAGGAAAAGGACGACAACCTCTCCGGCGCCGACGTGCGGGAGGGCCTCACCGCCGTCATCAGCGTCAAGCTCACCGACGCCCAGTTCGAGGGCCAGACCAAGGCAAAACTGGGCAACACCGAGGTGCGCAGCCTTGTCTCCAGCCTGGTGTATGATAAACTCAAGGAATTTCTGGAAGAAAACCCCGGCGTGGCCAAGGCCATCTATGAAAAGGCCACCCAGGCCGCCCGCGCCCGGGAGGCCGCCCGCAAGGCCCGGGATTTAGTCCGCCGCAAGAGCGCTCTCGAGACCAGCCGCATGCCCGGCAAGCTGGCCGACTGCCGCGAAAAAGACCCCTCCAAGACCGAGATCTACATCGTCGAGGGCGATTCCGCCGGCGGCAGCGCCAAGATGGGCCGGGACTCCAACATCCAGGCCATCCTGCCGCTGTGGGGCAAGATGCTCAACGTGGAGAAGGCCCGCCTGGACAAGGTCTACGGCAACGAAAAGCTGATGCCGGTGGTCACGGCCCTCGGCTGCGGCATCGGCGAGGAGTTCGACATCTCAAAGCTGCGCTACCACAAGGTGTTCATCATGGCCGATGCCGACGTGGACGGCAGCCACATCTGCACTTTGATGCTCACCTTCTTCTTCCGCTTCATGCGCCCGCTCATCGAGGGCGGCTATGTCTACATCGCCCAGCCGCCCCTGTTCAAGCTGGCCAAGGGCAAGGACGTGCGCTACGCCTACAACGAGGCGGAGATGAGCAGGCTTTCCGCCGAGATGGGCCAGGGCGTGAAGATCAACCGCTACAAAGGCCTGGGCGAGATGAACCCCGAGCAGCTGTGGGAGACCACCATGGACCCCGACAACCGGGTCATCGTGCAGATCTCCATCGAGGACGCGGTGAAGGCGGACGAAGCCTTCACCATCCTGATGGGCGACAAGGTGGAGCCCCGCCGCGAGTTCATCGAAAAGAACGCCCTTTACGCCACGCTGGACGTGTGACGCGCCCTATTTCAGAAAGAGACAGGTGAACACCATTGAACGAAGATTTTGTGATGATCCCCGGCACCGGCACCAAGCTCATCGTGCGGGACGTGAAGGACGAAATTGAGAGCGCGTTTCTTGATTATTCCATGTCCGTCATCGTCTCCCGCGCGCTGCCCGACGTGCGGGACGGCCTCAAGCCGGTGCACCGGCGCATCCTCTACACCATGCACGAGCGGGGCAACGACCCCCAGCACCCCTACCGTAAGAGCGCCGACACCGTGGGCGCGGTGCTGGGCAGCTACCACCCCCACGGCGACGCCTCGGTCTACGACGCCATGGTGCGCCTTGCCCAGGACTTTTCCATGCGCTACCCCCTGGTGGACGGCCAGGGCAACTTCGGCAGCGTGGACGGAGACCCCCCCGCCGCCTACCGCTACACCGAGGCCCGCATGAGCAGGATGGCCATGGAACTGCTCACCGACATCGACAAGGACACGGTGGACTTCGGCCCCAACTTTGACGAGACCAAAAAAGAGCCCACCGTGCTGCCCAGCCGCTTCCCGAACCTCTTGGTCAACGGCTCCACCGGCATCGCCGTGGGCATGGCCACCAACATCCCGCCCCATAATCTGGGCGAAGTCATCGACGGCGCGGTGGCCCTCATCCAGGACCCGGACATCGACCTGGCCGGCCTAATGGAGCACATCAAAGGGCCGGACTTCCCCACCGGCGGCGTCATCATGGGCCGCAGCGGCATCCGCGCCGCCTACGCCACCGGCAAGGGCAAAATTACCCTGCGCGGGCGCGCGGAAATTGAAGAAAAGAAGAACGGCCGCTTCCAGATCGTCGTCACCGAGATCCCCTACATGGTCAACAAGGCCCGCCTCATCGAGAGCATCGCGGACCTCGTAAAGGACAAACGCATCGAGGGCATCAGCGACCTGAACGACGAGTCCAACCGCCACGGCATGCGCATCGTCATCGAGCTGAAGAAAGAGGCCAACCCCCAGGTGGTCTTAAATCAGCTCTACCGCTACACCCAGCTGCAGGACACCGTGGGGGTGAACCTGCTGGCGCTGGACGGCGGCGTGCCCAAGGTGATGAGCCTCAAGACCATGCTGGAGCGGTACGTCCAGTTCCAGGACCAGGTCATCCGCCGGCGCACCCAGTTCAACCTGAACAAGGCCAGGGAGCGGGCCCACATCCTGGAGGGCCTCGCCCGCGCCGTGGACATCGTGGACGACGTCATCTATGCCATCCGCCACTGCGGCGGCGGCCAGGCGGAGGCAAAAGCCGCCATCATGGAAAAGTTCGGCTTTGACGAGCCCCAGGCGGACGCCATCTGCAAATTCCCTCTGGGCCGTTTGGCCGGTCTGGAAATTCTTAAGATCGAGAACGAACTGGACGAACTGCACAAGAAAATCGCCGACTGGACGGCCATCCTGGCGGACGACGCCAGGGTGCTGGCCATCGTCACCGAGGAGCTGCTGGCCCTGAAGGAGAAGTACGGCGACGAGCGCCGCACCGAGATCGCCCATGTCAGCGGCGAGGTGGACATCGAGGACCTCATCCCGGTGGAGGAGTGCGTCTTCACCCTCACCCACGCGGGCTATATCAAGCGCCAGTCCAAAGACACCTATCAGGTGCAGCGCCGCGGCGGGCGGGGCATCTCGGGCCTTTCCCACAAGGACGAGGATTTCGTGGAGGAGCTGTTCATCGGCTCCACCCACGACTACGTGCTTTTCGTCACCGACCAGGGCCGGGTCTACCGGCTCAAAGGCTATCAGATTTACGAAGGCAGCCGCACCAGCAAGGGCACCAACATCGTGAACCTGCTGCCGCTGCAAAACGGGGAAAACGTCATCCGCATGGTGTGCATGCCCGCCGAAAAGGCCGAGGGCTTCCTCACCATGGTGACCAAACGCGGCCTCATCAAGCGCACCCCCATCGAGGCCTATTCCAACATCCGCAAGAGCGGCCTGTTGGCCGTCGGCCTCTACGAGGGCGACTCGCTGGCCTGGTGCCGCATCACCAGCGGCTCGGACGAGCTGCTGCTGGCCACCCGGGACGGCATGGCCATCCGCTTTGACGAGCGCAGCGCGCGGCAGATGGGCCGCATGGGCCACGGCGTGCGCGCCGTGCGCCTGGCGGAAGGCGACGAGGTCGTGGGCGTGGGCATCCTGCGCCCGGGCGCCACGGTGTTCACCGTGACCGAAAGCGGCAAGGGCCGCCGCAGCCGCGTGGATGACTACCGGCTTCAGAGCCGGGGCGGCAAGGGCATCCGCAACTACGCCAAGGGGGGCGTTGCCGGCATCAAGATCCTGGACGAGGAGGACGACGTCATCCTCATCAGCCAGGAGGGCATCATCATCCGCATGCACGCCGAGGACATCAACGTCCAGAGCCGCTACGGCAGCGGCGTGCGGGTCATGCGCCTGGCCCAGGGCGACCGTGTGGTCACGGTGGCCCGCACCGAGCGCAGCGACGAGGCCCCGGTGGAAAAGCCGGAGGACGAGCCGGAGGAAGCCCTCACCGACGAGGAGCTGGCCGCCCTGGCCGCCGAGGACGCGGCGGCGGACCAAGAGGCCGCCGACGACGAAGGCGGCGAGGAATAAAACATTAAAAAAGGGAGCCGGACGGCATTGCCGTCCGGCTCCCTTTTCTTATTAAAGATCAGCGCCCGCCGCAGAGCACGGCGTTCACCCGGTCTGCCATGTCCTGGGCGGCGTGGGCCGCCCGGGCGGCCTCGCTGCCGGTGGGCAGCAGCGAAGCCAGCGCCGCCTCGGCCCTGGCCGCCGCCGCGCCGCCCAGCTTCTGGGCCAGCACGCCGCTCTGGCACAGCAGCACCGCCAGCGCCGCTTCTTTGGGGGTGGGGCCGCCCTCGCCGCAAAGAGAAAAGAGCAGCCGCTCCAGCCGCCGCGCCGCCTCACCGGCGGCGGGCAGATAGAACACCCGCCCGGCCAGCGCCCGCTGGGGCGCGGCAAGGCGCAGCGCCTCCAGGCTTTCCCCCACCGCCTCGGCCAGCTGGGCCAGCTTGGGCCCGTCGGGGGCAAAATCCCGCAGAACCATCGAAAGGGGCGCGGGGCGGGGCCGGTCGATGAAATCATAGAGGGGCTTCAAACACCGCAGCCCTTCGGGCAGCGGCCCGGCAAGGCCGATTTTTTCGCCGGTGAAGGCCACCGCCCCGGCCCCGGCCAGCTGGCCCAGCGCCGCCGCCACAAAGCAGACGGGCTGCTGGGGGTTCAGGGGCGAAAAGCGGCCCCGGTCGTTCACCGCCAAAAGCAGATATTCCTGTGTGATGCCAAGTTCGGTCATGCCGTCGCCGCCTTTCAAATGTTTCATCCCCATTATGCCACGCCGCTGCCCCGGGCGCAAGGGGCGGGCAATTTTGTGCAGGGCGGCGCTCTCCCTTGTTCCGCCCGACCCGCCCCGCACGATGCCAGCCGAGCCAGCCGCGGCGCTGCCGCCGCGTAGTGCGCCTCGGGGCGAACACGCTGCACGATGCGAGGGCAGCGTGTCCGAAACGCCGCGTGCGGCGGCGGACAGGGACGCGGCCGCCCCGCGCAAAACTGCCCGCAGCACAGCGCCGCCCGGACAATAAAAGGGCCTGTTTTGACCGAACCGCTTCGCCCGGCCCATCCCCACGGAGGTTATGCTTTTTGTGTCCGCCCGGGGGCACGCACCCTCGCACGCGGCATCTCGGACACTTTTCAGGACAAAGAAAAGTGTCCGTTCTGATGCGCACTAAGGGTGGTGCCCCCGTGCTGCCGGGCCGGGTGTGGGAGGAAGGCAGAGCGGCTCCTTGCCCGTTTCGCCCGGCCCCCCGCACGATGCCAGCCGAGCCAGCCGCGGCGCTGCCGCCGCGTAGTGCGCCTCGGAGCGGACACGCTGCACGGTGTGAGGGCAGCGTGTCCGAAACGCCGCGTGCAGTGGCGGCAGTGCCGCGGCTTTTTCGGCCCGCTTCGGGCGGCAGGCAAGTCAAAACGGGAAAGAGCGCCGCCCTGCTTTGCCGCGCCTTCTCCTCCTCCCCCTCCCCCTCCCCCTCCCTTGCTCCTACTCCCTTGTGTTCTCCATCCCCCGCCGCCGCAATATCTGGTGGTCATATCGGTGCGGAATAAAAAATTATCGAAAAACGATAAAAAACACTTGAAATTCGATAACACCCATGCTATACTGGCCTCAAAGAGCGGGGCGGCCTTTGTCCGCGCCGCCGCCAGCCGGGGCCGGGCGCGTTTCTGTCCGCTGCCCTCTGGCCGGTGGCCCTGGCGTCTGCCGCCGCCGCCGCCCTGGCCTGGGGCAAACGAAACGCGTCAAAAAAGGAGAATCCCCCCATGTGGAACGAACAAAACAGTCTTTCCCTCTCCAAGCTGGCGGTGCTGCTGTTCACCGGCGCCGTGGCCGTGTGCGACGTGGCCGGCTGGTGGCTGGTGAACTGGTTTTTGCGCACCAGCCGCTACGCGGGCATCAACGACACCGCCCATCTGGTGTGGGGCCTGGTCACCCTCTATGTGGCCAGCGCCGCGGCCTATGTGCTGCTCTACAACCTCTACCGCCTGCTGGCCAACATCGAGGACGAACAGGTGTTCGTGGCGGCCAACGTCCGCTGCCTGCGGGCGGCCAGCTGGTGCTGCATGGCGGTGGCGGCCCTGTGCCTTGCCGGCGCGGCGTTCTACCTGCCCATGGTGATGGTGGCCGCCGCCGCGGCCTTCATGGGCCTCATCGTTCGCATCATCAAAAACGTGTTCCAGCGGGCCATCGGCATGAAGGCCGAGCTGGACCTGACGATATAAAGGGGGCGAGGCAATGCCCATCATCATCAATCTGGACGTGGTCATGGCCCGCCGCAAGATCGGCGCGGGCGAGCTTGCCGAAAAGATCGGCATCACCCCGGCCAACCTGTCCATCCTGAAAAACAACAAGGCCAAGGCGGTGCGCTTTTCCACCCTGGCGGCGCTCTGCCGCGCGCTGGACTGTCAGCCCGCCGACCTGCTGGAATATGTGCCCGGCGAGGACGGGGAAAAGGAGGAATAAGAATGAAACGAACCCTTTGGACCATTCTTCTGGCGGCGCTGCTGTTGTTCGCCGCCTGCGCCCCCAAGGCCGGGCCCCTCATTTTGCCAAACGCGGACGAGATCACCGAAGTGCGGCTGGAATACGGCGACGAAAGCGTCGTTCGCACCGGTCCCGGCTGGATCGAGCTGCTGCTGGAAAAGATGGCCGCCGCCGCGCCCACCCGCAAGGCCAGCGTGCAGGACATCCCCGACCAGGAGGAGATGGCCGCCGTGCATTTTGTGATGGAGGGCGGCGGCGAAAACACCCTGTTCGTCTACCCCGAAGGGGGCGAATGGTACATCGAGCGCCCCTATGAGGGAGTGTATGAGACCGACCAGCTCTTGTGGGGCATGGTCACCGACCTGAGCGAATAAGCGGCCCCGCCGCATCTGTAAATCAATAAAAGGAGGGTTTTGAGATGGACCCCAACAAAACGGAGGGCAATGCCTGCCTCCCTTCCTTTCCCGCGCCCGAAAATCATGGCATAGAGCTCACCCCGCCGCCGGAGAGCGGTGAAAAAACGACTCCCTCCACCGCAGCGCGGGGCATACCGCCCGAACCCCCTGGAGGCGGCGGCAAAACGCCCCCGGCCTACGGCCCGCAGACGGGCAGCGCCCCCATGCCGAAACCGGCGGCAAGCGCCCCCTTCCCGGCCGGGGCCGCGGCGGCCCCCGCGCCCGGCTCTGCCTGCGGCCCGCAGGCCGCGTCCGCCCAAAAACAAAAAGAAACACCGGCGGCCCCCGCGCCCGGAACGCCGCCCGCCTCC
>DWXV01000071.1 GCA_019119025.1 Candidatus Allofournierella excrementigallinarum
GCGTCAAAGCGCCTTGACAACCACCAAGGGTGCCTGCGGCGCTTTTCCTTGCGCTGCCATCAAAATCGCCACTTTTCCTGGTGCGGAGCAGTTTTGCCCCAGGATTTTGGATGAAGAAAGCACAAAGAGCAACCCCGCAAGCCTTGGTGGCTTGGGGGCTGCTCTGCGTGTTTTATGCGCCAAAATCCCCAGGCAAAACCGTCGTTTTCTTATGCCACCCCGGCTTTGAGGCGCGGATCTATTTGGCCAGCAGCCTTTCCAGCGTTGCGATGCGCACACAGATACACAGCAGCGTCGCGGCCTGCTCCAGCTCTGCGAAGCTGGGATAGGTGGGCGCAATGCGCAGGTGATGGTCGTGGGGGTCGATGCCGTAGGGGTAAGCAGCGCCCGCGGGGGTCAGCACGACGCCCGCCTGCTTGCACAGCTCCACCGTGCGCTTGGCGCAGCCGTCCATCACGTAAAGGCTCAGGAAGTAGCCGCCCTTGGGGTCGGTCCAGTGGGCGATGCCGGGGCAGCTGCCAAGGTCACGGGCGAATATCTCCCGCACAAGTTCAAACTTCGGCGCGATGATGGCCCGGTGCTTTGCCATGTGCTCCAGAACGCCCTTGCGGTCCTTCAAAAAGCGCACGTGGCGCAGCTGGTTCATCTTGTCGTAGCTGATGATCATGGAGCTCATGTTGTTCAGGATGTGCTCCACGCTTCTGCGGCTGGTGGCCACGGCGGCAACGCCCGCGCCGGGGAAGGTCATCTTGCTGGTGGAGCAGAACATCATCGCCCGGTCGGGATAACCGGCTTTGGCGCATTCATCCAGAATGGGCAGCACCTCATATACCTCGTCGGTGAGGGTGTGCACACAGTAGGCGTCGTCCCAGAAAATCTTGAAGTCCGGCGCGGCGGTCTCCATGGCGGCCAGGCGGCGCACGGTGTCGTCGCTGTAGGAATATCCGTCCGGGTTGGAATACACAGGAACGCACCAGATGCCCTTGACGCTGTCGTCATCCTTCACAAGACGCTCCACCATGTCCATATCAGGGCCGGTCTCCAGCATGGGCACCGGGATCAGCTGGAAGCCGAAGTACTCGGTGACCTTGAAGTGACGGTCATAGCCGGGGGTCGGGCAGAGGAATTTGATGTTGGTGCAGAAGCGCCAGGGGCGGATGGAGTCCACAAAGCCCGCACGCCAGCCCAGATCAATGAGATAATACATGATGGACAGCGCGGAGTTGCCGCACACCAGCACCTGCTCGGGGCTGGGCACGCGCATCACGTCGGCGAAGAAGCGCCGCGCCTCGGGAATGCCCTCCAGATAACCGTAGTTCCGGGTGTCCACACCATTTTCACCGATGTAGTTTTCCAGCCTCATCATGTCGGCGGAAAGGTCCAGCTGCTCCGGGCATGGCTTGCCGCGGGACATATCCAGCTTCAGGCCTTTCTGCTTGAACGCTTCATACTTGCTCTGCTGGAAGCCGAGTTCTGCCTCCAGCGCGGCCCGGTCCATGGAACCGTACTCCTTCATTGCATCCATTCCCCTCTTAAATTATATTCCACTTTATGCGTCTGCCGGGCTGTCTGCTCACACCGCACCGCGGCCTTTCCCCTGCCGCGCAGCCCGGCTGCCAAAGCGTATGCGGATATTATAGTACAATTTCAGTTGGGAAACAAGCGTTTTGCGCCCCTTTTGCAGGTACGAAAGCGCCAAACGAACATGAAACAGCCCCGCCGGACGGCGGGGCTGGCTTGCTTTGGGAAGTGAGGCTCGGGCTCACACCTGCATGTTCATGGGGTTCTCGGCAGTCTCGGTGTCCACCTTGTCGAACTGATAGTCGTTGCCAGGCAGGATGGCGTTCAGCAGGATGCCCAGGATGGCGGCGATGGCCAGGCCGGACAGGGTGATGCTCACACCGGCCACCTGGAAGGTCAGGCCGCCCAGGCTGTTGAAGCCCAGAGCGCTCACCAGGATGACTGCGGCGATGATGAGGTTGCGGCTGTTGGTGAAGTCGACCTGGTTCTCCACCACGTTGCGCACACCGATGGCGCTGATCATGCCGTAGAGGATGAAGGAGACGCCGCCGATGATGGCGGTGGGCACGGTGTTGATGACCGCGTCAAACTTGGGGCTGAAGCTCATCAGAATGGCGAACAGAGCGGCGATGCGCATCACGCGGGGGTCGTAGATCTTGGTCAGGGCCAGCACGCCGGTGTTCTCGCCGTAGGTGGTGTTGGCAGGGCCGCCCAGTAAGCCGGCCATGCTGGTGGCCAGGCCATCGCCCAACAGGGTCTTGTTCAGGCCGGGCTCGCGGATGTAGTTCTTACCGGTGGTGGCGCTGATGGCGGCGATGTCGCCGATGTGCTCCATCATGGTGGCCAGAGCGATGGGCATGATGGTCAGGGTGGAGGAGATGTCAAACTTGGCCAGGGCGCTGGTGTGGATGGGGATGCCGAACCAGTCGGCCTGGGCGATGGGCGTGAAGTCCACCGCGCCGGTGACCAGAGCCACAACGTAGGAAACCAGCACGCCCAGCAGGATAGGCAGGATCTTGACCATGCCCTTGCCCCAGATGTTGCAGACTACAACGGAGCCCAGGGCCACGAAGGCCAGCAGCCAGTTGGTGGCGCAGTTGGTGATGGCGCTGGGGGCCAGGATCAGGCCGATGGCGATGATGATGGGGCCGGTGACCACAGGCGGGAAGAAGCGCATGATGCGGCCGATGCCGAACACGGTGATGAGCAGGCTCATCACCAGATAGACAAGACCCGCGAACACAACGCCGCCGCAGGCGTAGGGCAGCATCTCGGTGTTGGGGGTGCCGTCGGCGGCCATGGGGGCCACGATGGCGAAACCGCCCAGGAAGGCGAAGGACGAACCCAGGAAGGCGGGGACCTTGCCTTTGGTGATCAGGTGGAACAGCAGGGTGCCCAGGCCTGCGCACAGCAGCGTGGTGGACACATTCAGGCCGGTCAGCAGCGGCACCAGAACGGTCGCGCCGAACATGGCGAAGGTGTGCTGCACGCCCAGGATGATCATCTTGGGCACGCCCAGCTGGCGGGCGTCAAAAATGCCCTCGTTCACTTTCTCATTCATTCACATTTTCCTCCTCTTGCTCTTTGCTGCTCTATTCTAAAAGCCTGCGGGAGACCCGCCGGCGTTATAGAAAGCTCAAAAAAAGAGGCATTGGTGTTAAAGCACCAATGCCTCTTGGGAAAGTAGAAATACAACCGGCGAAAAAGCCAGCGAAACGTTCAGCAGGGCCAACTTTTTGACACGCATGCTCGCCGCCTCCTTCGCAAATTTTTTACATTATATCAATTCTTTTTACAAAATGCAAGCCCTTTCTTTCACAAATTTTCGGCGTTCAGGATCGACCGATCCTTGACGTTTCATATTAAATAATAAAGCAGATGAAGGAGGCGCGGCTTCACTCATGCCAGGCCCTGCAAACCAATTTGCGAAAAATACTTGACACTACCCCACAAACCGGCAGACTGCCCTTTTTCGGCTGGTAAGGTAAGATTAGGAAATGGGCTTTCTCATACCGATCGAAGAAAACAAATAATCCGAACCCATCTCCTGTCGGAAACAAGTTCGGACTATATTGGTTTGGTGCCGCTGACCGGGATCGAACCGGTACGATGTTGCCACCGAGGGATTTTAAGTCCCTTGCGTCTGCCAATTCCGCCACAGCGGCACAGCTAAAAAGCTATTTTATAATACAATACCCACCCGGCAAAGTCAACACGAGGGGTGGGAAATTGTATTTCTGGCGCCAATGCCTTATAATAATGGAAACACGCCGCCCGCTCAAAGCCGGGCGGCCATGAGCGGAGGCTGCAATGACCCCGAACAACAAACGTAACATCCGACTTTTTCTGCTGGGAGCCCTGCTGGGGCTCGCGGCCTTTCTGTGTTTATACGGCGTTTCGTCGCTGGACGTGACCAACGACGCTTTCCTGCGCGGCGGCTACATCGAGCAGGACGTGCAGCAGCATTACGCAGGCTGGCTGTTTTACCGCCAGTCCCCCCTCTCGCTGCCGTTGTGTGAAACGGCCCGCCTGAACTGGCCCGACGGCGCCAGCATCGCCTTCACCGATTCCATCCCGCTTTTCGCGGCCTTTTTCCGCCTGCTGAGCCCGCTGCTGCCTGAGACGTTCCAGTATTTCGGGCTTTACACCGCGCTGTGCTTTGTGCTGCAGGGCGGGTTTGCCGCGCTGTTGGCGGGCCTTTTCACGCGCTCGGACCTTGCCGCGCTGCTGAGCGCTGTGCCCTTTGTGTTCAGCCCCATCCTGCTGGAGCGGGCATTCCGCCACACCTCGTTGGCGGCGCACTTCCTCATCCTTGCGGCGCTCTATTATTATGTGTCGGGCATGCGGCAAAAACGCTTTGCCTTCAAGGGGCTTTTTGCCGTCAATGCGCTGGCCATTGCCATCCACCCCTACTTTGTGCCCATGACCTACGCCATCACCTTTGCGCTGGCGGCGGGATATTCCTGGCGCAACCGCCGGCTTCTGCGCCCCGTCGCGTTTTTGGCGGCAAACCTCGCGGCCACTGCCTGTGTGGGCTGGCTGTTCGGTGTGTTCAGCGCCACAGGGTCGGGCGCGGGCGGCGCTGGCAACGAGTACGGCTATTTTTCCATGAACCTGAATGCCCTCTGGAACCCAACCAGCCGCGGCGTTGTCTGGAGTCTGTTCCTGCCCGTGCAGAATCAGACAGGAGGCAACTACGATGGTTTCAACTACCTGGGCCTGGGCGTGCTGCTGGGCGCGGCAGTGGCCGCGGTATGGGGCCTCTGGGTGCTGCGCGCCCGCCTGCTGACGCTTGCGCGCCGGCACGGCTGGCTGCTCTTTGCCTGCGCCTGCCTTACTGCTTTTGCGGTGAGCCATGTGGTCACGGCCAACGGCGCGACCCTCTTCCGCTTCCCCCTGCCGCAGGCTCTGGTGGAACTGGCTACCACCCTGCGCAGCAGCGGACGGCTGTTCTGGCCGGCCTATTACCTCATCATGCTGGCGGCGATGGCGGGTCTGCTGCGGCTGTGCGGTATGTTGCATTTCAAACATGCAGGCATCACGGCCCTGGCCTGTCTGTGCGTTGTTCAGCTGGTGGATCTGAGCCCCGCGCTGGCCCAGAAGGCTGCCTCCCTGCGGGAATACCGCCCCACCGAGACCGACCTTGTCACCGGCACCACTCCGGCACTCAGCACCACCACCGATTTTTTTGAGACGGTGAGCGGCCGCTACGATACCCTCGTTTCCCTGGACCCGCTGACGCAGACCGGGATGGAACTGGCCCTTTATGCCGCCGACGAGGGGATGAACAGCACCGACACTGCGGTGGTGGCCCGCTATGATGAGGCAGCGGCAGAGGCCCGCCGCGCCGGCTTCATCAACGAGGTGCTCTCCGGGGAGATCCGCTCCGACTGCCTGTATGTGACCGAGCGGCCCGAGACCTTTTTGCAGCTGGCGGACGCCGCCGCAGAACAAGGCGCCTGGTGCGGCGCTCTGTATGCCCGGGCGGGAGAGGGAGAGCCCGAGCCTGCGCTGTATGTGATCGCGCCGGGGCTGGATGACTACAACCATGACCTGGCGGTGACCTACAGTGAAGATTTTCCCCTGCGCATCGCGGACTATTCCGACGACTACTGGTTTAAAGGCGTTCTGAGTCTGAATCTGGCCGGCATCGGCCGG
>DWXV01000072.1 GCA_019119025.1 Candidatus Allofournierella excrementigallinarum
TTCGAAACGGAGGAACCCTTCGAGATCAACTGCGGCAAGACCTATGTGACCGTGGTGGACGAGGACGAGATCCCCGGCTTCAGCTGGGAGCCGCTGGAGACTGCCCAGGACGTGCAGGAGGCCCCCACCACCAACGATTTTGTGGAAAGCGACGATTGAACCAACTTGCATTCGGGGCCCCGGCCGGCATCGGCGGGGGCCCTTTTTGAACAGGACAAGGAGAACACACCCATGAAACTTGCAATGCGAGCCGCTGCCGCGGCTTTGGCCGTGCTGCTGCTGGCGGGCTGCGGGTCCGCGCCTGCCCAGAGCGGCACATCCGCGCCCGGCACGCCCCAGAGCGCCAGCCAGCCTGCGACCCCCACCCCCGAGCCCCACGAGGCCAGCACAGAGATGCCGCTGCCCGCCGAGGGCGTCAGCGCCCTCACCGGGCGCACGGCGGAGCATCCCGGCCGCCGCCCGGTGGCGGTGATGGTGTCGAACGACGCGGCGGCCCGGCCCCAGTGGGGCATCGGCACCGCCGACCTTCTGATCGAGGCCAACACCGAAGGGGAGAACACCCGCATGATGGCGGTGTTCGACTGCCTGGAAAAGGCAGTGAAGGTGGGCCCTGTGAGCCAGGGCCGGGACCTGTTTTTGCAGATGGTGATGCCGGTGAACGCCATCCCCATGTACATCGACAGCGACATCTACACCTCCAATCTGGTCAACTGGTACACCTACCAGCCGCTGGACGGCATCTACATCGGCGTGAACGCCTACAACCTGGACGGCGAGCGGGACCAGACCGCCCCCCAGGAGCTGTGCTGGTACGCCGATTCCCGCCTGATCCAGAGCGCCATCGAGTCCTATGGCCAGTCGGCGGACGGCGAGACCCCCACCTTCTTCCATTTTGACGAGGCCGCCGTGCCGGCCAAGGGCAACGGTTACCGGCTGGAGATCGGCTACGGCGCCCAGCGCACCGCGCAGCTGGTCTACGGCGAGGCGGAGGACCGCTACTTTCTGAAAGAGAACGATCAGGACCAGCTGGACGCCGCCAAGGAGGACGGCCTGGTGCGCTTCACCAACGTGCTGCTGCTGATGGCGCCCTCCGGCATCAAGGACGACGGCGTCACCCGCGACTACGACCTCACCGGCGGCGACGGCGTATATCTCACCGGCGGCGGCGCGGTGCAGATCCAGTGGAAAAAGGGCGGGGCGGACCAGCCGCTGCAGCTCTTCGACGCCGAGGGCCAGCCCTTCCCGGTGCGGCCCGGGCGCACCTACATCGGCATCTGGGGCGGCTTTGAGGGCCAGAGCCTGCGCCTGCTGGATTCCGGCGGCGCCGAGCAGCCCCTGCCCGAGGCCCCCGCGCCCATGGGCGGGGCTTCCACGGCGGCTTCCTCCGCCCCCGCAGGCTCCGCCTCCACAGCCGGCTGACGGGGGACGAGCATGGAAAACGCCCTGACGCCTAACACAAAAAAACAGTGGCTCGCGGCGGCGGTGTGCGCTGCGGCGGTGCTCATCGTCTGCGCGCTGCCCTTCGCGGACCGGGACTTGGTGGCCGGCCACGACGCCGTGTTCCACATCCTGCGCCTGGAGGGGCTGGCCGCCGCCCTGGGGGGCGGCGCGTCGGTCCCGGTGCGGGTCTACTCGCTGATCCTGGGCGGCTACGGCTATGCCGCCGGCCTGTTCTACCCGGACCTCTTGCTCTATCCTGCGGCGCTGGCACGGGTGGCGGTGCTGGGGCCGGAGCTGGCCTTCAAGTTCCTGATGCTTGGCTGCGCGGCCCTGCAGTGCGTCACCAGCTATTTCGCGGGCCGGGCCATCGGCAAAAGCCATTTTGCCGGCTGCGCCTTCATGGTGCTCTACGGCCTGTGCCAGTACCACTTCACCAACCTCTATATCCGCAGCGCGGTGGGGGAGGTGCAGGCCATGGCCTTTCTGCCCCTGGCGGTGTGGGGCCTGTGGGACCTCACTGAAGAGGGGGCCAAAAAACCCTGGCTGCTGTTTTTGGGCTTCACAGGCCTGATGCTCAGCCACACCGTCAGCCTGGCGCTGATGGGCCTTGTGGCGGTGGCGTGGGTGCTGGCGCGCCTGCCCAGAACGCTGAACCGGCGGGCGCTGGCCGCGGGCTTCGGCGCGGCGGCGGCCTGCCTTGCGGTGAGCTGCTATTACTGGCTGCCGGTGCTGGAACAGTTCACCGCCGACACCTTCAAGGTCAGCGCCGAACCGCTGACCCGCCTTGCCTACAACTATCTGACCCTTGCCGGCATCTTTGACCCCGGTTCTTACACCGGCCTCGGCCTCGGCGGCATGCTGCTGGCGCCGCTGGCCGCGGCGGCGGGGGCGTGGCTGGCCCGCAAAGGGCGGCGCTGCCGCCGGGGCTGGGTGTTCCTGGCGGTGGGTGTGGCGCTCACCTTCGCCACCCTGAACTGGGTGCCCTGGGCCAGGCTGGATGAAACGGTGCTCACCAGCGTGCAGTTCCCCTGGCGGCTCAACGCCTTCGGCCAGATGTTCCTGTGCCTGGGGGCGGCCTGCATGCTGGCAGGCTTTCCGGCCAAGCGTGTCAGAGCCGCGGCGCTGGCGGCGTGCTTCGCCCTCTCGCTGGCGAACCTTGCCTGCCTGTGGCCCACCTTCCCGGAGCTGGTGAATTACGACAGGAACTATTTCACCGGCCAGCGGGGCGAGACCTTCTATCTGGTGGGGGCGGAATGGCTGCCCGCCGGGGTGAACACCATCGAGTTTGCCTTCGAGCCGGGGGCGCAGTACACCAACAGTGAGGACGTGTTCATTGGAAATTATCTGCCGAACGGCGATTTTGTGGCGGACTTCGACGGCGCCCCGGGGCTCTGGGGCATCCCGAAGCTGTGGTACAAAGGCTACTCCGCCTGGGTGGAGCCCGCGGGCGGCGGCGAGGCCATCCCGGTGCCGCTGCACAAGGACGCCGGCGGCCGGGTGGAGCTGGATGTGCCCGAGGGCCTGCCCGCCGGGCGGCTGGTGGTGAGCTACACCGGAACCACGCTGCAGCATATTTCCGACTGGGTGAGTGGCCTTTCGGCCCTGGCCCTGGCGGGCGCAGCCGCAGCGCATGCGCTGCACAGACGGCGCAAAGTCAAGTAACGGGGCGCTGCCCCGAAGAAGAGAGGAGAAGACCCATGTCTCTGTTTGAACCCCGCACCCCCGTCTACAGCGGCGGGGGCGACGAACTGAAAAAGGTGGAAAAGCTGCTGCACGACCACCAGATCGACTACAAGCTCAAGGCCGGCAGCGCCGGCACGCTGGTGATGGTCAAGCGCAGCCGCGCCGACGAGGCGGAGATGGAGATCCGCGAGGCCAAAGCCCGCAACTGGCTGTGGTAAAAAGAAAAAAGGGGCGCCCCTTCGCCTTTCGCGGGGACGCTCCTTTTTTGTTTGTGAGAAACGGGGAAGGTCAGCTTTTCTTGCCCTTCAGCTCCTTCATGCGCAGGTCGTGGCTCAAGATGCGCTTGCGGATGCGCAGGCTCTTGGGGGTGACCTCCAGCAGTTCGTCGGGGGCCAGGAACTCCAGGCAGCCTTCCAGGCTGAACTTGCTCACCGGCACCAGCCGCAGCGCGTCGTCCGAGCCGGAGGCGCGGGTGTTGGTGAGATGCTTTGTTTTGCACACGTTCACGGTGATGTCCTCGCCGGTGGGGGTGTAGCCCACCACCATGCCGCCGTAGACCTTCTCGCCGGGGGTCACGATCAGGGTGCCGCGGCCCTGGGCGTTGAACAGGCCGTAGGTCACCGCGTCGCCGGTCTCAAAGCTGATCAGGCTGCCGGTGCTGCGGCAGGTGATGTCGCCCTGCCAGGCCTCGTAGCCGTCAAAGATGGTGTTCAGGATGCCCTCGCCGTGGGTGTCGGTGAGGAACTGGCTGCGATAGCCGAACAGGCCGCGGCTGGGCATGCGGAACTCCAGCCGCACCCGGCTGCCGATGGGTTCCATCTGCTGCAAAATGGCCTTGCGGGCGCCCAGGGCGGTCATCACCGCGCCCTGGTAGTCGGTGGGCACGTCCACGACCACCCGCTCCATGGGCTCCATGGTCACGCCGTTTTCCACATGGGTCAGCACCTTCGGGGGGCTGACCTGCAGCTCATAGCCTTCGCGGCGCATGGTCTCGATGAGGATGGACAGGTGCATTTCGCCGCGGCCCATCACACGGAAGGAATCGCTGGTGGCGGAGTCCTCCACCCGCAGGGCCACGTCCTTCAGCAGCTCCCGCTGCAGCCGGTCGCGGATCTGGCGGCTGGTGACATACTTGCCTTCGCGGCCGGCGAAGGGGCTGTCGTTGACGGAGAAGGTCATCTCCACGGTGGGATCGTTGATCTTCACAAAGGGCAGCGGCTCCACGTTGGCGGGGTCGCACAGGGTGTTGCCGATGGTCACGTCGGCCAGGCCGCTGAAGGCCACGATGTCGCCGGCCTTGGCCTCCTCGACGGGCTCGCGGCCGTTGGCCTTGAAGTCATACAGCTTGGTGATACGCCCGCGCAGGGAAACGTCGGGGTTGTGCCAGT
>DWXV01000003.1 GCA_019119025.1 Candidatus Allofournierella excrementigallinarum
GGCGCCGGGGCCGGAGGTGGAGATGACCACCCCCACCCTGCCGGTGGTGCGGGCGTAGCCGTCCGCCGCGTGGGCGGCGCCCTGCTCATGGGCGGTGAGAACGTGGGTGATCTCGCTTTGGTATTTATAGAGGCTGTCGTAGACGTTCAGGATCTGGCCGCCGGGGTAGCCGAAGACGGTGTCCACGCCCTGCTCGATGAGGGTCCTCACAAGGATGTCTGCGCCGGAAAGCATCATGGTGGTTTCCTCCTTTTTTCTGGTGTCCGGGGCCGTCACACGAGTTTGAAGTGTTCGGCTTTCAGAGAGTCGGTGATGAGCTTCACATGGTCGAAGTCGCGGGTCTCCATGTCGATGCGAAGGAACACGCCGTGCACGCTCTCGGTGGCCCCCTTCTCATAATGCACGCCGGTGACGTTGCCGCCGCAGTCGGCGATGATGCGGGAGATGTCCTTCAGCTGGCCGGGCTTGTCGATGAGCTCAATGAGCAGGCTGGAGGACCGGCCGCTGTTCAAAAGGCCCCGGTCGATGACACGGGAGAGGCTGGTCACGTCGATGTTGCCGCCGGAGACCACGCTCACCACCCGCTTGCCCGCCAGGGGGAACTTGCCGAACATGGCGGCGGCCACCGACACCGCGCCCGCGCCCTCGGCGATCATCTTCTGCTTTTCGATGAGGGCCAGAATGGCCGAGGCCACCTCGTCGTCGGTCACAAGGGCGATGTCGTCCACATAGTCCCGCACCAGGGCGAAGGTGGTTTCGCCCGGCTGCTTCACCGCGATGCCGTCGGCGATGGTCTGCACGCTCTCGAGGCACTGGATGGCGCCGCCCGAGATGGAGTTGAACATGCTGGGCGCGCCCGCCGCCTGCACGCCGTACACCTTTACCGACGGGCGGATCTGCTTGGCAGTGTAGGCGATGCCGGAAATGAGGCCGCCGCCGCCCACCGGCACGATGATGGCGTCGATGTTGTCCAGCTGGGAGAGGATCTCAAGGGCGATGGTGCCCTGGCCGGCGATGACGTTCTCGTCGTCGAAGGGATGCACGAAGGTGTAGCCCATCTCGTCTTTGAGTTCCAGCGCCTTTTTGTAGGCGTCGTCGTAGCAGCCCTCCACCAGGCAGACCTCTGCGCCGAAGCCCTTGGTGGCTTCCACCTTGGAGATGGGGGCGGTGTCCGGCAGGCAGATGAGGGATCTGATGCCGTTCTTGGATGCCGCCAACGCCACGCCCTGGGCGTGGTTGCCCGCCGAGCAGGCGATGACGCCCCGGGCCTTTTCCTCTTCGGTGAGCATCGCGATCTTGTAGCCCGCGCCCCGCACCTTGAAGGAGCCGGTGATCTGAAGGTTTTCCGGCTTGAGATAGAGTTCGCACTCCGGCGCAATGCCAAAGGCCCTTGCCACCGCGGTTTCCCGCACGATGCTTTTCAGCACCCGCTGCGCGTCGAATACCTTGTCGAGAGATAACATGTTTTTCCCCTTTCCGCACTGCCCTGAAACGAAAAACACCCGTCTCAAAGCGATTTTTGCTTTGAGACGGGTGTAAGATCTTACACTCGCGGTACCACTCAAATTGCGGACGCACTGGCCCGCCACCTCTTCGAAGTCCACAAACTTCTATGCACTGACGCAGCATTCTCGAAAGACGCCTACTCGGCTTTCGCCTTTGGGGCCTTCAGCTCGGAAGGGATGGGAACACTGCAGTCCTTTGCCGGGATCGCACCATCCCCGGCTCTCTGAGAAATTCGTTGCAGGTCCGTCTTCGTCACAGCTTTTGCTTTTGTTCGAAGTCAAACAACCTCTATGCGTTAACGCAGCATGCGCGGGAGACCCTACTGGCCCCAAAGGGGGTTCAGGCTCCGGCTCGGAAGGGACAGGCTCTGGGGCGTTCCGCGCCGGTTCACACCAACCACCGGCTCTCTGCAGCGGGCCATCCCCGGCCACTCTTCGTCACAGCCTTCATATTCAATTTCGTCAAATATACCACTCTCAAAAAAGGATGTCAATATTATTCTGGGTGAAATCCAATAAAAATTTTATCACTTTATCAAATTGCACTGCAAAACACAAAAGCGGGGCCCTCTCTTTGTGAAAAATTCCATCCGGCCGGGGCAGACGGGGGAACGGCGGCCCCGGCGGGCACATATACTGGGGCAGAAATTTTTGAGCAACGGAGTGAAGACGATATGGATAAATTCGATTCGGACCGCAGACCCGAATTCATGCGGCGGCAGCACGGCTGCGGCTGCTGCGTTTGCAGCGGGCCCCAGGGCCCGCAGGGGGAACCCGGCCCCCAGGGCCCGCAGGGGGAACCTGGCCCCCAGGGCCCGCAGGGGGAACCTGGCCCCCAGGGCCCTCCGGGCGAACCGGCCCAGGACTGCTTTGCTTCCTTTTTCATGTTTGAGCGCCGGTTCGAAAACGGGCGGCCCATCCCGCTGCTGACCGGCACGGCGGACCCCACCGGCGCCATCGTGCTGGCGGACGAGACGCGCATCGAACTTGCGCCGGGCTATTACTGCATCTCCTTCAGCGTGTCCGCAATTTTGGAGGAGGCGGGATATATGCAGGTCACGCCCGCCTACAACGGCAGCTCCAACCTGCTCTACGGCATCTATTTCAAAACCGGCGCGGCGCTTTCCAGCGCCTGCGGCTCCAACTCCATCATCATCCATGTTCCCGAGGCCACCAGCTTCAGCCTTACATATAACAGCAATGTGGCGGACCGTTCCGGCGCGGCCTGTGTGTCGGTCGTCAGGCTGACAAGAAAAGAATGAGCCTTGAACAGAAAAAAGCCCGGCCAACCGGCCGGGCTTTTTGAATGGAGCGCAGTCCATAAGCCGCCCTTCGGGCGGCGGGGGCCCCCACGAACGTTTGCGCAGCAAAGCTTTGTGGGGAGAAAGAGCCGCAGCGACGCGAGCGCGCCGGTGGCAAAAAAAGTCGCCGCAAGCGTGCACAGCTTGCGGCGACGTGGTGCGGATGAAGGGACTTGAACCCATATGGAGTTGCCCCCACTAGAACCTGAATCTAGCGCGTCTGCCAATTCCGCCACATCCGCATCTATGTAAACGCGGCGCAAAGCCGCGAATACGCTACCTTCACATTGGACCGATGAGGCCCGCCGTGCGGAACGATAGCTATTTTAGCACAGAGCGCGGCGGTTGTCAACCGTCTTTTTCAAACTTTTTCTGCGCGTGTTCCACAAGCTTGGAAAACGTCTGTTCGCTCAGGTCGTGCTCCACCCGGCAGGCGTCCCGCGCGGCCACTTCCGGGTCCACCCCCAGCCGCACGAAGAACTCGGTGAGCAGCCGGTGCCGGTCATACACCCGGCGGGCAATGGCCAGCCCCGCCTCGGTCAGCACCAGCCCGCCGTCGGCGTCCACCTGCACATATCCGTTCTCCCGCAGCTTTTTCATCGCCACGCTCACGCTGGCTTTGGTGAAGGCGAGCTCATTGGCCACATCCACCGAGCGCACATAGCCCTTGCGCTCCTTCAGCATCAGGATGGCCTCGAGATAATCCTCCGAGGATTCATGGACCTGCATCTGCTTTCCCTCCGTTCCGGCGTGGCCGCTCTCCTGTAATATACCCTACCATATTTGCCGCCCTTTGGCAAGAACGGCCCCGCATCTGTGCAAAGCGCGGGGGAAAAGGGCCGGTTTGCAGTCCGCGCCCTTTCTTTTGCATTTTCGGAGGCGGGGGCTTCCTTTCCCGGTGTGCCGGTGATACAATAAGTTCGGCAAGGGGGGCGGGCAGCCCCGGGGCCCTTCGTTTACAGCGTGAACGCGTGCCCGCCCGTCTTCCCCGCCATGGCGGCGGCGCGGCCCTGGCCGGCGTCACCGTCATGCTCACGACGCTGGCTTCCAGCCCGAGCCTGACCTTCCGGATCCTTTTTGCGGCGCAGGCCGGGGGCGCTCCGACGCCCTGTTTCTCTTGCTTTTCACCCCGGCGTGGGGTATAGTTAAAGTATAAAATGCCCGGAAGGGAAAGGAGCAACAGCATGAGTATTTTAGTGTGCGGCGGCGCAGGTTACATCGGCAGCCATACCTGCGTGGAACTTCTGGCGGCCGGCTATGACATCGTCGTGGCCGACAACTACTACAACTCCTGCCCGGAGGCGGTGCGCCGGGTGAAAGAGATCTCCGGCAAGGATTTCCGCTTTGTGGAGGTCGATCTCACCGACGCGGAAAAGGTGGAGCAGCTGTTCGCGCAGAACCCGGACATTGACTCGGTGATCCAGTTCGCCGCCTACAAGGCGGTGGGCGAGAGCGTGGGCAAGCCCATCGAGTACTACACCAACAACCTCGCCACCACCCTCACCGTGCTGGCCGCCATGCGCCGCCACGGCGTGAACAATCTGGTGTTCTCCTCCTCCGCCACCGTCTACGGCGACCCGGAGAAAGTGCCCATCGATGAGAACTGCCGCGTGGGCGGCACCACCAACCCCTACGGCACCAGCAAGCTGATGAACGAGATGATGCTCACCGACTGCTGCAAGGCCTACCCCGAGATGAACGTGGCGCTGCTGCGTTACTTCAATCCCATCGGCGCCCACAAGAGCGGCCTGATCGGCGAGGACCCCAACGGCATCCCCAATAACCTCGTGCCCTACATCGCCAAAGTGGCAGTGGGCGCGCTGGAGAAGGTGCATGTGTTCGGCAACGACTATCCCACCCCGGACGGCACCGGCGTGCGCGACTACATCCATGTGGTGGACCTGGCCAAGGGCCACGTGGCCGCCATCAAGAAGCTGGAGCAGAAACCCGGCCTGTTCATCTGCAACCTGGGTACCGGCAAGGGCTACAGCGTGCTGGACGTCATCAAGGCCTACGAGAAGGCCTGCGGCAAGACCCTGCCTTATGTCATCGACCCCCGCCGCCCCGGCGACATCGCCACCGTCTACGCCGACCCCACCAAGGCCAAGAACGAGCTGGGCTGGCAGGCGCAGTACGGCATTGAGGAGATGTGCGCGGACAGCTGGAAGTGGCAGAGCATGAACCCCAACGGCTATAAGGGCTGAGCGATACACAACACGCCAAACAACGAAGGGAGACAACGAACATGCGCAAGAAACCTATCTTAGTGGTGCTGGCCGCCGGCATGGGCAGCCGTTACGGCGGCCTCAAGCAGATCGACCCGGTGGGCCCCAGCGGCGAGGTCATCATGGACTACTCGCTCTACGACGCCAAGCGCGCCGGCTTCGAGACCGTGGTGTTCATCATCAAGCACGAGATCGAAGAGGCCTTCAAGGAGACCGTGGGCAAGCGCGCCGAGAAATTCATGGAAGTGCGCTACGCCTACCAGCAGCTGGACGACATCCCCGCCGGCTGCACCCTGCCCGAAGGCCGTGAGAAGCCTCTGGGCACCGGCCATGCCATCCTGGCGGCCCGGGACGTGCTGGACGCGCCCTTCGCCGTGATCAACGCCGACGACTACTACGGCCCCTCCGCCTTCAAGACCATCTACGACTACCTGGCCAGCGACGGGTGCGGCGTGGGCAAGTACGGCATGGTGGCCTACCGGCTGGACAGCACCGTCACCGAGCACGGCACCGTGGCCCGCGGCCTGTGCCAGGTCAGCGCGGACGGCCATCTGGTCAATGTGGTGGAGCGCACCAAGATCGGCACCTACGAGGGCGGCATCCACTTCACCGAAGACGACGGCGCCACCTGGACCGACGTGCCCGTGGACACCCCCGTTTCCATGAACCTGTGGGGCTTCGACCCCAGCTTCGTGGGCGAGCTCAAGGCCCGCTTCGTGCCCTTCATGCAGGAGCTGGCCGGCACCGCCAACCCCCTCAAGACCGAGTTCCTGCTGCCCACCGTCGTGGGCCAGATGCTCGCCGAGGGCACCGCGGTGGTGACCGTGCTGCACAGCGCCGACAAGTGGTACGGTGTGACCTACAAGGAAGACAAGCCCGGCGTTGTGGCTGCCCTGGCCCAGAAGGTGGCCGGCGGGCTGTATCCCACCCCGCTGTGGACCTGATCGTTCCCCAAAGGCAGACCATGCAGGGAACGGCCGGCTTTGCCGGCCGTTCCCTCAGCTTGTCGAAAAAGGTCACCTTTCGGTGGCCTTTTTGTCGTATAAAGGGAAGAAATGCGGTATAATGGAGCAGGGTGAGAAAAATGCTGGTAAAGAACGCAGAAAATCGAGGACAACTGGAATTCGT
>DWXV01000073.1 GCA_019119025.1 Candidatus Allofournierella excrementigallinarum
CAGCGCACCGGCCAGGCCGCCGCCGAGGCCGACGATTCCCGCCTTGTGAGCGGCCAGTTCGTGCTGGACCAGAAGAGCCGCGTGCTCTACAAAAAGGGCGAGCCCATCGACCTGACCCAGGTGGAGTTCCAGATCATGGAACTGTTCTTCCAGAACCCCGGCACCGCCCTGGTGCGGGAAAAGATCCTGGAAGGCGTGTGGGGCGAAAACTATTACGGCGACGTGAAGATCGTGGACGTGAACATCCGCCGCCTGCGCATGAAGATAGAGGACGAGCCCTCCAGCCCCAAGCACATCCTCACCGTCTGGGGCTACGGCTACCGCTGGAACGGCTGAAGGCCGCATCCCCATCTGCGCAGAAAGGAGGCGGGCTGTGAGCAGTATCACCCGGCGCTGGCTGCGGGGCAGCCTGCTTGTGACCCTGCTGCTGGTGGCGGTGGCGGAAGGCCTTTTCATCTATGCCACCTGGTCCGGCTACTACAACGGCGCGCGGCAGGCCATCCTCAGCCGCATCTCCAGCATCAGCGGCCAGCTGAACATCGTCGCCGGCGCCAACCCCGCCCTCACCGCGGCGGGCCGCAGCCAGCTGCTGCACCGGGCGGTGGAGCAGTTCGACGCAAAGGATAAATTCGAGTTCATGCTGCTGGATTCCTCCGGCCAGCCGCTCATCACCTCCTCCGGCGCGCTCATCCGCTACGACGAGGCCCCGGCGGACTTCACCCAGGCCCTTTCCAGCGCCAGCGGCCAGGGCGAGATGATCTACACCGATTCGGGCGGCCACCGGGTGATGGCCATCACCGTGCTGGTGCCCTACGCCTGCGAGGACGCCGCCGCCATGCGCATGCTCACCAGCCTCTCGCTGGTGGACGAGGCGCTGACGCGGCAGGTGCTGCTGGCGCTGGGCGTGGGCGCGCTGATCTTGGTGTTCACCATCTGGAGCGGCCTGTTTTTCGTGGGCAGCATCGTCAAGCCGGTGCACCAGATCGAGGAGGCCGCCACCGCCATCGCCCGGGGCGACCTCTCGGTGCGGCTGCCCGACACCCCCTACGACGACGAGATCGGCCGGCTGTGCCAGCGCATCAACGAGATGGCAGGGGAACTGAGCAAAACCGAGCGGATGCAGAACGAGTTCATCAGCTCGGTGAGCCACGAGCTGCGCACCCCCCTCACCAGCATCCGGGGCTGGGTGGAGACCATCGCCGCCATCCGCGACCCCGAGGACGAGAACTACCGCAAGGGCCTGTCCATCATCGGCCAGGAGACCGACCGCCTTTACACCATGGTGGAGGAGCTGCTCAGCTTCTCCCGGCTGCAGAGCGGCGTCAAGCTGGAGTGCCAGCGGCTGGATCTGGTGGCGGAAGTCACCGACGCGGCGCTGTTCATGCAGCCCCGCATCGAAAAGGAGGGCCTGCGCCTTGTGTATGAGGAGCCGGAGCTGCCCCTGCCCATCTGGGCGGACCCGGCCCGCCTGCGCCAGGTCTTCGTCAACGTGCTGGACAACGCTGTCAAATATTCCTGCCGGGGCGGGGCCATCACCATCGACCTCTTGCAGGAGGGCGAGAACGCCTATGTCACCATCGCCGACCAGGGCCGGGGCATCCTGCCCGAAGACCTGGAAAACGTCAAGCTCAAGTTCTTCAAGGGCAAGGGCGCGGTGCGGGGCAGCGGCATCGGCCTGGCGGTGGTGGACGAGATCATGACCGCCCTGGACGGCTCGGCGGACATCGACTCCCAGCCCGGCGTGGGCACCACCGTGACCCTGCGGCTGCCGCTCTACCGCCCCGGCGAGGAAAAAGAACGTTCTTAAAGAAAGGAAGCGGCGCGGGCAAGGGCTGCGCGCCGGACGGAACCCTATGCTGATGTACCTTGCGCTGCTGTGCCTGCTGGCGTGCCTGGCGGGCCTGCTCACCCGGGCCATCCGGGCCCCCTTTGCCCAGACCCTGCCCCTGACGCTCACCGGCATCTCACTGGCGGCCTACCTGTTCACCGGGGCGGGGGAGAAGGAGTGGCTGCCCCTTTTCGTGCTGCCCGCCGCCGCGGCGGCGGCCTTCTTCGCCCTGCGCAGGGGCGCGGGGCCGCTGCGGCTGGGGCCGCCCTTTTTTGCCCTGCTGCTGGCCATGGGGCTGACCATGGCCCTCAGCGGCCAGATACAGCTCACCGTCTTTGACGATGTGGCCCACTGGGGCCTGTTCACCCGCCAGATCAGCGGCATGGACCAGTTCCCCACCGCGGCCCAGAGCGCCTCCGCCTTCAGCGATTATCCGCCGGGCCTGCAGATGCTCACGGCCTTTTTGCACCTTTACACCCCGCGGGTGACCGTGGCGGCGATGGTGGATACCCAGATGCTGTGGTACATGGGCCTCACCCTGCCCCTGCTGGCGGACTTCGGCTGGCAAAAGCGCTGGTGGTCGAACCTGCTGCTGGTGGGGGGCGAGGCCGCCTTCCTGCTGGTGTTCCCCGCCTTCTACACCAAGTATCACCAGATGAGCCTTGTGGTGGAGCCGGTGATGACCCTGCTGCTGGGCTGGGCCCTGCTCACCGCATGGCGCAGCCCCCGCCCCGGCCTGTGGGACCTGGCGGCGGTGAGCGGCGCGCTCTCGCTGCTGGCCATCTCCAAGAGCACCGGCATCCTCTACGCGCTGTCAGGGATGGCGGCGGTGATGGCGCTGTGGGCCGCCCCTTTGCGGGAAACGGCGCGCCGGGGCGGCGGATGGGCGCGCCTGACGGCGCTGGGGGCCGCGGCGGCGCCGCCGGCCTTCTGGCTCACCTGGCAGGTGCTCTGCCGCCTCAAGGGCACCAGCTCCTACTTCACCCAGGACGTGTCTGCCGGGGCCTTCGGCCCCGCCAACCTGCTGGAATTCTTCACCGGCGGCGGCCAGGCGGGCGAGGTCATTCCCCACTACCTGCAATTCTTCTGCTTTGAACCCCTCAACCGCACCGGCGGGCTTTCGGCGCTGGGGGCGCTGCTGCTCTTCTGGGCGCTGGTGCTGGCGCTGCGCCGCCTTGCGCCGCAGCGGCGGCGGGCGCTCACCGTGGCGGGGGCGGGGCTCACCGTGGTGTTTTTGGCCTACGCGGCGATGCTGTGCTACTCTTACCTTTATCTTTTCGATGCGGACGAGGCGGCCCAGCTGGCGGCCTACCACCGCTACATCGCGCCGCTGCCCATCGCCATGCTCTATCTTGCGCTGGGGGCGCTGGCCCCCTTCGCGGCGCGGCTGAACACGCCCAGGCGCCGGGCGGCGGCCCTTGCCTGCGCGGCGGCGGCCTTCGCCTTCGGCGTCAACTGGACGGCGGCCACCGAGCTTGTGCCCGGGTGGTTCCTGCAGCACCGGGCCCCCAACGTGGAGGAGGCGAACTGGGCCCGGGAGCAGACCGAGATGCAGCCGGTGTTCGACAGCTTCGTGCCCGAGATGTACAGCCGGGACGCCTCCACGCTGGTGCTCACCGAGGGGCCTCAGTGGGCCCACGACTGCCGGCTGTACAAGTTCGAGCTGGCGCCGGGCGGCACCCTTTCGCTGAATCCCATGGAGTTCGGCGACAACATGGCCGAAAAGTACGCGTGGTGGGCCGCCGGCGGCTGGCCGTACAAATTTGTGTTCTGCGGCTGGAACGGGCAGACCGTGGCGGACGCCCTGGCCCTCACCGACGCCACCGGCGCGCCGCTGCGGGCGAACTGCCTCTACCGCATGGAGGCGGACGGCAGCCTCGCGTTTGAAAAGGAACTGGCCGCCCCGGCCCGCTGACCGGGCGGACAAAAGGCAAAAAGCCCCGGGCCGGCGGGCCCGGCAAAAGGAGAACCATGGAAAAACCAAAGGAATGTTTTAAGACCAGCGTGGGCGGGCAGGCCCTGATGGAGGGCATCATGATGCGCGGCCCCGAAAAGATCTGCGTGGCGGTGCGCAGGCCCGACGGCACGCTGGACATGACCTATGAAAACGTGAAGCATCACCGCTGGCAGAAGATACCGCTGGTGCGGGGCGCGGCGGCAATGATCGAGAACCTCGTGCTGGGCTACCGCTACCTGATGCACTCCGCCGAGGTGAGCATGCCCGAGGAGGCCGGGGAGGAGCCGGGCCGCTTTGAAACGTGGCTGGGCGAACATGCCGGCCCCGCGGCGCAGAACTTCCTCATGGCGCTGGCGGCGGTGTGCGGCGGCCTTCTGGCCATCGTGCTGTTCATGGTGCTGCCCACCGCCATCGTGGGTTTTGCCGACCGCTTCGTGCCCCTGGGCTGGGGCAAGGTGGTGCTGGAGGGCGCGCTCAAGATCGCCCTCTTCGTGGGCTACCTCTTCCTGTGCACCCGCATGAAGGAGATCCACCGGGTGTTCGAGTACCACGGCGCCGAGCACAAGACCATTGCCTGCTACGAGGCGGGGGAGGAGCTCACTGTGGAAAACGTGCGCCGCCACCGGCGCTTCCATCCCCGGTGCGGCACCAGCTTTATGATTTTGGTGCTCATCGTCAGCATCCTGCTGTTCAGCGTGCTGCCCTGGGGCAGCACCGGCCTGCGGGTGGTCCTCAAACTCCTGCTCTTGCCGGGGGTGATGGGCGTCAGCTACGAGCTCATCAAGCTGGCGGGCCGCTACGACAACATCTTCACCCGCATCATCAGCGCGCCGGGCCTGTGGCTGCAGCGGCTGACCACCTTCGAGCCGGACGATTCCATGATCGAGGTGGCCATCGCCGCCGTGACTCCCGTTTTGCCCGAACACCCCGACGAGGCCAAATGGTGAGGGCGCGCAAGGCCTTTGACGCTTCTCGCCGGCGGCTGGAGGCCGCGGGCGTGGAGGACGCCGCCTTCGACGCGGCGGCGCTGGTCCAAACGCAGGCGGGGGAAGGCTGGCGCTGGCAGGACCCGGCGCTGGACGAAAGCGCCCTGGCCCGGCTGGAGGAACTCACCGCCCGCCGCGCCGCCCGGGAACCCCTGCAGTACATTCTGGGCCGCTGGCCCTTCCTGGACTTTGAGCTGGCGGTGGGGCCGGGGGTGCTCTGCCCCCGGGCGGACACCGAACTGCTGGTGGAGGAGGGCGCAAAGCGGCTGGCGGGCAGGAGCAGCCCGGCGGTGCTGGACCTGTGCGCCGGCAGCGGCTGCGTGGGGCTGGGCGTCAAGCGCCTGTGCCCCGGCGCGCATGTCACCTGCCTGGAAAAAAGCCCCGAGGCCTTCCGCTACCTCAGGCAGAACGCCGCGTCGGCCCTGCCGGGCTTTGACGAGGCCCGCCCCGCCGCGGCCTGTGTGCTGGGGGATGTGTTCGGCTACCAGCGGCAGCTGGCCCCGGAAAGCCTGGACCTCGTCCTCGCAAACCCGCCCTATGTCACCGACGGCGAGATGGAGCGGCTGGCCCCGGAAGTGCGCCGGGAGCCCGCCATGGCCCTGCGGGCCGGGCGGGGGGGCCTTGCCTTCTACGAGCACATCGCCCCAGCCTACCTGCCGGCCCTGCGGCCCGGCGGCTGGCTGGCGGTGGAGATAGGCTGGCGGCAGGCGGGGGCGGTGCAGGCTGTGCTTCGCGCGGCGGGCTACGAAAACGTGGCCTGCATCCCCGACCTGGAGGGACGCGACCGGGTCGTGGTGGGTCAAAAGCCGGAAAATGCGACATAAAAAGGATGATTTCCTGACATTTTACAACTGATGGTTGTAAAGGCCGGGGGCATCGTGTATAATAAGCACAGACGTTAGAACGAAGCGCGCCGCGGGGCAAAAAAAGCCCGGCGGGCGCGGGAACAAGGAGTTTTGAAGGTATGGCAGAGAAGAAGGCGGCAATGGCCTCCCCGGAGAAAAAGAGCGCGGCCAGCAAAAAAGACGCGCTGGAAACGGCGCTGGCCCAGATCGAAAAGCAGTTCGGCAAGGGCGCGGTGATGAAGCTGGGCGCCAACGTGGCCATGAAGGTGGACGCCATCAGCACCGGCAGCCTCTCGCTGGACATCGCCCTGGGCGTGGGCGGCGTGCCCCGCGGGCGGGTGGTGGAGGTCTACGGCCCCGAGTCCAGCGGCAAGACCACCCTGGCCCTGCACGTGCTGGCCGAGGCCCAGAAGCAGGGCGGCGAAGTGGCCTTCATCGACGTGGAGCACGCCCTTGACCCGGTCTATGCCCAGGCCCTGGGCGTGGACATCGACAGCCTGCTGGTCAGCCAGCCGGACACCGGCGAGCAGGCCCTGGAGATCTGCGAAGCGCTGGTGCGCAGCGGCGCCATCGACGTCATCGTCATCGACTCGGTGGCCGCCATGGTGCCCCGGGCGGAGATCGAGGGCGAGATGGGCGACTCCCACGTGGGCCTGCAGGCCCGCCTGATGAGCCAGGCCCTGCGCAAGCTCACCGGCGTCATCGGCAAGACCAACACCGTGGCCATCTTCATCAACCAGCTGCGGGAAAAGGTGGGCGTTACCTACGGCAACCCCGAGGTCACCGCCGGCGGCCGCGCGCTGAAATACTATTCCAGCGTGCGCATCGACGTGCGCCGCATCGAGGGCCTGAAGGATTCCTCCGGCCAGTTCATCGGCAACCGCACCCGCGCCAAGGTGGTCAAGAACAAGGTGGCCCCGCCTTTCCGCGAGGCCGAGTTCGACATCATGTTCGGCGAGGGCATCAGCAAGGTGGGCGAGGTGCTGGACCTGGGCGTCAAGCTGGGCGCGGTGCAGAAAAGCGGCGCCTGGTTCAACTACGGCGAGACCCGCCTGGGCCAGGGGCGCGACAACGCCAAGACCTTCCTGAAAGAGAACCCCGCCGTCATGGCGGAGATCGAGGCGCTGGTGCGCGCCAACGCCGACAAGCTGCTGGCCGCCGGCAAAAAGCCGGTGAAGGGCGGCATCACCCCGGTGGCGGCTCCCGCCGCCCCTGCCGCCGCTGCCGCAAAGGCCAGCGAGGAGGACCTGGACATCATGGTGGAGGACTAAAGCCGCCCCATGGAGACCACCATCACCCGCATCAGCCGCACCAGAAAAGGGCGCTTTGCCCTGTTCTGCGAAGCCGGCTTTCTCTTCAGCGTGGACGAGGAGACCTTCTCCACCGGGCATCTGGCGGAGGGGATGACCCTGGACGACGGCCAGCTGGAGGAGTTTGTGCGCAAAAGCGACGCCCAGCGTGCAAAGGACAAGGCCTTCGCTTATCTCGCCGCCCGGGAGCACGCCTCCGGCGAACTGTTCCAAAAGCTCTGCCGTGACTTCGACGAGCACACCGCCGCCGCGGCGGTGGCCAAGATGGACGAACTGGGCCTTTTAAACGACGGGGCCTTTGCCCGCCGCGCCGCCGCCTGGCTTTTGAGCAAAAGCAAATCCCGCAGCGAGATACTGCGCTGGATGGCCGCGCGGGGCGTGGACCGGGACCTTGCCCGGCAGGCGCTGGAAGAAGCGTATGAAGAATGTCAGGCGGACGCGCCGGAGGGCCTTGGGCCGGACGGCGCGGCCGCGCTGCGTCTTGTGGAAAAACAGTACGCCGCAAAACTGGCGGCGGGCAAAAAACAGAACGTGCTGGCGGCGCTGGCCCGCCGGGGCTTTTCCTCCGGCGACGCCCGCCGGGCGGTGGAGCTCTGGCTGGAGGAGCACCCCGCCGACGGGGAACTGTGAAGCCGGCACGGAAAACAAAAAGGAGAACGCATTTGAAGATCGCCATCATCTCTCTGGGCTGCCCCAAAAACCAGGTGGACGCCGACGTATTCTGCCACAGCCTCATCAGCGCGGGCCACACCACCACGGCCGACCCCGCCGAGGCGGACGCCGTCATCGTGAACACCTGTGGCTTTATCGAGAGCGCCAAGACCGAAGCCATCGAGAACATCCTGGACGCCTGCGCCCTCAAGGAGAAAAAGCCCGGCCTCAGGGTCATCGTCACCGGCTGCCTGGCCGAACGCTACCGCCAGGAGATCCGCAGGGAGATGCCCGAGGTGGACGCGGTGGTGGGCATCGGCTGCAACGCCGCCCTGCCCGCCATTCTGGAGCGCCTTGCCGCCCCGGACGCCGCCCCGGAGGAGGACTTCGGCCCCAAGACCGGCCTGGCCCTGGGGGGCAAGCGGGTCATCAGCACCCCCGGCCACTATGCTTACTTAAAGATCGCCGAGGGCTGCAACAACCGCTGCCACTACTGCGCCATCCCCCTCATCCGGGGACCGCTGCGCAGCCGCCCGCTGGAAGACTGCGTGGCCGAGGCCCGCTGGCTGGCCGGCGAGGGCGTGAAGGAGCTGGTGGTGGTGGCCCAGGACCCCACCGCCTACGGCGAGGACTGGGGCAAAAACAGCATCTGCCAGCTGCTGGACGAGCTGAACGCCGTGGAGGGCATCCGCTGGATCCGCATCCTCTACGCCTACCCCGAGCGCATCACCGATGAATTCATCGCCGCCATGCAGCGCAATGAAAAGGTGGTGCGCTATCTCGACCTGCCCATCCAGCACTGCAACACCCGCATCCTCAAGGCCATGAACCGCCGGGGCGACGGGGAAGTGGTGAAAAGCGCCATCCGCCGCCTGCGGGCCGCCATGCCGGACATCACCCTGCGCACCACCCTCATCGCCGGCTACCCCGGCGAGACCGAGGCGGAGTTCGAGCAGCTGTGCGAATTTGTCAAGGAGACCCGCTTCGAGCGGCTGGGCTGCTTTGCCTTCAGCCCCGAGGAGGGCACGCCGGCGGCCCGGATGGAGGGCCAGCTGCCCGAGGAGGAAAAGCAGCGCCGGGCCGGCGTCATCATGGACCTTCAGGCCCGCATCAGCGCCCAGCTGCTGGAAAAGAAGGTGGGCAGCGTGCAGACCGTCATCTGCGACGGGGTGGACGAGGAGAGCGGCCTGTACCTCTGCCGCTCTGCCGCCGATGCGCCGGAGATCGACGGCAACGTCTGCGTCGCCAGCGAAACGCCCCTTTACCCCGGCCAGTTCTACCGGGTGAAGATCGACGAGAGCGACATGTACGACCTGTTCGGCTATGCAGTGGAGGAAAACGAGGATGAATCTGCCCAATAAGCTCACCCTTTTGCGCATGTTGCTGGTGCCAGTGTTCATGGCGCTGGCCGGCATGACCCAATACGGCGCGGCGGGCTGGCAGCCCGGCTGGTATCTGGCGGCGGGGGCGGTGTTCGCCCTGGCCAGCTTCACCGATTTTCTGGACGGGTATCTGGCCCGCAAATGGAAGATGGTCACCGATTTCGGCAAGTTTGCCGACCCTCTGGCCGACAAGCTGCTCACCACCGTGGCCTTTCTGTATATGATGCGGGACGGCGTTTGCAGCCTGTGGGTGGTGGCGCTGATTTTGGCCCGGGAGTTCGCGGTGTCCGGCGTGCGGATGCTGGCGGCCTCCTCCAGCACCGTCATCGCCGCCAACATGTGGGGCAAGGTGAAGACCGTGCTGCAGATGCTCACCATCCTGTTCTATTTCTTCGCCGCGGCCCTGGCCGGGCCCGCCGGCGTGGTGGCGGTGACGCGTATCTCGAATGTTCTGTGCTGGCTGGTGGCGCTGGCCACCGCGGCCAGCGGCGGCATCTATCTGTGGCAGAACCGTGCCTGCTTCACGCAGGCCAAATAAGCCGTTTGCCCGGGCGGCTGCGCGCCCGGGCATTTTTGCGCCCATTGCCGCGGCCGAATGTTAAAATGCGGCAAAAGGACCGGCGCTTTTTCAAAACTATGGTGAATATCCAAGGATTATTCAACAACACTGTTAAAACTGCATAAAACGAAGAAAAACAAAATTGCTTTTTTAGCAGTATATGACAGAAAACCCTTGAAAACTACCCCGGAAATGAGTAAGATTATAAATGAAAGTGAGGCGTAAGGCCCACAGGGAGGGAGACACCGTGAAAAAACAGAATCATCCGGCCGATCTGCCCATATACCTGTTCAAGCAGGGAAACAATTTTGAGGCATATCGGTTCTTCGGCGCTCACTTCGACTGCCGGGGCGGGGACGAAGGCGTGGTGTTCCGCGTCTGGGCGCCCCACGCCAAGGCCGTCAGCGTGGTGGGCGATTTCAACAGCTGGGTGCCGGGGTCCCACCCGATGGCCAGGCTGGACGAGGGCGTCTGGGAAGCGTTCATCCCCGGCATCCGCGAGTACGACGTCTACAAGTTCTGCCTGACCACCCGGCAGGACGAGCTGGTGTTCAAGGCGGACCCCTACGCCTTCCACGCCGAGACCAGGCCTTCCAACGCCAGCAAGGTCTACCGGCTGGAGGGCTATGAGTGGAACGACGGCGAATGGGAGGCGCGGCAGAAAAAGCGCGACCCCCTCGCCGCCCCCATGAACATCTACGAGCTGCACGTGGGCAGCTGGCGGCTCAAGGAGAATGGCGACCCCTATAACTATTCCGAGCTGGCGGACGAGCTCATCCCGTACTTACTGGACATGCGCTACACCCACGTGGAACTGCTGCCCATCACCGAATACCCCTACGACGGCAGCTGGGGCTACCAGGTCACCGGTTACTTCGCCCCCACCAGCCGTTACGGCACCCCCAAGGACTTCATGAACTTTGTGGACAAGTGCCATCAGGCGGGCCTGGGCGTCATCATGGACTGGGTGCCCGCCCACTTCCCGAAGGACGGCTTCGGCCTGTACATGTTCGACGGCGAGCCCTGCTACGAGGACCCCAACCCCCGCAGGGGCGAGCACAAGGAATGGGGCACCATGGTGTTCAATTATGGGATGCCCGAGGTGGAGAGCTTCCTTGTGTCCAGCGCGCTGTACTGGGTGGAGCAGTTCCATGTGGACGGCCTGCGGGTGGACGCGGTGGCCAGCATGCTCTACCTCGACTACAACCGCCGCGACGGCGAGTGGGAGCCCAACCGCTATGGCGGCAAGGAGAACCTGGAGGCCATCGCCTTTCTGCGCAAGCTGAACAGCACCGTGCTGGGCCGCCATCCCCACAAGCTGATGATCGCCGAGGAGTCCACCGCATGGCCGATGGTCTCCAAGCCGGCGGAGGACGGGGGCCTGGGGTTCAACTTCAAGTGGAACATGGGCTGGATGAACGACATGCTCAGCTACATGAGCACCGACCCGCTCTTCCGCTCGGGCAACCACAACAAGGTCACCTTCAGCTTCTTCTACGCCTTCAGCGAGAACTTCATCCTGCCCATCAGCCACGACGAGGTGGTGCACGGCAAGTGCAGCCTCATCAACAAGATGCCCGGCGATTACGACGCCAAGTTCGCCAACCTGCGCACCTTCTACGGCTACATGATGGCCCACCCGGGCAAAAAGCTGCTGTTCATGGGCCAGGAGTTCGGCCAGTTCATCGAGTGGAACGAGGCCAAGGCGCTGGACTGGATGCTGCTGGACTACGACCGCCACCGCCAGCTGCGCCAGTATGTGAAGGACCTGAACAGCCTGTACCGCGACCTGCCGGACTTGTGGCAGGTGGACTACAGCTGGGAGGGCTTCCAGTGGGTGGTGCCGGACGACAACGCCCAGTCGGTCATCGCGTTTTTGCGGCGCGATGCGGCGGGCCACACCACGCTGGTGGTCTGCAACTTCAATCCCGTTTTGCGGGAGGGCTATCAGATGGGCGTGCCGGCGGCCGGCACCTACCGGGAGCTGCTCTCCAGCGACGACGAGGCCTACGGCGGCGGCGGCGTGCACAACAAGCCTCTGCGCAGCCACAAAAAGCCGATGCACGGCTTTGACCAGAGCATCAGCGTCACTTTGCCGCCGCTGAGCGCCGTGTATTTCTCGGTGCCCCAGCCGAGGGAGCCCAAGCCCGCGGAAAAAAAGGCGGCGAAAAAAACGGCAAAGAAGCCCGCGGCAAAAAAGCCTGCCGCCCAAAAGCCCACGGCAAAAAAGGCGGCCAAGCCCGCCAAGGACGCCGAAAAGGCCTGAGGGCCGCTTCGGGGAACCGCAAAATGCACTAACGGCGGCCTCTGGCCGCCGATAAGGGGAGAAGTAGTATGAAAGAATGTATCGCTATGCTGCTGGCCGGCGGACAGGGCTCACGCCTGTACGCCCTCACACAACGGCTGGCAAAACCCGCAGTTCCCTTCGGCGGAAAGTACCGCATCATCGACTTTCCGCTGTCCAACTGCGTCAACTCGGGGATCGACACGGTGGGCATCCTGACCCAGTACCAGCCGCTGGTGCTCAACGAGTACATCGGCAACGGCCAGCCCTGGGACCTGGACCGGCTGTACGGCGGCGTCCATGTGCTGCCCCCCTACCAGACGGCCACCGGCTCGGACTGGTACAAGGGCACCGCCAACGCCATCTATCAGAACATCAACTTTATCGACCGCTATGAGCCCAAGTATGTGGTCATCCTTTCCGGCGATCACATTTACAAGATGGACTACTCCAAAATGCTGGACTTCCACAAGGAAAAAGGCGCCGACTGCACCATCGCCGTGATGGAAGTGCCCTGGGAGGAGGCCAGCCGCTTCGGCATCATGACCGCCGACGCCGAGGGCACCATCACCAAGTTCGAGGAGAAACCCAAGGAGCCCAAGAGCAACCTCGCCTCCATGGGCATCTATGTCTTCTCCTGGGACAAACTGCGCAAGTTCCTCATCGAAGACGAGGCCAACCCCGCCTCCGACAACGACTTTGGCAAGAACATCATCCCCAACATGCTGGCCAGCAGGGAAAAGATGGTGGCCTATCCCTTCGAGGGCTACTGGAAGGACGTGGGCACCATCGACAGCCTATGGGAGGCAAACATGGATCTTTTGAACCCCAAGATGCCGCTGGACGTCTGGAGCGACGAGTGGAAGATCTACTCCCGCAACTCCGGCATGCCCGGCCAGTGGGTGGGCGAAGCCGCCGAGATCGATAACTCCATGATCACCGAAGGCTGCAAGGTGGAAGGCAAGCTGGTGCAGAGCGTGCTGTTCGCCGGCGTCAAGGTGGGCGAGGGCGCCGTGGTGGAGGACTCCATCATCATGCCCGGCGCGGTGGTCGAACCGGGGGCCAAGGTACGCTATTCCATCATTGCCGAAAATGTGACCGTCAAGCGCGGCGCGGTGGTGGGCGAGCGCCCCGAGGACATGGACAACCTGGACAACTGGGGCGTCGCCGTTGTGGGCGAAGGCGTGACCATCGGTGTGAACGCCAAGGTGGGTCCCAAGGCCATGGTGGTCAAAGACGTAAAGGATGGTGAGGAGCAATGGTAAAGTCCAACACGGATGCCCTGGGCATCATTTTCCCCAATGCATACGACAGCCTGATCCCCGAGATGGTGACCCAGCGCGCGATGGCGTCCATCCCCTTCGGCGGGCGCTACCGCATGATCGACTTCGTGCTGTCCAGCTTCGCCAACGCGGGCATCAGCAACGTCTCCATCATCGTCAAGAAGAACTACCACTCCCTGATGGACCATCTGGGCTCCGGCCGTGAGTGGGACCTCACCCGCAAGCGGGGCGGCCTGAATCTGGTGCCCCCCTACGCCGAGGCCAACGTCAAGATGTACCGCGGCCGCGTGGAGGCCCTGGCCAGCATCGTGGATTTTCTGGCGGACCAGAAAGAGGAATACGTGGTGATGAGCGATTCCAACATCGCTTATAACTTTGATCTGAACAAGCTCATCGAGGCCCATGTGGCCACCGGCGCGGACGTGACCGTGATGTACGAAAAGCGGGAGATCCCCGCCGGCCTCAAGGACGACAACTACACCCTGCGCATCCAGGACGGCCGCGTCACCGAGCTGCTCTGCAACGACTACCGCCCCGGCGTGCAGAACCTGTCCATGAACGTTTACGTCATCCAGCGTGAGGCCCTCATCACCATGGTGAAGGACGCCACCATCCGCGGTCTGGTCTACTTTGAGAAGGACATCCTGGCCCGCAACCTGGAGCTGCTGAACGTGCAGGGCTACGAGTACGCCGGCTACACCGCCCGCATCGCCGACTGCCGTACTTACTTCGAGGAGAACATGCGCCTGCTGGACCCCGCGAACCTGGACGCGCTGTTCCCCGCCGAGCTGCCGGTCTACACCAAGGTGCACGACAACGCCCCCACCCGCTACGCCATGGACAGCCACGTGAAGAACAGCGTGGTGGCCGACGGCTGCATCATCGAGGGCGACGTGGAGAACTGCGTGCTGTTCCGCGGCGTGAAGGTGAAGAAGGGCGCCAAGGTGAAGAACTGCGTGCTGATGCAGAACACCATCGTGGAGCCCGGCGCCCATGTGGAGTATGTGGTCACCGACAAAAACGTGAAGATCACCACCGACAAATCCCTTGCCGGCAGTGACACCTTCCCGGTGTATGTGGCGAAGAACCGCACCGTATAACGCCAAAGGAGGGCGCAAGCCCTCTGACTCTCTCCCCAGGGGCGGGGGCCCTGCACAGGGCCCCCGCCCCCTCCCCATAACACAAGGAGGAATCGTATGAACGTTTTATTCTGTGCGAGCGAGGCCAACCCCTGGGCCGCCTCCGGCGGTCTTGGCGACGTGGCCGGCAGCCTGCCCAAGGCGCTGGTGCAAAACGGTGTGGACTGCCGGGTGGTCATGCCCCTCTACGGCGATCTGAAATACCGGGACGAACTGGAATACATCACCAACTTCAGCGTGCCTGTGGGCTGGCGCAGCCAGTACTGCGGGCTGTTCAGCGCCAGGCGGGACGGCGTGACCTTCTATTTTCTGGACAACGAGTATTACTTCAAGCGCACCGGCCTCTACGGCTTTTATGACGACGGCGAGCGCTTCGCCTTCTTCAGCCGCGCGGTGCTGGAGATGCTGTTCTACACCGACTTCACCCCCGACGTGATCAACGCCAACGACTGGCAGACCGCCCTGGTGCCGGTGTACCTGAACCTCTATTACCGTCATCTGGACAAATACAGCCACATCAAGACTGTGTTCACCATCCACAACATCCAGTACCAGGGCAAATACGGCCTGGACATCCTGGAGGACACCTGCGGCATCGGCCGGCGGGACGCCCACATCGTGGAGTACGACGGCTGCGCCAACTTCATGAAGGGCGCCATCGAGACCAGCGACAAGGTGAGCACCGTGAGCCCGACCTACGCCGGCGAGATCCTGGACCCCTGGTTCAGCCACGGGCTGGACGGCCTGCTGCGCCAGAAGCAGTACAAGCTGTGCGGCATCCTCAACGGCATCGACGTGGACAGCTACAACCCTGAGACCGACCCCAACATCCCCGCCCACTACAACGCCGACACCTTTGCCGAGGGCAAGGCGGAGTGCAAGCGCCGCCTGCAGGAGCAGTTCGGCCTGGCGCAGGACGGCAGCCCCGTGATGGCCATGGTCACCCGCCTGGTGGGCCACAAGGGCGTGGACCTGGTGCGGGACGTGGCCGAGGGCCTCATCGACCAGGGCGTCGAACTGGTCATCCTGGGCAACGGCGAGCACGCCTACGAAGCTTTCTTCAACGACCTGGCGGGCCGTCACCCGGGCCGCGTGGGCGTGTACATCGGCTTTGTGCCCCCGCTGGCGCGGCAGATCTACGCCGGCGCGGACATCTTCCTGATGCCCTCCAAGTCGGAGCCCTGCGGCCTTGCCCAGATGGTGGCCTGCCGCTACGGCACCATCCCCGTGGTGCGGGAGACCGGCGGCCTGAAGGATTCCATCCACGACTCCGGCGACGGCTGGGGCAACGGCTTCACCTTCCAGCAGTACAACGCCCACGACCTCTACGAGGCCTGTTGGCGCGCAAAGGAAGGCTATTGGCACAAGGACGGCTGGCCCGTGCTGGTGCGCCGCGCCATGTGCTGCGACTTCAGCTGGAACGTCTCCGCTCACTCCTACATCGACATGTACCAGCAGGTGATGAACCTCTGGTAAGGCCCATCGGCCGGCGGGGCCGGGCCGCCTGCTTTGGGCGGCCCGGCCCCTTTTTGCCCGCCGGGAACGCTGTTTCGGAGCTGTAAAAATGTTCGTGAAGAAATGCAAAAATTCGCGGGGAGGTCTGGAAAAGCGTCGAAACAGGTCTATAATAGGGGTATGCCCGCTGCCGTCAGGAAAGCGGCAGCGGGCAGGAAAGAGAGTTGAACTTTGGTATGGCAGGCAGAAAACATACTGCGAAAAAAAGCAATCCGGCGTTCACACTGGTGCTGCTGGTGCTGGCGGTGTTCGCCATGCTGGCGGCGCTGTGGTACTGGAGCGAAAGCGCGCTGCCGGTGAACGGCGAGGACGCGCAGGAGCCGTCCGCCCCGGCGTCCCAGCCCGCGGACGTGCCAGAGGCCACCCCGGCCCCCACGCCCAGCCCCGAGCCCACGCCGCTGCCCGAGGTGCTGCTCACCGACGGGGCAGCCGCCACGCTGGATGCTTTTCTGGACGCCCAGCCGAGCACCGTGTCGGTGTGGCTGCGGGATCTTTCCACCGGGGATACATACACCTACAACGAATCGTCCGGCTTTTACTGCGCCAGCACCCTGAAAGCCCCCTACGCCCTGTGGCTGGCCCAGCGGGACGAGGCGGGGGAAATCGACCTGGACACCGAGTGGAACGGCTCCACCGGCTGGGACCGCATCTACAGCATGATCTCGGTGAGTTCCAACGACGCGGCCCACGGCCTTGCGGGCATGTGGCCCGCCACCGCCGACACCGGCTTCCAGGAGTTTTTGGCTCAGCTGGGCTTTGCCGCCCCCGAAGGCTGTGAGATCACCAAGGAGGAGGGCATCCACGGCTGGACCACCGCCCGGGACGGCGGCCTGTCCATGCTGGCCCTCTATGAGTACTTCGAAACCGGCACCGAGAACGCCCGGCAGCTGGAGCAGGCCTTCCTGGACGCCCAGCACGACTACCTGTGGTTCCCGGCGCCCGCCGCCAAGAAATACGGCAGCTGGGACAACGCCTTCCACGACATGGGCATCGTCTACTCTCAGCGGCCCTATATCCTGTCGGTGTTCACCAGCTATGGCACCCAGGACGAGCCTCCCGCCGAGGGCATCGAGATGATGCAGCAGCTGGGCCGTCTGGTGGCCGAGGTGCTGGGGCAGGGAGAATGACCCTCCGCGTTTTTGCATAAAAAGTCGCCGCGCCCGGCAGCACCGGGCGCGGCGGCTTTTCCTTTGCGTTAATCCTTTTCGTCGCTGGCAAGATGGCTCTCCAGCCGGTGGATGAGCATCTCCACCGCCACCGGGTTCTTGCCGCCCTCGGGGATGATGAGGTCGGCCCGGCGCTTGCTGGGCTCCACGAACTGCTCGTGCATGGGCTTCACGGTGGTCAGGTACTGGGTGACCACGCTGTCCAGCGTGCGGCCCCGCTTTTTTACGTCCCGCACGATGCGGCGCAGAATGCGCACGTCGGCGTCGGTGTCCACAAACACCTTGATGTCCATCAGGTCGCACAGCTCCGGGCTGGCGAAGATGAGGATGCCCTCCACCAAAATCACCGGCGCGGGGTGGATCTGGATGAAGTCGTCCGAGCGGTTGTGCTGGGAAAAGTCATACACCGGGCACAGCACCGTCTCGCCCGCCTTCAGGGCCTTGATGTGCTCCACCATCAGTTCGGTCTCAAAGGCGTTGGGGTGGTCGTAGTTGGTCAGGCAGCGCTGCTCGTAGGTCAGTTCGTCCTGGCGCTTGTAGTAGTTGTCGTGGCTGATGACGCTGATCTGCTCGCCAAAGCGCTCCTTCAGCCGCCTGGTCAGCGTGGTCTTTCCGCTGCCGGTGCCGCCGGCAATGCCCAGTACCATCGTGTTCATAACCACAGCCTCCTTTTTCTATGTGTCCGCCGGCCCGCTGCCGGTGGGAAAAGACGGGGGGAAACCCCCTGGGAACCGCTCAATCCGCGGGCAGATTGGGCCGGTCCTGGTCGCCGTCGGCCTTGAACAGCACGAAACGGCCGGGGTCGCTGGTGAAATAATAATATTCCGTGTTCTCGAACAGGGGCGGCTGCAGATAGTTGGGCAGGATGTTTGCGTCGCCCTCCCTGCGCTCGCAAAACCCCGCCGCCGCCATCACCGCCGGGCCCACCCCGGCGCAGTAGCACTCGGCGTATTCCGCGCCGCTGGCCTTCAAAAGGCGGTCGATGGCCGCCCCCAGCCGGGGCAGCAGGGAGGTGCCGCCCACGAAATCGGCGATGCGCAATGCCTTGCCCTGGCCGCTGTCCACCACGCGGCAGGCAAGATAGGCCAGCAGACGGCCCTGCTCCTTCGCGGCGTATACCTGATAGGTCAGGTGGGGGAAGGCAAAATACCGCCGCTGCATGTACCACACGTCCTTGCGGGGGGTGTGGGGGCTTTGGGGCATGCCCAGCGCCGCCAGCGCTTCGGGGCCTTCCACCGGCTCCAGCGAAAGGTCCCCCCCGGCGGGCAGAACGGCAGGGTCCGCCACCCGGGCCAGCCGGTATTCAGGCAGGCCTGCCAGCCGGTAGAAGTGGCCCACCCGGCCGGCATGCCAGCCGAGAAAGCGGTAGAAGGCCATGGTTTTGGGGCGGATGTTGTTGCAGGCCACCACCCCGGCGCCGGTGAGCCGGGGCAGGGCGGCCATCAGCTCCAGGCCCACTCCGTTGCGGCCCCTTTCCGCCACCCATACCGAAACCCAGACGTCAGCGCCGGGGGCGCTTGAAGCCCGGATGTAGCCGGCGGCGGCCACAAGGCGGCCCTCCTCCTCGGCCAGGGCGAATTGCAGCTGCCCGCCGCTGCGGTAATAAAAGTTGAAATATTCCTCTCTGTTGACAAGAGGCAGCCGCCAGTCGAAGTTTGCGTTGACGAAATCCACCACTTTTTGGGCCTCGTCCGGGCGGGCAAGGCGCAGGACCGGGGCGCTCACAGGGCGCTGCCCCCGGTGATGGGCAGGGTGACGCCGGTGATGAAGCCGGCCTCGTCGCTCAGGAGGAAGGCCATGGCGGGCACCACGTCCGCGGGGGTGGCGTTGCGGCCCATGGGGTTCGATTCGGCGCTGGCCTGCACGATCAGGTCGCTGGTGTCGGCCAAAAACTTGGTCTCCATCATGCTGGGGGCCACGCAGTTCACCGTGACGCCATAGGGAGCGTAGTCCGCCGCGAGGCTCTTGGCAAGGCCGCCCAAAGCGCTCTTGACCATGACGTAGGCGGCGGTGTTTTTGGGGGGCAGGCCCAGCAGGTAGCTGGTGAGCATGAAGAGCACCCGGCCCTTCTTCGCCTTGGCCATGGCGGGCACAAAGGCCTTGCACAGCGCCACCGCGCTGCGCAGCTGCACGCTGAGGTCCTTTTCAAAGCGCTCCTCGTCGAACTTTTTGAACTTGGCGTTCACCACCCGCAACGCGGGCAGATGCACGAAGTGGGTGGGGGCGGGGCAGCTGGCCTGCACGTCGGCGATGAAGGTTTCCAGCGCCTTTTCGTTCGTCAGGTCCACGTCGTAGGTGCGGATGGTGCCGGGGTGCTCCTTGCACAACCCGGCAAGGCCCCCCAGGTCGCCCGCGCCCTGGGCGATGAACACGTCCCCCGGCTGCCACAAACGGCGGATAAGCGCGCAGCCCACGTCGCTGGACGCGCCGGTGATGAGATAAACGTTGCTCATATGTCCTCCTTATTTTGCCACGCCGGCCTTGATGAGCCCGCGGGTGACCTTCTGGCCGTTCTGATTCTCGATGACCGCCTTGACGGTGATCTCGCCGAAGGTGTCGTTCACCTCGGTCACCCTGCCGGTGACGGTGAGGGTGTCGCCGATGAAGACGGGCTTGGCGAACCTGGCCTCCACGCTGTGGAGCAGGCAGTGCTCGCCGGGCAGGTAGACCCCCGCCAGGGTGGAGAAAAAGCTGGCCCCCAGCATGCCGTAGACCACCCGCCCGGGATAGCCCCGGCCGGCGGCGTAGTCCGCATCCATGTGGATGGGGCTGTCATCGCCCGAGACGGCGTGGAAGGCGTCCATCATGGCCTCGGTCACGGTGACGGTGAAGCTCTCGGTCATGCCGGGGGTTATGTCGGCCAGGGTGTAGCTGTTCATGGGTGCAAAACTCCTTTTCCTTCAAAAAAGGCCGGGCGGGTGCCCGGCCTTTTGGCTGCGTGAAATCAGGCGGTGAGCCGCTCGATCAGGTCCAGCAGATCGCCCACGTTCTCCAGCCCGCGCACGTCCTCCAGCTTGAACTTGAGGCCGAATTTCTTCTCCATGGCGGTGAGCAGGTTGATCTGCTCCAGGCTGTCCCAGTCCTCGATGTCGTCGGCGCAGGTCTCACGGGTGATGACCAGTTCCTCGTCGTCGAAGTTGTCGCGGAAGATCTGCTGCACGGCATCAAAAATGCTCTGCTTATCCATTGTTTGAACGCTCCTTTTCGGGTCAGACCCGTTTGATCTCCATCACGCCGCACTGGGGCTGGTAGCCCTCGAAGCCGGTGAACTCAAAGGTGCAGTTGCCGGCCTCGTCCTCGGCGGTTTTTACAAAGCCGATTGTAGCATAAAAATCCTTCACAAGCAAGTTTTTGGCGGTGGGGTAGTAATGGCCCACGATGGCCTTGACGCCCGCGGCGGCGGCGCGGCGCACCAGCTCGTCGAACATGGCGTGCTCCAGCCTCCGCTTGAAGGTGCGGCAGCTCATGATCCACAGGTCCATCTCCAGCACATCGCCCTGCTTGTGGCCGATCATGGCGGTGACAAGGCCGTTGTCGCCGAATTTGTCCACCAGGCGGCCATACTGGGTGATGTATTCATCATTATCCAAAAGGCCCTCCACCTCGGCGGCGGTGTAGCGGCGGGTGGTCAGGTTGAACTGGTTGGTCTTGTTGATGAGCTGGGTGATGCGCTCGGCGTGGGGCGCGTCGAAGGCGCCGATCTCGCACACCATATCAAGGCTCTTAAGATAGTCGTCGTAGTTGCCGAAGCTCTGCTCCAAAGCGGCGCGCTGGGCGTTCTGTTTGTACATCTCGGCGCGCTTTTTGTCGTCCGCCGAGAGGGTGGTCACCTCAAACCAGCCCGCCCGGTCGATGGCGGCGATGTATTCCTCGGGGCAGGAAAGCTCCGGCACCGTGACCATGGGCAGCTCCCGGCGCACGATCTCCCGCTCGGCGGGGTTGTCGTCCACAAAGACGAAGCTTTCGGGCAGGATGTTGATCTCCTTGGCCATGGCGGCGATGTTCAGGTGCTTGGGGTCCCAGTTGGCCTTGAAGCAGAGGAAGTCGTCCGCTTTGAGCACGCTGTCCGCCCGCTCGAAGCCGGTGCGGGCGATGGACTCTTCGTTTTTGCTGCACACGTTCAGCAGGATGCCCAGCTTGCCCAGGGCCTTCAGGTAGCCCTGGAATTCGGCGTAGGCCATGCCGGCGGGGGTCTCGTTGCCCATCACGATGCCTTCGGCCCCGTCGTCGCCGATGACGCCGCCCCAGAGGGTGTTGTCCAGATCCAGCGCCAGGGCCTTTTTGTTTTTGCCCAAAAGGCTCTTGATGATGTTGGCCACGCTCTGGCACAGGTAGGGCAGGCACTCCAGGCTCACCGCGTACTTGTAGGCGTACCAGGCGGTGGGGTCGCTGAAGCGGTCCATGCCGTAGACCGCCTGCAGATAGGCCAGGTCGTTGATATAAAGGTTCGGGGTGGCCTCGGCCAGGGCGGCCAGCTTCTCATTCAGCCGCCGCACAAAGCGCACCCGGCCGTGAACGTCCACGCCCTCCCGGTTGCCCATCACCCGGTAGAGAGGCAGGTCGAAGTTGTTGAGCACCACCGGGCAGCCGAAGCCCAGCGCCGCCCTGGCCGCCTGCTCGAAGCGGGCGTACTCGGCGTTCAGCTTCTCCTCGCAGGCCGCGGCGCCGTCCTCGGCCTCGGGCCAGAGCTTCAGGTTCCGCTGGCTGGTGTGGATGTAGATGAAGTCCGGCGCGAAGGCTTTCAGCGAACCGTCGTCGAACACCAGATTCTCGAAGAACAGGGAATAGCCGCCCTCGTAGAATTCCGGCCGGATGCCGTTGGCCAGCAGGAACAGCTCCAGGATGTTCTTGATCTCGCCGATGGTGCTGCCGCTCATCAGGGCCACTTTTTTGGGGATGAGGCCCGGCTTTTGCAGCAGTTCGCGCTTGATGCGGCGCTTCTGCTGCAGGATGAGGGCGGGGTCAAAATCGCTGCGTAAAAGGTCCACGGTGACGCCTCCGGTTTACAAATTTTTACAAAATCATTGTACCATAGCCCCCGTGCAAAAGCAACCGGAAAGGGGCGCGCCTCCCCCGAAAAGGGCGGCGGGGCCGCAGCCCCGCCGTCAGGCGCCGAAGTCCTCCAGCAGCCGGTCCAGCCGCTCCTCGCTCTCCACCGGGATGCCCTTTTGCAGGGCGGCCACGTCGCCCTCGGGCAGCAGATGGGTGTAGACGTCGTAGACCTGCAGCGGCTCGCCGCCCTCCGAAGCGAACACCGCCAGCCTGCCGCCGTGGTCTTTCAGAATGTAGGGCGCGGCAAAAGCGCTCTCCGGACCGGTGCGGGCGGGCCGGACCATCCAGAAGAGGCTCAGGCCCAGGCTCACAGCGCACGCCACCGCCAGCAGCGACACCCAGACTTTTGTCATTCGCAAGACCCCCTTTCACGCCCAGTATGGACCCGGAGCGGTGGGTTCATACAATTTTCAAGGGGATTTCACTGTACTTGGCGGGGTGGGTTGTGGTATAATAGCAGCATGGCGGTTCGCGGCCGTCTGTTTTCGTTTGCGCGAAAGCACGGGCCTGGCCGCCGAGTACACACCGATTTTTCCGCAAAGGAGGCGGTCCTCATAGACTCCAACGAGCATCGCAGCATCCGGCGGCCCGACGGCTCCGGCACCTCCGGCGCCCGCAGCGCCGGCTCCGCCGGTTCCGGCCAGGGCCGGAAACTCAACCGCGCCGGCACGCCCCACACCGGCAGCACGCCCCACGCCGGCGGCGCTCACGCCCCGTCCCATTCCGGCGAGTCCCACGCCGGCGCCGCCCGCGGCGGCGCGGCTTCCGGGGCGCGCGGCAGCGCGCCCCGCGGCGCTTCCCGCGCCAGCGCCAAGAACGGGCCTTCCCGCATCTCCTCTTCGCCTCGGCGCTCTTCCCGCCCGGCGGGCCAGGAACCGGGGGAGGGCGGCGGTTCCCACGCCCCCCGCGGCAAGAACCAGTCCAAAGGCATGCGCATCTTCAAGGGCTTCATGAAATTCGTGGCCGCCTGCATCTGCCTGGGGGTGATGGTGGGCAGCGTGCTGGCCGTTCTGCTGAGCCTCTACGCCGTGGAGATCACCGCCAACGACGCCGAGCTGCTGGACCTGACCAACCTGGAGCTGGCCCAGACCAGCCAGCTGCTGGCGCGGGACCACGACACCGGCGAGTGGGTGGTCACTGAGGAATGGCACGACAGCAACGACCGCGAATGGGTGGACATCCAGGAGATCGAGAAAAACCCTTATCTCAAATGGGCGTTCATCTGCGTGGAGGACGAGACCTTCTACGAGCATAACGGCGTGAACTTCAAGCGCACCATCGCCGCTGCGGTGAACCTGGTCACCACCAGGCTGAACATCCCGCTTTACGACAGCTTGCAGGGCGCGTCCACCATCGACCAGCAGCTCATCAAGAACATCCTGGGCGACGACGACGTCTCGGTGGACCGCAAGCTGCGGGAGATCTTCCGCGCCCTGGGGCTGGACAAGCGCTACGACAAGGACACCATCCTGGAGGCGTATCTCAACACGGTGAGCCTTTCCGGCTCCATCGCCGGCGTCAAGGCGGGCGCTTCCAACTATTTCGGCCTTGAAAACCTGGCCGAGCTGTCCCCGGCGCAGTGCGCCAGCATCGCGGCCATCACCAAGAACCCCACCCGCTACAACCCCTACACCAACCCCGAGCAGCACCTGCAGCGCCGCAACTGGATCCTGCAGCTGATGCACGAGCAGGGCAAGCTGACCGACTCGGAATACGAGGACGCGGTGGCAAGCCCCCTGGTGCTGGCGGAGGAGAAGGAGGCTGAGGTCATCACCACCTCCTCCAACAACTCCTACTTTGCCGACGCGGTGTACAAGATGCTGCAGCAGCAGCTGCAGGACGAGCTTGGCTACACCGCCGCCGAGGCCCACAACCTCATCTACAACGGCGGCCTGCGCATCTACACCACCATGGACCCCTTCCTCCAGGAGGAAATGGAGAAGATCATGCTCAACGCCGACGACGCCATCCCGGCGCTGTGGCATGAGGAGGAGATATTGCAAAGCCAAGTGCCCGAGCCCTCCGAGCTGGAAAACATCGTGGTGAACGACGACGGCACCTACAAGACCGGCACCAACGACGACGGCGAGCCGGTGTATTACTACAACGCCCGCACCCAGGCGGCCATGCTCACCATGGATTATTCCGGCCAGGTGCTGGCGCTGGTGGGGGGCCTTGGCGAAAAGACCACCGACCTGGGGCTCAACCGGGCGGTGGGCCCCGAGTACGGCGGCACCCAGCGGTCGGTGGGTTCCACCATGAAGCCGCTGGCGGCCTATTCCCTGGGCATCGACTCCGGCCTCATCCACTACTCCACCGCCCTGCCCGATATGGGCGTGGGCAAGATCGTCAAGCAGGAGCTGCGTTCTTCCTACCCGCAGTACGGCTCCAAAATGTTTGAGAACGACGCCCCCGAGGTGCTGGCCAACCCCGACATCTGGCAGGACTGGCCCTCCAACTATGAAAAAACCTACGAACCGGGCCTGATCACCGTGAACACCGCCATCGCCAAGTCCAAGAACACCATCGCGGTGCAGGTGGGCCAGCGGGTGGGCAAGGACTATATGTACAGCTTCGCCCACGACACCCTGGGCATGACCCACCTCACCGAGGCGGACGCCGACTACGCCCCCATGGTGCTGGGCAGCCTTTCCAAAGGCATCAGCCTGATGGAGCTCACCGCCGCCTACCAGATGTTCGGCAACGGCGGCGAATATGTGACCCCTCACCTCTACACCATCGTGGAGGATGCGGTGACCGGCGAGGTCATTCTGGACAACACCGTCAACGTGGTGCACACCCAGGCCATCAAGCCCAGCACCGCCATGATCATGAACCGGCTGCTGCAGGGCGTCCTGGCCCCCGGCGGCACCGCCGGCAGCGCCATCCACCCCGAGGGCGAGATGGAGGCCGCCGCCAAGACCGGCACCACCACCGACAACCACGACTTCACCTTCGTGGGCCTGACCCCCTATTATGTCACCGGCGTGTGGTGGGGCTACGACCAGCCCTACGACTTCACCGACGTGAAGAGGGGCCAGAACGCCAACCCCATCCGCTATGCCTGGAAGAACTATATGGACATCGTCCAGGCCGACCTGGAGACCAAGAGCTTCCCGGTGAGCGACGACGTGCAGACGGCGCGCTTTTGCGCGGAGAGCGGCGAACTGGCCGTGAACTGCCCCAACACGGCAGTGGGCTACTACACCGCCGACAACATGCCCGGCTACTGCACCCTGCATCCCTGATACAGACCGGCAAGGGCCCCTTCTGTGCGCGCCAAGCGCACAGAAGGGGCCCTTTGTGTATTGTGCGCAAACGAAATGTGCCAAAGGGCCCCAAACTGCTCCATTTGCCGAAAATCGCCCGCCAGCCGCGCCTGCCCTTGCGCTTTGGCATGGCAAAGTGGTATAGTATAAACATTGTAGCGTATCTGAACACAAATGTGCTTTCATCGAGTATGGTCGCGCCCCTTTGCAGGGGATCAGGAGGAAGAGAATGGAACGTCGTTTTTTGCTGGTGGACGCAAGCGTGCTGCCGGACGTTTTCATCAAGGTGCTCAAGGCCAAGGAACTGCTGGCCAGCGGCGCGGTGCGCAACATCTCGTCGGCGGTGCGGCAGGCGGGCCTGTCCCGCAGCGCCTTCTATAAATATAAGGACTGCGTGTTCGACGCCCGCAACAGCCGCAAGGTCATCACCGTGCTGGCCACCCTGCTGGACGAGACCGGCGCGCTGCAGGCGCTGCTGGCGGGCATCAGCGCGGCGGGGGGCAGCGTGGTCACCATCAACCAGTCCACGCCGGAGAGCGGCGCGGCCCAGGTGGCGGTGAGCGTGCGCACCGACACCATGCAGATGAGCGTGGAGGAGATGCTCCAGAAGCTGCGCCGTCAGCGCACCGTGGTGGAGATCCGTCAGGGCGTGTGACGCGGGCGCGCAAAATCAGCATTGAAGAGGAAAGGAACGAAGGGACCTATGGCAAAGATCGCGATCCTGGGCTTCGGCACCGTGGGCGGCGGCGTGCTGGAGGTGCTGCGCCGCAACGCGGCCAGCGTCAGCCGCCGCGCGGGCCAGCCTGTGGAGGTCAAATACATCCTGGACATCCGGGACTTCAGCTCCCACCCCGACGCGGCCCTGTTTGTGCAGAGCATCGACACCATCCTGGCCGACCCGGAGATAAAGGTGGTGGTGGAGACCATCGGCGGCACCAAATTCGCCTATCCCTATGTGCGAAAAGCGCTGGAGAGCGGGCGCAGCGTGGTGACCAGCAACAAGGAGATGGTGGCCACCTACGGCGCCGAACTGCTGGCCCTGGCCAGAGAGCACAAGGCGGCCTTTCTGTTCGAGGCCAGCGTGGGCGGCGGAACCCCCATCATCACCCCCATGCACCAGTGCCTGGCGGCCAACGTCATCAGCCAGGTGCAGGGCATCGTGAACGGCACCACCAACTTCATGCTCACCAAGATGGCCCGGGAGGAGATGGGCTTTGAGGACGCGCTGAAGATCGCCCAGCAGCTGGGCTACGCCGAGACCAAGGACCCCGGCGACGATGTGGACGGCCCCGACGCCTGCCGCAAAATCGCCATTCTGGCCAGCATCGCCTTCGGGCGTCATTTCTATCCCAGGAACATCCCGACCCGGGGCATCCGGGGCATCACGGTGGCGGACATCGCCGCCGCCGCCCGGCTGGACTGCGTCATCAAGCTCATCGCCTGGGCCAGGCGGGACGAGACCGGCCGGGTGACCGCCGCGGTGGAGCCCATGCTGGTGCCCAGATCCAACCAGCTGGCGGGCGTGGACGATGTGTTCAACGCGGTGCTGGTGAGGGGCGACATGCTGGGGGACGTGGTGTTCTACGGCAAGGGCGCGGGCCGCCTGCCCACCGCCAGCGCGGTGGTGGCGGATGTGATCGACGCCCTCAAGCACGGCGCAAAGGTGCACGACAGCCTGTTCTGGCAGCCCAGCGAGCCCTTCGACGGCCTGCTGGAGGACCCCACCCCCGCCACCTGCTATGTGCGGGTGAAGGGGCTGCCCGCCACCGTGCTGCCCGCGCTTTACGGCGAGGGCGAGCTGGTGAGCGACGACGGCAGCGAGGCGGCCTATCTCGTGACCTACATCGCCCCCCGCGGGCTGGAGGAAGCCGGGCGCAAGGCCGCGGCCCTGGGCGGCAGAGTGGAGCTGGTGCTGCGCCAGCTCACCGATTGAGGGAGGGGAGCGTTTATGGTAAAAGTCACCGTGCCCGCCACCAGCGCCAACGTGGGCGCAGGCTTTGACGCGCTGGGCCTTGCGGTCTCCATGCACAACACCGTCACCATGGAAGAGTGCGGCCGCATTGACATTCTGGCCAGCGACGGCACCCTCATCCCCACCGGCCCGGGCAACCTTGTCTACCGCTCGGCCAAGGCGGTGTTCGACCAGCTGGGCCAGCCGCTGAAGGGCATCCGCATCCGGCAGGAGAACCCCATCCCCATGGCCCGGGGCCTGGGCTCCAGCTCCGCCTGCATCGTGGCGGGCATCCTGGGGGCCAACGCTCTGCTGGGCTCGCCCCTCACCCGGCGGCAGATGCTCACCCTGGCCACCAGCATCGAGGGGCATCCGGACAACGTGGCCCCGGCCATGCTGGGCGGCTTTGTGACCAGCGTCTACGACGAGGGCCAGGTGTACAGCGTGCGCAAGCCCATCGACCAGGAGCTGGCCTTCGCGGCCTTCATCCCCAACTTCAAGCTGCTCACCGAGAAGGCCCGCGCGGCCCTGCCCAAAACGGTGGACCGGGCGGACGCGGTGTACAACCTTTCCCGGGCGGCGCTGGCCACCGCGGCCTTCTGCGACGGCGACTATGAGCTTCTGAAGGTGGCCACCAAGGACGCGCTGCACCAGCAGTACCGCCTGCCCCTGATCCCCGGCGGTGAACGGGTGTTTGAGATCGCCTGGGACCTGGGCGCCTACGCGGTCTACATCTCCGGCGCCGGCCCCACCATCATGGCGGTGGTCCACCGGGACAACAGCGACTTTTTCGGCCGCGCAGAGGAGCTTCTGGCCCAGACACCGGAGACGCTGGCCTTCTCGCTGCGGCGGATGCTTGCGGACAACACCGGCGCTGTGGTAGAATAAGACCGTGCAGATGCATACACTTATGCCAGGAGGCATTTGTTGATAGAGGGAGTTGAGGAAATTTGGCCTTGATCGTGCAAAAATTCGGCGGCAGTTCCGTGGCCGATCGTGACCGGGTGTTCAACGTGGCCCGCATCGTGGCCGCCACCCGCAAGGCTGGCAACGACGTGGTGGTGGTGGTGTCCGCCCAGGGCGACACCACCGACGACCTGATCGCCAAGGCGGCCGAGATCTCGAGCGAGCCCAGCCGGCGTGAGATGGATATGCTGCTGGCTTCCGGCGAGCAGATCTCCATCGCGCTGCTGGCCATGGCCCTGAGCGTGCTGGGGGTGCAGGCGGTGAGCCTCACCGGCTGGCAGGCGGGCTTCATCACCGACCGCGCCTATTCCAAGGCGCGCATCCGCCGGCTGGACACCGAGCGGGTGGAGAGCGAACTGGCCCGCAACCGCGTGGTGGTGGTGGCGGGCTTTCAGGGCATGAACCGCCTGGAGGACATCACCACCCTGGGCCGGGGCGGCTCCGACACCAGCGCCGTGGCGCTGGCCGCCGCGCTGCACGCCGACCGCTGCCAGATCTACACCGACGTGGAAGGCGTTTACACCGCCGACCCGCGCAAGGTGCCCGGCGCGCGCAAGCTGGAGCAGATCACCTTTGACGAGATGCTGGAGCTGGCCAGCCTGGGCGCCCAGGTGCTGAACAACCGCAGCGTCGAACTTGCAAAAAAATACGGCGTGGAGCTGGAGGTGCTCTCCAGCCTGAATCCGGCGCCGGGCACCATCGTGAAGGAGGTAGCAGACGATATGGAAGGAATGCTCATCAAGGGCGTTGCCAAGGACACCGACGTGGCGGTGATCTCCATCATGGAGGTGCCGGACGTGCCGGGCATGTCCTTTAAAGTGTTCGGGGCCCTGGCCAGCCGCAACATCAACGTGGACATCATTTTGCAGTCCACCGGCCGCGGCGGCAACAAGGACCTGATCTTCACCGTGCCTCTGGGCGAGGCCGAGAACGCGGTGGAGGTGCTGAAGGAGAACCAGCCCCGCTTCGGCGGCAAGGAGATCAGGGTGGAAAAGAACTACGCCAAGGTCAGCGTGGTGGGCGCGGGCATGCAGTCCAACCCCGGCGTTGCCAGCCGCATGTTCGAGGCCCTGTTCGAGGCAAACGTCAACATCCACATGATCAGCACCAGCGAGATCAAAATCAGCGTCATCATTGACGAAAGCGAGGCCGACCGGGCGGTGAGCGCCATCCACAGCGTGTTCATCCCCTGACAAAGGCCCAAGAAGAATCGTCCTTCGCGGCGCGGCTGCTTGGCCGGGGCGGGCAGCCTTGGCTTTGCTGCCGCGCCATTTGCCGCCTTTTCCGGCAGTTTGACCATCGCCTGGCGCGCTGCCCTGTTCACTTGTTCCAAAAGATGTTCGGCCGGTCCGCCGGCCCCAAAGCATTTCAGGAAAGGAGAGAAGCCCATGATCAGCATCGCCATTGTGGAGGACGAGGACTCCTGCGCGAAGCAGATGGAGGAGTATCTGGCGCGCTTTGCTGCCGAGAGCGGCGAGGAGTTTGAGACGGCGCGCTTTTGCGACGGCGACGAGATTTTGGAGAACTACCGCGCCCAGTACGACATCATCCTGATGGATGTGCAGATGAAATTCATGGACGGCATGACCGCCGCCGAGGAGATACGCAAGGTGGACCCGGAGGTGGTGATCATCTTCATCACCAACATGGCCCAGTATGCCATTCGGGGCTACGCGGTGGACGCGCTGGACTATGTGCTGAAACCCGTGAGCTACTTTGCCTTCAGCCAGCGGCTGGAGCGGGCCATCGGCCGGATGAAGCGGCGGGCAAGGCGCTACATGACCATCGCCATCCGGGGCGGGGCCCGCAAGCTGGACATCTCCCGCATCCTCTATGTGGAGAGCCAGGGCCACAGCCTGGTGTTTGTCACCGAGGGGGAGGAGCACACCACCACCGGCACCATCCGGGAGGTGGAGGAAAAGCTGGAAAGCTACGGCTTTTTCCGCTGCAACAAGGGCTGCCTTGTGAACCTGGAACATGTGGACGGCGTGCGGGACGGCTGCGCCATCGTGGGCGGACATGCCCTGCCCATCAGCCGGGGGCGCAAGAATGAGTTTCTGGCGGCGCTGACCGACTATGTGGGCGAGGTGGTCAAATGAACCCGGGCGGCCTGGCGGACATCCCCCGCCTGTACACGGCGCTGGCGGAGTGGCTGGCCTGCCTTGTCTACATCCTCTCGCTGCTGCCCGCCAAGCGGGGCAGCCTGCGCTTCTGGGGCCTTGCGGCGGCCATGCTGGCGGTGCAGAGCGCCTTTCTGGTGGCCACCGACGATGTGCCTCTGCCCCTGTGGATCCCCTGCATGCTGGCGGCCATCGGGCTGATGTTCCTGTTTTTGCTCCTGGCGTGCGGCCGGGGCGCGCTGAACGCCGGATACTACACCGTGCGGGCCTTCATCCTGGCGGAGTTCGGCGCTTCGCTGGAGTGGCAGCTGTATTATCACTTTGCCAATCTGGCGGGGCAGGACAGCTTCCTTGCCCGGCTGGCCTTCCTGGCGGTGGTCTACGCCGTGGTGTTCGGCCTGATGTTCCTGCTGGAAGCCCGCAGCCACGCGGCGGAGCACCCCATCGCCATCACCCCGCGGGAGCTGGCTAACGCCGCCATCATCGGCGCGTCGGCCTTTCTCATCAGCAACCTGAGCTACACCCAGGCGGACACCCCCTTCAGCAGCCAGTACGTGAGCGACATCTTCAACATCCGCACGCTGGTGGACCTGGGAGGCATCGCCATCCTCTATGCCTACCATCTGCAGCGGGCGGAGCTGCAGATGCGCCATGAACTGGAGACCATCGACAGCATCCTGCGCAGCCAGTACGCCCAGTACCAGCAGTCGCGGGAGAGCATCGACCTCATCAACCGCAAATACCACGACCTCAAGCACCAGATCGCCGCTTTGCGGGCCGAGCCGGACGCCGAGCGCCGCAGCGCCTGGCTGGACGAGATGGAGAGCGACATCAACGCCTACGAGGCCCAGAACAAGACCGGCAACCAGGTGCTGGACGTGCTGCTCACCGGCAAGAGCCTTTACTGCCAGAAGCACGGCATCCACCTCACCACGGTGGCCGACGGCACGGTGCTGGCGGGGGTGAGCCCCATGGACCTGTGCACCCTGGTGGGCAACGCGCTGGACAACGCCATCGAGAGCGTGAAGAAGATAGAAGACAGGGAAAAGCGCCTGATCCATGTGGCGGTGTCCCGCCAGAAGAACTTCGCGCTGCTGCGCTTCGAGAACTGCTTTGAGGGGGAGCTGACCTTCGAAAACGGCCTGCCCCGCACCACCAAGGGCAACACCGACTACCACGGCTACGGCCTCAAGAGCATCCGGCGCACCGCCCAGAAATACGGCGGCACCGTGACGGTGAACACCCGGAAGAACTGGTTCGAACTCAAGATCCTGCTGCCGCTGGCGGAAGCGCCGCAGGGGAAATAATGGGAAAGAAAAAGCCCGGCTTGTGCGTGTTACACAAACAAGCCGGGCTTTTCGTTGCAAATTTGCACAAAGCGTTTTCCCGTTTGTGCCGTAAAAATGGCAGTTTGTACCTTTGGCGGCTTCAATGATAAAATCTGTGTTAAAGTATAAACCGTGACAACGCGCGGGCAAAAAGGCGCCCGGCGGAAGATACGCAAGGAGGAATCGCAACATGTTAGCCATCAACATTCAAGACGTGATCAACGTTTTGGCCAGCGTCAAGACCCACTTGATCGTGCTGGGCGTTGCTCTCGTCGTCGCGCTGGCGGTGATCATTGCCTGCAAGGCACTGCCCGCCGCGAAGAAGAAACTCGTCCGCAGCAGCGCCCTGGTGGCGCTGGGCCTGGCGGTCATCATCGTGGTGAACGCCATCTGCTTCGGGCCCATGTTCACCATGATCAACCTGGCCATGGGCGGCGGCTCCATCACCGAGGAGAGCATGACCGAGGCCTACGAGGTCAACACCGAGCTGGTGAGCGAAGGCGTGACCCTGCTGGAGAACAACGGCGCCCTGCCCCTGGCCGGCGGCGCCAACGTGAACGTCTTCGGCTGGGCTTCCACCGCCCCCGTTTACGGCGGCGTGGGTTCCGGCGCGCTGAACGACCAGTACGCCGTGACCGACCTCATCACCGGCCTGACCAACGCCGGCCTGAACGTCAACCAGGACCTGGTGGACTTCTACGAGGCGTATCAGGCCGAGCGCCCCAGCGTGGGCATGTGGGCCCAGGACTGGACCCTGCCCGAGCCCAACGTCAGCGCCTACACCGATGAACTGATGGCCTCTGCCAAGGAGTTTTCCGACACCGCGCTGGTGGTCATCTCCCGGCCCGGCGGCGAGAACGCCGACATGCCCACCGATATGGCCGCCGTCGTGGACGGCAGCTGGCTGGAACGGGACGCCACCACCGGCAACTCCTACTTCAACGGCGTGTACGACGACACCCTGAACGAGGGCAACGACTGGGACGAGGGCGACCACTACCTGCAGCTGAGCAACCGCGAGGAAGAGATGCTGGAGATGGTGTGCGACAACTTCGACAAGGTCATCGTGCTCATCAACACCAACAACGCCATGGAACTGGGCTTTTTGGAAGAGTACGCCGTGGACGCCGCTGTCTACGCTCCCTGCCCCGGCCAGAACGGCTTTGACGCTGTGGGCCTGGTGCTGGCCGGTGCGGTGAACCCCTCCGGCAAGACCGTGGACACCTTCCTCTACGACCTGTTCAACACCCCCATCGTCAACAACTTCGGCCAGTTCATGTACGACAACATGGACGAGCACGCCGTAATCTCCACCAACTTCTCCACCGGTGAGGAAACCACCGCCCTGCCCAGCTTCGTGAACTACGTTGAGGGCATCTACGTGGGCTACAAGTTCTACGAGACCGCCGCCGCCGAGGGCCTGATCGACTACGACTCCACCGTCATGTACCCCTTCGGCTACGGCCTTTCCTACACCACCTTTGAGCAGACCATGAGCGACATCACCGTGGACGGCGATACCATCAGCTTTGATGTGACCGTCACCAACACCGGCAGCGTGGCCGGCAAGAACGTGGTGGAGGTCTTCTATAATCCGCCCTACACCAACGGCGGCATCGAGAAAGCCACCGCCAACCTGGTGGCCTTTGACAAGACCGACATCCTGGAGCCCGGCGCTTCCCAGACCCTGACCATCAGCTTCAAGGCGGAGGACATGGCTTCCTACGACACCTACGGCGAGGCCGCTTACGTGCTGGAGGCCGGCGACTACGTCATCAGCATCAACTCCGACTCTCACACCGTGCTGGACAGCCGCGTGTACAATGTGCCCGAGACCATCGTTTACGATGAGGGCCGTTCCAACGACCTGACCGCTCCCACCAACCAGTTCGAGAACGTGGAGGGCGACGTTACCTACCTGTCCCGCGCCGACCACTTCGCCAACTACGCCGAGGCCACTGCCGCTCCCGCCAGCATGTCCATAAGCGAGGAGGACAAGGCTACCTTCCTGAACAACGCCAACTACGACCCCAACAACTACAACAACGCCGACGACGTGATGCCCACCACCGGCGCCCAGAACAACATCCAACTGGTCCAGATGCGGGGCCTTGATTATGACGACCCCCAGTGGGACACCTTCCTGGACCAGCTCACCGTCTCTGAGATGAGCGAGCTGATCGCCATGGGCGGCTATCAGACCGCTCCCATCAACAGCATCGGCAAGGTGCAGACCTACGACTGCGACGGCCCTGCCTCCATCAACAACAACTTCACCCAGCAGGGTTCCATCGGCTTTGCCGGCACCGTGATGATGGCTTCCACCTGGAACACCGACACCGTTTACAAGTTCGGCGCTTCCATCGGCCGCATGGCCGACGACCTGGATGTGTCCGGCTGGTACGCTCCCGCCATGAACATCCACCGCTCCGCGTTCAGCGGCCGTAACTTCGAGTACTACTCCGAGGATGGCGTGCTCAGCGGCAAGCTGGCCGCCCAGGCCGTGCAGGGCGCCGAGAGCCACGGCGTGTACTCCTACATCAAGCACTACGCCCTGAACGACCAGGAGACCAACCGCAACACCATGCTCTGCACCTGGGCGAGTGAGCAGTCCATCCGCGAGATCTACCTCAAGCCCTTTGAGCTGGCCGTGAAGGAAGGCGGCGCCGACGCGGTGATGTCCTCCTTCAACTATATCGGCACCGAGTGGGCCGGCGCTTCCAACGCCCTGTGCAACACCGTCCTGCGGGACGAGTGGGGCTTCGTGGGCATGGTCCTCACCGACTACTTCGGCGTCTACGGCTACATGGACGCTGACCAGGCCATCCGCAATGGCACCGACTTCTGCCTGGTGAACTACCCCACCGAGACCAACTACCTGACCGACACCACCAGCGCCACCGGCGTGCTGGCCGCCCGTCAGGCCTGTAAGAACATCCTCTACACCGTGGTCAACAGCCGCGCCTATGCTGAGGAGAACCTGAACCCCGGCCTGCCCACCTGGCAGCTGATCGGCTACGGCATCGACGCCGTGCTGGTGCTGGTGCTGGCGGCCCTGGAGATCAAGGCGGTCAAGAACTACAAGCGCCGCGTTTCCGAGCAGCCCGTTGTGACCGTGGCTGAGGGCGAAGGCGCCGCCGAATAACAACCTTTCGCTTTTACGGTCTTTCCGGGGCGGGGCCTTCGGGCTCCGCCCCCTGGCCGTAAAGCCCGGCAGAGCAAGGAGCGAACAATGAAACACAAGGAACTCATCGAGCAGATGACCCTGGAGGAGAAGTGCGGCCTTCTGTCCGGCCGGGATATCTGGAGCACCCGCCCCGTCCAGCGGCTGGGCGTGCCCGCCATCTACCTGTCCGACGGCCCCACCGGCATGCGCAGGCAGATGGGCGAGGGCGACCATCTGGGCCTGAACGCCAGCCTGCCCGCCACCTGCTGGCCCACCGCCGTCACCGTGGCCTGCACCTGGGACCCCGCCCTGGGCGAGGAACTGGGCGCGGCCCTGGGCGAGGAGGCGGTGGCGCAGGGGGTGAGCGTGGTGCTGGGCCCCGGCCTCAACATCCAGCGCAGCCCTTTGTGCGGGCGCAACTTTGAGTACTTCTCCGAGGACCCCATCCTGGCGGGAAAGCTGGCCGCAGGCTACATCCGGGGCATCCAGAGCCGGGGCATCGCCGCCTGCCCCAAGCACTTTGCCGCCAACAGCCAGGAGACCCTGCGCATGGCAAGCGACAGCGTGGTGGACGAGCGCACCTTCCGGGAGATCTATCTCACCAACTTCGAGATCGCCGTCAAGGAAGGCAAGCCCAAATTCATCATGTCCTCCTACAACCGGATCAACGGGACCTACGCCAACGAGGACAAGACCCTGCTCAGCGACATCCTGCGGGACGAGTGGGGCTTTGAGGGCGCCGTGGTCACCGACTGGGGCGGTTCCAACGACCATGTGGAGGGCGTGCGCGCGGGCAGCCATCTGGAGATGCCCGGCACCGCCGGCGACTCCGACCGCCAGCTGGCCGCCGCCGTGAAGGCGGGCGTCATCGGCGAGGAGGTGGTGGACCAGCGGGTGGACGAACTGCTGGACGTCATCCTGGCGGTGGCCCCGAAGGAAAAGGCCGACGGCAGCTTTGACAAGGAAGGCCATCACGCCCTGGCCGCCAGGGTGGCGGAAGAGGCCGTGGTGCTGCTGAAGAACGAGGAGAACATCCTGCCCCTGGCCGCCGGCGCGAAGGTGGCCGTCATCGGCGACTTTGCCGCCATCCCCCGCTACCAGGGCGCGGGCAGCAGCCTGGTGAATCCCACCAAACTGGAGTGCGCCCTGGACGTGCTGGACAAGATGCCCCTGGAGAGCGTGGGCTACGCCCAGGGCTTTACCCGGGCGGACGCGGCGGACAAGGCCCTCACCGAGCAGGCCGTGGCCCTGGCGGGGCAGGCGGACACCGTGCTGCTCTACATGGGCCTGCCCGAGATCAGCGAGACCGAGGGCCTGGACCGGGAGCATATGCGCCTGCCGGACAATCAGGTCCAGCTGCTGAAGGCTGTGGCCGCTGCCAACCCCAACGTGGTGGTGGTCCTGGCCGCCGGCAGCCCGGTGGAGACCCCCTGGCTGGAGCACTGCAAGGCCCTGGTCTACACCGGCCTGTGCGGGCAGGCGGGCGCTTCGGCCGCCCTGCGGGTCATCACCGGGCAGGTGTGCCCGGGCGGCCGCCTGAGCCAGACCTGGCCGCTGGAATGGGCCGACGAGCCGGTGAGCCACTACTGGCCCGGCCGCCAGCGCACCGCCGAATACCGGGAGGGCCCCTTCGTGGGCTACCGCTGGTTTGAAACGGCGAACAAGCCCGTGCGGTTTGCCTTCGGTTACGGCCTTTCTTACACCACCTTCGCTTACAGCGGCCTTGCGGTGAGCGAGACCGAGGTCAGCTTCACCCTCACCAACACCGGCAGTGTGGAGGGCGCCGAAGTGGCGCAGGTCTATGTCGGCAAGCCCGGCAGCGCCATCCTGCGGCCGGCCAAGGAACTCAAGGCGTTTGCCAAGGTGCGCCTGGCGGAAGGGGAGAGCCGCCGGGTCACCATCCCCCTGGACGACAAGGCCTTCCGCTGGTACGATGCGCAGGCCGGGGCCTGGAAGGTGGAGGGCGGCGAGTACACCGTGATGGTGGGCTCCAGCTGCGCCGACATCCGCCTGTCCGGCAGCGTGAACGTGGCGGGCGAGGCCGTGCAGGCCACCGCGGACAAGGAAGCGCTGGCCTGCTACTACGGCCTTGAGCTGGACGATGTGCCCGACGAGGCCTTTGCCGCCCTGCTGGGCCGGGAAGTGCCCGAGGGCAAATGGGACGAGACCAGGCTGCTGGAGATGAACGACGCCATCTGCCAGATGTACTACGCCAAAAACCCCATCGCCCGGCTGGCGGGCCGCATCCTGACCAATATGAAGGAAAAGAGCATCGCCCAGGGCAAGCCCGACCTGAACATCCTGTTCATCTACAACATGCCCTTCCGCGGCATCGCCAAGATGATGAACGGCATGGTGAGCATGGAGATGGCCGAGGGCATCCTGGTGATGGTCAACGGCCACTTCTTCAAGGGCCTGGGGCAGGTCTGGCGCGGCTGGCGAAGCCTTTCCCGCATCGCCAAGGCCGAGAAAAAGTCCGCGCAGGGCTGAGCCCCTCGCTGCGGCAAGGCGCAGAACAGCCTGGAAGAACGCCTGGTACAAGGAGGAAACACCAACAATGAAGCTTTGGAACGACTTTGCGGCAAAGCATCCCGCCGCCGCCAAATGGGTGCGGGAGGGCGGCCTGTTTGTCATCGTCAGCAACCTGATCACCGTGTTCAAGTATCTGATGCTGCAATTTCTGCCCGCGGCCTTCGCGGGCCTGGGCGACACCGCCTTCGGCTGGCCGGGCATCCCGGTCACCCTCTTCGGCGAGACCTTCGAGTGGAACATCCTGGGCTACGACCAGGCCCACGGCGGCCTTGCCTACTTCTGCGCCTACATGGTGGCCATGGTCATTGGTGAAATGATCAACTTCCCCATCCAGCGCAGCTTCGTCTTCCGCTCCAAGGGCAAGATCGGCCCTCAGATCGCCTGGTATGTGGCGGCGTTTATCGTCATCACCTGCATCGTCAACTCCATCAACTGCGTCTGGGTGGCGGTGGCCGGCCTGCTGGTGCCCGACTTCATCTACAACATCGGCACCACCGTGCTCAACGGCGGCATCTCGATGGTGGTGTTCTTCTTCGTGAACAAGAAGATCTTCCCCGAGAGCGCAAAGGCTGCCTGAGCACCGTTCGGGCCTGGAATGAAAAAACGGGCGCCCCTGCATCGTTATAGGTGCAGGGGCGCCCGTTCCTTTTTTGCACGGCAGGAAAAAGTGCAAATTTTGTGCCCCATTTTTCCAAAAATCGTGTATAATATCTGTGTGCGGCCTTTTGGCGCGCACGGCAACAACAAATCGAAGGAGGACGAAAAGCGTGAAGCTTCTGTCCATTGCGGTCCCCTGCTACAACTCCCAGGACTACATGCGCCACTGCGTGGAGACGCTGCTGCCCGGCGGCAACGAGGTGGAGATCCTGGTGGTGGACGACGGTTCCAAGGACGGCACCGCCGCCATCGCCGACGAGCTGGAAGCAAAATATCCCGGCATCGTGCGGGCCATCCATCAGGAGAACGGCGGCCACGGCGCGGCGGTGATGGCCGGCCTGAAAAACGCCACCGGCCTCTACTTCAAGGTGGTGGACTCCGACGACTGGCTGGACGAAGAGGCCTACCCACGGGTGCTGGACGCCCTGCGCGGCTTTGCCCAGGGCGAGCCGGTGGACCTGCTGGTCTGCAACTACATCTACGACAAGGTGGGCGCAAAGCACAAAAAGGTGATGGAGTACCGGGGCGTGCTGCCCGAGGGCAAGCCCTTCACCTGGGCCGAGGCGGGCCACTTCCGCAAGGGCCAGTACATCCTGATGCACTCGGTCATCTACCGCACCCAGCTGCTGCGCGACTGCAAGCTGGACCTGCCCCGCCACACCTTCTATGTGGATAACCTCTATGTCTATGTGCCCATGCGCTGGGTCAAGACCCTCTACTACCTGAATGTGGACCTCTACCACTACTACATCGGCCGCAACGACCAGTCGGTGAACGAGACGGTGATGATCCGCCGCATCGACCAGCAGCTGCGGGTGAACAAGCTGATGCTGGAGCAGGTGGACCTGAAGGCGGTGAAGGAGCCCCGGCTGCGCAAGTATCTGTTCAACTATCTGGAGATCATCACCACCGTCTCCTCCATCCTGCTCATCCGGGGCGGCGAGGCGGAGCATCTGGAGAAAAAACGCCAGCTGTGGCAGTACATCCGTTCTTCTGACCCCTGGGTCTACAAAAAGCTGCGCTGGGGGCTGTTTGGCATCGTGATGAACCTGCCCGGCGCGGCGGGCCGCGCCATCGCTGTGGCGGCCTACAAGATCAGCCAGAAATTGGTCGGCTTCAACTAAGGAGGAGCAGGATGAAAGAGCACTACGACTATCTCATCGTGGGCGCGGGCCTTTACGGCGCGGTGTTCGCTCAGAAAGCCATGGAGGCGGGAAAGACCTGCCTCGTGCTCGAAAAGCGGGACCACATCGCCGGCAACATCTACACCGAGGCGGTGGAGGGCATCCAGGTGCACCGTTACGGCGCGCACATCTTCCACACCAACAACGACGAGGTGTGGGAGTATGTGAGACGCTTCGCCACCTTCAACCGCTACACCAACAGCCCGGTGGCCAACTACAAGGGCGAAATTTACAACCTGCCCTTCAACATGAACACCTTCAACAAGATGTGGGGCGTCGTCACCCCCGCCGAGGCCCGGGCCGAGATCGAGCGCCAGCGGGCCGCCCGCTATGTGGCTGAACCCAGGAACCTGGAGGAGCAGGCCATCAATCTGGTGGGCACCGACATCTACGAGAAACTGGTCAAGCACTACACCGAAAAGCAGTGGGGCCGCCCCTGCACCGAACTGCCCGCCTTCATCATCAAGCGGCTGCCGGTGCGTTTTGTCTACGACAACAACTACTTCAACGCCCTCTACCAGGGCATCCCCGTGGGCGGCTACACCGCCCTGGTGGAGAAGATGCTGGCGGGCGCCCAGGTGCGCCTGGGCGTGGACTATCTGGCGGACAAGGCCGCCTGGGACGCTTTGGCCGGCAAGGTGGTCTACACCGGCCCCATCGACGCCTACTTCGGCTACAGGCTGGGGGCGCTGGCCTACCGCAGCGTGCGCTTTGAGACCGAGACGCTGGACATGGAGAACTACCAGGGCAACGCGGTGGTGAACTATACCGACGCGGAGACCCCCTACACCCGCATCATCGAGCACAAGCACTTCGAGTTCGGCGCCCAGCCCAAGACGGTCATCAGCCGGGAGTACAGCGCCGAATGGAAGGTGGGGGACGAACCCTACTACCCCGTGAACGACGAGGCCAACGGCGCGCTGTACCAGCAGTACAAGGCGCTGGCCGAGGGCGAGGAGAAGGTGATCTTCGGCGGCCGGCTGGGCGAGTACAAATATTACGACATGGACAGGGTCATCGAGGCCGCCCTGGCCGCCTGGAAGGCGCAGTAAGATTTTTGGCAAGAGAAAAAAGCCGCTTCGGGAATTTCCCGAAGCGGCCTCAGACTGTCGAAAAACCTGTTGTGGCAATCAAGCCACAGCAGTTTTTTTGCATAGAAACAAAAAAGAAAATGGAAAAAGCAGCGAAATGCACGGCGATTCTTCTTGCAATTTCGTCCGTTTTCCGC
>DWXV01000004.1 GCA_019119025.1 Candidatus Allofournierella excrementigallinarum
GACGCGCCCCAAAGTCTCCAACACCTAGCATAAAGGGGCTGCCGTTTCCACGGCAGCCCCTTAGGCGCATTATAAAAAGAGGGTGAAATGGGAAGAAAAACTTACTCGGCGCAGTTCTTCTTCAAGGTCTCCAGCTGGTTGCGGAGCTCCTGGGGCAGCTTGTCGCCAAACTGCTTGTAGAACTCCTCAATGCCCTCGGCTTCCTTAGCCCAGGCAGCCTTGTCCACTTCCAGGATGGACTTCAGGGTCTCGATGTCGAAGTCCTGAATGCCCTCCAGGTTGATGTCCTCAGCGTAGGGCACATAGCCGATAGCGGTCTCCTTGGCGTCCACCTTGCCCTCGCAGCGCTTGAGAATCCACTCCAGCACGCGGAAGTTGTCGCCGAAACCGGGCCACAGGAAGTGGCCTTCGCTGTCCAGACGGAACCAGTTGACGTTGAAGATCTTGGGGGCGTTCTCGCCCAGCTTCTCGCCCATCTCGAACCAGTGCTGGAAGTAGTCGCCCATGTGGTAGCCGCAGAAGGGCAGCATGGCCATGGGGTCACGGCGGACCACGCCCACAGCGCCGGTGGCGGCGGCGGTGGTCTCAGAAGCCATGATGGAGCCTACGAACACGCCGTTGTTCCAATCGCGGGACTGGTACACCAGGGGCGTGGTCTGGGCGCGGCGGCCGCCGAAGATGATGGCGGAAACCGGCACGCCTTCGCCCTTGTCGAACTCAGCGCTGATGCAGGGGCAGTTCTTGGCGGGAGCGGTGAAGCGGCTGTTGGGATGGGCGCCCTTCTTCTCGGAGGTCTTGCCATTCCAGGGCTCGCCGGTCCAATCCAGAGCGTTCTCAGGCGGATTCTTGTCCAGGCCTTCCCACCACACGGTGTTGTCGTCCAGGTTGTGGGCCACGTTGGTGAAGATGGTGCCCTTCTGGGTGGAGATCAAAGCGTTGGGGTTGGACTTCATGTTGGTGCCGGGGGCCACGCCGAAGAAGCCGTTCTCGGGGTTGATGGCGTACAGCTTGCCATCGGCGCCCTGGCGCATCCAGGCGATGTCGTCGCCCACGGTCCAAACCTTGTAGCCCTTGTTGCGGTAGCCTTCCGGCGGGATGAGCATGGCCAGGTTGGTCTTGCCGCAGGCAGAGGGGAAGGCGGCGGTGACGTACTTCACCTCGCCCTGGGGATTCTCAATGCCCAGGATGAGCATGTGCTCGGCCATCCAGCCCTCGTTCTTGCCCAGGTAGGAGGCAATGCGCAGGGCGAAGCACTTCTTGCCCAGCAGCACGTTGCCGCCGTAGCCGGAGTTGATGGACCAGATGGTGTTCTCTTCGGGGAACTGCACGATGTAGCGGTTCTCCTCTTCCATCTTGGCCTTGGAGTGCAGGCCGCGCACGAAGTCGTTGGAGTCGCCCAGCTGGTCCAGCGCCTGCTTGCCCATGCGGGTCATGATGTCCATGTTCATGACCACATAGATGGAGTCGGTCAGCTCGATGCCCACCTTGCTGAAGGGGCTGCCGATGGGGCCCATGCAGTAGGGCAGGACGTACATGGTGCGGCCCTTCATGCAGCCGTCGTACATGGGGATCAGCTTGGCCTTCATCTCGCTTGTCTCCATCCAGTTGTTGATGGGGGCGGCGTCCTCACGCTTCTTGGTGCAGATGTAGGTGCGGCCTTCCACGCGGGCAACGTCGTTCACCGCGGTGTGATGCAGCACACAGCCGGGCAGCAGTTCCTCATTCAGGGGCACCATTTCGCCGGTCCTGAAGCTCTCTTCCCGCAGGGCGGTGAGCTGCTCCTCGCTGCCGTCGATCCACACGACCTTGTCGGGCTTCACCAGGGCGACCATCTCGTCCAGCCAGGTCAGAACGTGTTTGTTCGTTGTCATACGCTTTCACCAATCCTCTCTTCATGTTCGGGGGCAAACCCCGCGCCAGGGGCGCTGAAAAAAGTTTGCCAGTTGCACCCATTGTAGCCATTATACTTCCGCGCCCAAAAAACGGCAATGGAATTTTTGTTAAAAAACCGAAAGTGCAAAAGTTTTCTGTTTCGCTCAAAACTTTGTCTAATTTTTGACGATTTCTGCTCCTTTCAACAAACCAGCAGCGGTTTTTCGGTGTAACAGCCGCCCATGGGGCCGGGGGTGCGGCGGCAGAGGGCCGCAAGGTCCGCGGCGGCGGCGTGGGCGGCGGCCGCCGCACGGCAGGCCTCGTTTTCCCGCGAAAGGCGGGCCAGGGAGGCCCCGGCGGGCTTTTTTGCCCCCCGCAGAAGGGCCAGGCCCCGCCGGTTTGCCGCCAGCACGTGGACATAGGGCGGCAGGGCGGGCAACGCTTCGGTGTAGCCCAGGGCCGCCGCCAGCACATAGCGGCGCAGCCGGGCGTGGGCATAGCGCTTGGATTTCATGGCGTCGTAAAGGCCCGGCAGATCTCCGGCGGTGCGCACGGCGTTTTCCAGAAGATGCTCCAGCCCTTCGGCGGTGCCCCGGGTGCGGGCAAAGGCGGCGGCGTCCATCCCCCGCAGGCGGGAGAGCAGGGCCAGGCCCCAGGCCCGTTCGTCCAGGTCCTGCCCGGCGGCTTCGGCCTTTTTATAAAGGGCCAGCGCCGCCGCGGGCACATAGCCCTCCAGCGCCGCCGCGCCCCCTTTCGCCCAGAGGCCTCGCAGGCTGGAGGCGCTGGCAAAGCCCCCGGCGCCGGGCTCCGCCTCGCCGTGGGCCGCGCCCTTGCGGGGCAGGGCCAGGGGCGAAATATGGCTGCCCTGGGCGGCCAGGGCCTTGCAGTACTCCACGCCCAGGTTGTTGTTGGGGCCCGCAAGCACCGCCCCCGCCCCGGGGCAGGCTTCTTCGGCGGCGGCGGCCCGGGCGGCGGCAAAGGGCGCGCCCCCCGCAAGGCTGCGGGCCAGGGCGGCGGAAAAGCCTTCCGAGCGCAGGGCCCCGGCAGTGCGCTCGAGGGCCGCCGTGTCCGGCGTTTCCGCCCCGAACACCAGGGTGTCCACCGCGGGCAGAGCGCTCAAAACAGCCGCTCCGGCGGCGGCAAAGCCCTCGGCGGAAAGGCAGGCATAGGGGTTCGGCAGGCACAGCACCAGGTCGGCCCCGCAGCCAAGGGCCGCTGCGGCCCGCACCGAGGGCGGCAGCAGCGCCGCGCCGCCCCGCTGGGTGACGTCGCCGCTCATGCAGACGGCCACCGCTTCGGCGCCCCGGCGGCGCGCTTCTGCGATCTGCCAGGCGTGGCCGGCGTGGAACGGGTCATATTCGGCGATGATGCCGGCGTTTTTCATGGGTTTGGCCCCCTTTTTGCCTTGAAAAGCGGTTTTTCCCATTATATAATAGTGGATAGACAATGTAAATCCGGGCGGCAGGAGCCGCCAGAAACAGTTTTGGGAGGAAGCATCAATGAAAATCCTGGTTATCAACTGCGGTTCGTCCTCGCTGAAATATCAGCTGATCGACATGACCGACGAGAGCGTGTTGTGCAAGGGCCTGTGCGAGCGCATCGGCATCGAGGGCAGCAAGATCACCCATCAGGCCCACGGCGGCAAGTGGAGCGTGGAAGTGCCCTTCCCCACCCACACCGAAGCCTTCATGAAGGTGGTTGAGATGATGACCACCGGCGAGGGCGCCGTCGTTGCCGACAAGAGCGAGATCGGCGCCATCGGCCACCGCATCGTGCAGGGCGCCGAGTTCTTCACCAAGAGCGAGATCGTCACCGACGCCATCATCGACAAGATCGAGGAGATCGCCCCCCTGGCCCCGGTGCATAACCTTGCCCACGTGCAGGGCCTGCGCAGCGCCAAGAAGGTGTTCGGCGCCGAGGTGCCCAACGTGGTGGTTTTCGACACCACCTTCCACCAGACCATGCCTCCCAAGGCTTATATGTACGGCGTGCCCTACGAGATGTACGAGAAGTACGCCATCCGCCGCTACGGCGCCCACGGCACCAGCCACCGCTATGTGAGCATGGCCGCCGCCAAGTTCCTGGGCAAGGACCCCGCCGAGCTGAAGATGGTCACCTGCCACCTGGGCAACGGCAGCAGCATCACCGCCGTGGACGGCGGCAAGTGCGTGGACACCAGCATGGGCCTGACCCCGCTGGCCGGCGTGCTGATGGGCACCCGCTGCGGCGACGTTGACCCCAGCGTGGTGACCTACATGGAGCAGAAGCTGGGCATCCACGGCCAGGAGATGGCCGACTACCTGAACAAGAAGTGCGGCCTGCTGGGCGTGTCCGGCGTGTCCAGCGACAAGCGGGACGTGGAGGCCGCCGCCGCCGCGGGCAACGAGCGGGCCAAGCTGGCCAGCGACATGCTGAACTACCAGATCAAGAAGTACGTGGGCGCCTACGCCGCCGCGATGGGCGGGCTGGACTGCGTCGTGTTCACCGGCGGCATCGGCGAGAACGACGGCTATGTGCGCGAGCAGGTGTGCAAGAACATGGAGTTTTTGGGCATCGAGCTGGACGAGGAGAAGAACAAGCAGCGCGGCGCCGACATCATCGACCTGTCCGCCGCCGGCAGCCGCGTGAAGGTGCTGATGGTCTGCACCAACGAGGAGCTGATGATCGCCCGCGACACCCTGGCGCTGGTGACCGCCAAGTAAATCATCCCCCTGTTTTTTCAAGGGCCGCCCCGGCATGGTGCCGGGGCGGCCCTTTTTCTGCGTTTTCGCCCTGCCCGCACATATTTTTTCATTCCGCCTCTTGACAAAGCGGCCCGGAGGTGCTATGGTTAATTACACAAGTAATGAACCAATGAACATTGGGGCGGAGGTGAACTGCGTGCATGGAAGTTTGAACGACCAGTCGCTGATCTATCAGCAGATCGCCCAGATGCTGGAGGATGACATCCTCCGGGGCGTTTACCGGGAGGAGGAGCAGGTGCCCTCCACCAACGAGCTGGCCAGGGAATATAGCATCAACCCGGCCACGGCAGCCAAGGGCATCAACCTGCTGGTGGCGGAGGGCGTGCTCTACAAGCGGCGGGGCATCGGCATGTTCGTTGCCCCCGGCGCCACCGCCGCGGTGAAGGAAAAGCGCCGCAAGGCCCTGGGCGAGGAGTATGTGCTGCCCCTTCTGCGGGAGGCCAGGTCCCTGGGCCTTGGCAAGGAAGAACTTTTGGCGATGGTGAAAGAGGCCATCGAACATGAAGGAGGAGAGAAGGCATGACGAGCGGAATTTTGCAGGCGAAGGGCCTGTGCAAATCTTACAAGGACAAGCAGGTGCTGAAAAATCTGGACATCACCATCGAGCCGGGCAAAATTTACGGGCTCATCGGGCGCAACGGCGCGGGGAAAACGACCCTTCTGGGCATCCTGACCGCCCAGAACACCCACGATTCCGGCGAAGTGACCTATAACGGCGAGCCGGTGTGGGAGAACCCCAGGGCCCTTGAGGACCTGTGCTTTTCCCGCGAATTGCAGACCACTTTGTTCTACGGTCAGAACAATCTGAAAGTCCGCCACTACCTGCAGGCCGGGGCCACCTTCTATCCCCGTTGGGATGAGGAATACGCCCGGCGGCTGCTGAAAGAATTCGGTGTGGAGGAGAAAAAGCGGGTGAGCCAGCTCTCCAAGGGCCAGCTTTCGATGGTGACCATCCTCATCGCCCTGGCCAGCAACGCACCCATCACCATTCTGGACGAGCCGGTGGCGGGCCTGGACGTGGTGGCCCGGGAGCGGTTTTATCAGCTGCTGCTGGAGGACTACGCCCGCACCGGCCGCACCTTCATCATCTCCACCCACATCATCGAGGAGGCCGCGTCGGTGTTCGAGCGGGTGCTCATTCTGGACGACGGGCGCATCATCGAGGACGAGGAGACGGAGGAGCTGGTGGACCAGTTCCGTTATGTGTCCGGCGCCGCCGAGGAGGTGGACCGGGTGTGCGAAGGGATGACGGTGGTGAGCGAACGCGCCATGGGCCGCCGCAAGACCGCCGCCGTGCGGGACACCGCCGGCCGCCGGGCCGCCGACCTTGAGGGAATGGGCGACGTGGACGTTTCGCCCCTGAACCTGCAGAACGTGTTCGTGGCGCTGTGCGGCCACGAGCCGGTGGAATGAGGGAGGTGGCGGCATGACACGCTGTTTCCGGTTTCTTCTGCGCTTTTCCCTTATCAATCTGGCCGTCTTTGCCGCCGCGGCGGCGGTCATCGTGGGCGGGGCCTTCGTCACCGACGTGCCTTCGGGGAACACGAATCTCTTTTCCACCTATTTCGACGGTTTTCCCGCCCTGTCGCTGTTCATCCTGTTCATGATGGCCTTTTCCATGACGAGCACCCTCACCCTGGCCCTCAACTTCGGGGCCACCCGTAAGGCCCTGTTCGTGGCGCTGCAGGGGGTGCTGGCCATCTACGCCGTGGGCGGCTGGGCCATCTCGGCCCTGTTTTCCGCCCTGCCTGTGTGGTGCGGCTGGCCCCGGGAGGGGGCGGCCACGGCGCTGATGCTCAACACCAGCCCTGCCTTTCTGACGGCAGGGGCCGCCGCCGCGGTGCTGGGGCTGCTCAGCGGGGTGATGCTGGCCCGCAGCCGCCTTCTCGGGGGCCTGCTCATCGTTCTGGCGGTGCTGCTCATGCTGGCGGGCACTTTCTGGCTGGTCATCACCGGCGGCGCCTTCTCCGGCGAAGGGTGGGGCAGCCTGCCCTGGCTGCTGCCCCTGGCGCTGGGCCTGGCCGCCGTGGCGGCGGACGCATTTTTGTATCGCTATCTCAAAGGCTATGTGGTGAGGTGACAAGGCCATGTTTAAAAAATTCCTGAAGATGAACGCCGAGGATTTCTCCCTTTACGCCGCGATCACCGGCGGGCTGTTTTTGCTGGGCGAGGTGGTCATCCTCTGCGTGATGGCCTTTCTGAAGCCGGACACCAGCATCTTTCTGGCGGGCATCGTGCTGCCCATCGCGGGGGCCTTCTCCCTGTTCATCATGAGTTTCACCAATTCGACCGTGATGTTCGACACCGCCCTGCGCTTCGGCCGCACCCGGCGGCAGAGCCTCGCGCTGGTGGCCGGGCTGCTGGCGGTGGAAGGGGTCTTCGTCATGGGTCTGGCCGCCCTTCTGGCGCTGGCGGAACGCTTTTTGCTGCCCGGCCTTTGGGCGAAGCTGGCGGGCTTTGAGGGCTGGAAGCTGGGTCTTGGCATGCCGCTGCCCGAGGGCAGCGGGCCCGCCCAGGCCGCGCTGCTTCAGATCGAAGACTTCGTGCTGGCCTGGTGGTGGTACCCGCTGCTGCTGGCGGCGGCGCTGGCGCTGGGGCTTTCTTTCGGGGCGCTCATCCAGCGTTTTGGTCCCAAAGGCGCCTGGGTGATGTGGGCCATCTGGATGGGCCTGTGCTTCGGACCGCAGCTGCTGGGTCAAAACGCCTACCTCATCGGCCAATGGAGCTTTGGCCTGATCGCGGGCGTGGCGGTGCTGGTGGCCGCGGGCCTTGTGTGGGCGGTGTGGTCGCTGCTTCACGCGGTGGTGCGCTGGTAAGGGGGCAAAGATATGGTGCATGTGGTCTTTTCCACCTCGGAAAAAGGCAGCCTGCGGGTGGCGCTCTCCGGCCCGGGGGGCGCGGCGGCGGTGGCCGTCATCGGCGGCGCGGGCGGGCCGCTGGGCCGCCTTGCCGCAAAGCGGGAGGCCGCCCGCCAAAAGCAGCAGGCCGCCGGGGCCCTGCCCATGGAGGGCAGGCCCGCCGACGTGGTCTGCCTGCCCCTGGCTTTGAGCGTGGGGGATATTTCCGAGGCCGAACCGGGCGAAAAACGCAAGGCGGAGCTGGCGGGCCTTTGGGCCATGGACAGCGCCGAAAACGCGGAGGCGGCCGAAAAGATGCTGGCGGAAGCCCGCGGGGCGCTGGAAACACTGCGCCGCCGGGCCGCCTGCGGCGAAGTGGTGCGGGTGTGGCAGAGCCCCGGTGCGGACGCTGCCTGCGGCATCCGCTCTCTGGCGGCCTGGCTGCGGCCTCTGGGGTTTGACAAGCTGCGAGTGGAACGGGTGCGGCTGCCGGAGTTTGAAGCGCGGCCGGACGGCACCGCGGTGCGGTACGACGGCTGGGGCGAAGTGGAGCCCTGGCACTGGGCCGCGCTGGCTGCCCCCACTCCCCTGCCCGCCCCGGCGCTGAACGCCCTGGCCCAGGAGTGGGCGCTGCTGGCGGCGCAGAACGCCCCCCTGCGGGCGGTGGTGAACGGCCGCCTTGTGAGCGTTCCGGAGGATTTTTACGACTGCTTCGTGCTGGAGGTCCTGCGCGCCCTGCCGCAAGAGTTTCGGGAGGCCGAGGCCATCGGGCGGCTGCTGTGCACCCTGCGCCCCGGCGTGAGCGACGGCTTTGCCGCCAGACGCATCGAGGCGCTGGTGCAGAAAGGTCTTTTGGAAGAAATCGAGGGCCCCCGCCCCGGCCGCCCGGTCTACGACCGGGTGCTGCGCAAGGCCGGCCTTTGAACGCGCAAAAAGGGGCCCCCATGCAAAAGCATGGGGGCTCCCCTTCGTTTTTTCTTATTTCTTGTAAAGCACGTCGCGGATGCGCTCCAGCGCCTCCTGCAGCATGGCGCGGGGGCAGCCCGCGTTCAGGCGGATGTGGCCCTCTCCGCCGGGGCCGAACCAGCCGCCGGGCACGCAGATGACCGCCGCCTCCAGCACGATGCGCCGGAACAGTTCCTCGTCCGAAAGGCCCAGGCCCCGCAGGTCCAGCCAGCCCAGGAAGGTGCCTTCCGGCTTGGGCAGCTTTGCGCCGGGCATGTTCTTTTCCACAAATTCCGACGCAAAGGCCATGTTCTGCTCCAGATAGGCCAGCTCCTGCTCCATCCACTCCTCGCCCTCGCCGGTGTAGGCCGCGATGGTGCCCTCCAGGCCGAAGGTGTTTTTCACATCCAGCGACATGGCCACCTGCATGGCGTTGAATGCCTTGCGCAGCTCCTCGCTGGGGATGATGGAGTAGCTGGACTTGAGGCCCGCCACGTTGAAGGTCTTGCCGGGGGCGTTGAGCAGGATGCACTTCTGGCTGTACTTTTCGTCCAGCGCCAGGATGGGGATGTGCCGGTGGCCGGTGTAGACGATGTCGCTGTGGATCTCGTCGCACACCAGCAGCACGTCGTTGGCGGCGCAGATGTCCGCCACGCGGCGCAGCTCCTCCTCCTTCCACACCCGGCCCACCGGGTTGTGGGGGCTGCACAGCACCATGATCTTGTTCTCAGGCCTGGCCGCAAGCCGGGCCAGCTCGTCGAAGTTCATCTCAAAGCCGTGCCCGGTCTCCACCAGCGCGTTGTTCACCACGATGCGGCCCGCCTGCTGCACGATGGTGGCAAAGGGGTCGTACACCGGCTGCTGGATGATGACGCCGTCGCCCGGCTGGCTGAAGGCGCGGATGGCGATGTTGATGCCCGCCACCACCGAGGGCAGCTGGGTCACCCACGCGGGGGACACATCCCAGTTGTGGCGGCGCTTCTGCCAGCTGCACACGGCGGCGTAGTAGCTCTCCATGGGGGCGCAGTAGCCAAAGATCTCCTTGGCGGCCCGCGCCTCGACCGCCTTCACGATGCAGGGCGGGCAGGCGAACTCGGTGTCCGCCAGCCACATGGGGATCATGGTCTCGGGGATCTCCCGGTGCAGATACATGCTCACCGCCTTGGCGTGCCATTTCATGTCGTTGGTGCTCTTGCGGTCCACTTTGCGGTCAAAATCGTATGTCATGGGTCTTTCCTCCTTCGTTCCCCCGCCGGCGGCGGGGGCCTGCCGGCACAGCCGCCGGCAGGCTTATTTTGCGGTGTAGTTTGCCTCCAGCTTGACATGGCGGTTACGGGCAAAGGCCAGCACCACGGCCAGGGCCAGAATGCAGCAGTTGCCCAGGATCTGCACCGGCGCGGTGCTCACCAGCAGCAGCACGATGGAGATGACGGTGATGACCAGGGTCAGGCCGCAGACCACCTTCAGCACCGTGCCGCTCACATGGAACTTGGACTGGCCCCACAGCTCCGGCATGATCTTGGGCAGGCGCAGCGCCGAGTAGGCGATGACGCCGCGGATCGCGGTGGTCAGGATCACGGTGCTGTTGGCCACAGTGGTCAGGTCCAGGCCCACGAGGATGGGCACCAGGCCGATGAGGTAGAAGGCCAGCAGGATCCAGTGGGGGGTGCCGAACTTCTTGTTGCAGGTGGCCAGGCCCTTGGGCAGCCAGCCGTCCTTGCAGGCGCGCAGGGCGGGATAGGTCATCATGCCGATGGAGAAGTTCAGGGTGGTCAGCAGCGCGAAGATGGCGCCGCCCACCACGAAGAAGGTGTGGACCGGGCCGGGCATGAACACAGCGGCGGACACGCTCAGGGGCTGGTTCGCCACCTCGCTCACCGGCAGCACACCGGCGGCGATGGTGCTCATCACAGCATACAGCACCACGATGGCGCCGGTGGAAACGATGATGACGAAGGGAATGTCCTTGGTGGGGTTCTTGGCTTGGGAGCTGTAATTCACCACATAGGTCGCGCCGCCGCAGGCGAAGTTCAGATACACGGAGGCCAGCAGAAAGCCGGTGATCCCGCCGGTCATGAACTGGTCGGGAGCCATGTAGTCCGGCTGGATGTGGCCGATGCCGAACGCCACATAGGCGCCGATGGCCATGGAGAACAGGTCGGTGCGCGTGAGTTTTTTGTTCTGGGCGCCGGTTTCAGTTTGAGACATGGTTTGATTCCTCCTTGATTCAGGTCGTTGCAGCGTTGAGATGCGATCGTTTCCCCGCCGCCCCGCCGGGCCCTGTGCCCTGCCCGGGGCGATTTTGGCCTGCACCTTCCTTTCAATTCGTTACATGCTAACGCAAATGTGTTTCAAAAAGCCGGCGCTCCCGCCGGCAGGGGCCTTTTTTGTTAGCTGCTAACCTATTTGCCCAAAAAGAAACCGCCGGGCCTTCCGGCGATGGAAAAAGGCAGATTTGCCATACCAGAAAATTTGTTAGCTGCTAACATAAATTATAAAAAGAAGATCTCTGCTTTGTCAATTTGGCAAAACAGAGGTCTTTTGCAAGAGTATTTGTGTATTTTCACAACAATCGCTCGCCAATGTCCTTGTTCACCGTCTCGAACAAATCGCGCATGCGGGCTTCGTAGCGCAGCACAAGGCTGACTTCTTCGTCGGAAAAGCCGTCCAGCCATTGGCTGATGTAACCGTAGTTGCGCTGGTCGGCAGCCTGGTGGCGGCGGCACAATTCCTTGCCGGCGTCGGTGAGTCGCACGATGGACTGGCGGCGGTCTTTGGGGTTCGCGGTGCGCTGCACCAGCCCCTTTTTTTCAAGGCGGCCGGCCAGCTGCGACACCGCCCCGTGGGTCACGCCCAGACGGGCGGCCAGCTCCGAAACGGTGGGCTCGCCGCCGGGGCCGACCGCAGTGAGAAAGTGCGCCTCCCGCATGTAGAGCATCATGCCGGGGGCATAAAGGTGCTTTTCGTTCAGATACCTCTCATAGGCCTCCATGCCGCGGCGCTTTTCCTCCATCAGGGCCCGGATCAGTTCCACGCGCTCCATTCCGTTTCCTCGCTTTTCTGGCAGTTGTGCGCTGATTTCACATCGCGCGGTTTTTAATCTTACGCTCTTTTTTCATCCTGCGCAAGTGCTTTGCGGGGCGGACCTTGTTCAGCAGCCTTTGATTCTGTAGTACACCGCGAAGGCCGCGCGGCTCACCGGCTCGAACAGCCCTGTTTTCACCAGGGCTTTGCGCGCCCGGTAGCCCAGCGCCCGCCGGTCCGCCTCGGTGTTGGCCACGTCCATGAAATAAATCTTCTCCGGCCGGAAGTTGTGGTCGGCCCAGATGCAGAGCAGATACTCCGAGACAAAGCCGCACATGCGCGGGTCCAGGATGCCCTGCGCTTCGCCCAGGCGCTCGAACTCCTCCAGCAAAGGGAACATCCAGGCGCTGTAGGCGCAGAAGGTTTCCCGCTTTGCAACGAGCATATTGCCGAAGCTGGCCCGGCGGCCGTAGACAAACTTTTCAAAGGAGGGCATGTATTCCGGGCAGCGGCGGGCAACGATCTCCTCCAGCAGCAGGGGCTTGTCCTGGCCATCCCGGGACTTATTATGATAGAGCGTGCCGTTGCAGGCCAGTTTGTAAACGGGCCTGGGCAGGATGACGGCGTATTTCTCCAAAAGGGCGGCGGCCTCGGCGGCGGTGAGGATCTGGCCCATCTGGTCTCCCGTTTATTGTACCACAGCGCGGCGGGGCTTTGCAACGGCAAAGCGCCCGCCCCCCTTTGTTGCAAGAAGCCCCGTTTTTTGTTATACTTTAGTCTGTATAAGTGTGGGCCGCGCGGCCAAACAAAAGCAGCGGAGGGAAATGCGATGAAGGTGATGTGGGTCCTGGATTTTCTGCTGCCCGCCTTTTCCCGCCGGCTGGGCCTTGCCCCCCAGGCCAGCGGCAGCTGGGCGGTGAGCCTGCTGGCCGCCCTGCCCAAAGAAGGGCTGGACCTGATTCTGTGCAGCTTTTCGCCCCAGCTTTCCGCCCCCCGCCGGGAAAAGATCGACGGCGTTTCCTATCTCGGCCTGCCCGCCGGGGACCGCCCGGCGCTGGAAAGGGCGCTGGCGGAGGAAGCGCCCGGCCTCATCCAGCTGTTCGGCACCGAGAACGACCACGCGCCCTGGGTGCTGGAATGCTTTGACCCGGAAAAGGTGCTGGTGTATATCCAGGGCCTGGCCGGGCCCTGCGGCGAGCACATGGCCGACGGCCTGCCGCCCCGCTTTTTGCGCCGCCAACCGCTGAAAGAGGCGCTGGCAAAGCGCACCGGCGGGCTGACCGTTCTGGCCCAGAAGGAGCGCCTGCTGGCCCGGGGCGAAAGCGAGCGGGCGGTGCTGGCAAAGGCGCGGCACATCCTGGGCCGCACCGGCTGGGACAGGGCCTACTGCGCCGCCATCGCCCCCGGCGCGGAGTACCTCCACCTGCCGGAGATCATGCGCCCGGTGTTCTATCCCGGCGGCTGGCAGCGAAAGGGCGCCCAGCCCCACCGGCTGTTCGTCAGCCAGGGCAACATCCCCCTCAAGGGGCTGCACCGGGCCATCGAGGCGCTGGCCCAGCTGGCAAAGCAATGGCCGGACGCCCAGCTTTTCGTGGCGGGCTGGCCCCCGCCGGACAAAGGCCCCCTGCTGCGGCCGCTGGTGCACTGGCTGGCGGAATACCCCGGCTATCTGGCCAGCCTTGCCCGCCGCCTGGGCGTTGCCGGGCGCATCCACTACACCGGCGTTCTGAACGCCGAGGGTATGCGCCAGCAGTTTTTGCTGGCGGAGACCTACCTGCTTTGTTCCAGCATCGAGAACAGCCCCAACTCCCTGGGCGAAGCCATGCTCACCGGGGTGCCCTGCGCCGCCGCGGCGGTGGGGGGCGTGCCCAGCATGCTGAGTGAAGATGAGGGCGAGCTGTTCGACCCCGCCGTCCCCGGCGAAATGGCAAAGGCGGTGGCCGCCCTCTGGGCCGACCCGGCCATGGCGGAGGAAAAAGCCGCCGCGGCCCGGGCGCGCGCCCTGGCCGTTCACGACCCGAAGGCCGTGGCCGCCGCCCTGCTGGACCTTTACCGCCGCCTTTGCCCCGGCGGCTGATCCCAAGAAAAGGAGGTGGACCCCATGGCCCCTTTGGTGACGGTCGTCATCACCACCTACAACCAGGAGCACTACATCCGCAAGGCCATCGACAGCGTGCTGGCCCAAAAGACGGATTTCGATTTTGAAATTTACATCACCGAAGACTGCGGCTCCGACGGCACCCGGGCCATTCTGGAAGAATACGCCGCGAAGTACCCCGGGCGTATCCGGCTGAACCTGCGCGGGGAAAACGTGGGCATCAGCCGCAACTGGTACGAGGGGCTTTGCGCCGCAAAAGGCGAGTTCGTCTGCACCCTGGAAGGGGACGACTGGTGGCGGGACGAGCACAAGCTGCAAAAGCAGGCGGATTTTCTGCGAAGCCACCCGGAGTATCTCGCGGTGAGCCACACCCTGCTGCTCACCGACGACGCCGGGCGCACCTACGGCACCCTGCCGAAGGATAAGCGCATCCTGAACGCCGACGCCACCATGCCCCTGTTTTTGCGGGGGGTCACCTACTCCTGCACCGCCTGCATGGTGCGCAACATCTTCCGCACGCCCGACCCGGCCCGGGAAACCTATGTCACCGCCAACCGCAGCATCGCGGATTTCGCCTTGTGCATGCTGTATCTGGACGGCGGGCGGGTGTTTGTGATGGACGAGGCCATGAGCGCCTACCGGGTGGGCGGGCCTTGCGCCGAGCACAAGAACTACAACACCCGGGCCAGCGCCGTGAAAAAGTACGCCGATTTTCTGGACGTGGTGCTGGCAAGCCGGGCCTACTTCGGCCGCCGCTACCCCTTCACCCGCTGTTTGTTGGCGGGCACCTTCTTCCCCCTCATCGACCGGGTCAAATACGGCGGCCTGGGCCCCTTCCTCAAAGAGATGGGCCGCCTGCCCGCCGGGACAAAGCTGGCCCTGCCCTTTTACTTCGCCGGCCGTTGCTTCGGCCTTGTTTGGAACAAGCTTTTCGGCAAAAAGGAGGCCAAGGGATGAGCGAACTGCTGCTGAGCGTCATCGTGCCGGTGTACAACGCCGCCACCACGCTGGAAAAGTGCGCGGCCAGCGTCCTTGGCCAGGCTCCGGCGGCCGCCGAACTGATTTTGGTGGACGACGGCTCCGCCGACGCCTCCCCCGCCCTGTGTGACCGACTGGCGGCAGAAGATGCCCGCGTGCGGGTCATCCACCAGAAAAACGGCGGCCCCAGCGCCGCCCGCAACGCCGGGCTCGATGCCGCGTCCGGAAAATATCTTCAGTTCGTGGACGCGGACGACTGGCTGAACCCCGGCCTTTACGACGCGGCGCTGCCCGTTTTGGAAGAAGATGCGGACGTCTGCTTTTTCGGGGTGGCAAACGTGGGCGGACCCGCCGAACCCGTTCTCCCGGACGCCACCTTCAGCAGCCTCAGCGAGTTGCGGGGCGAGTTTGAACGGTATCTGGTACACACCGGCCAGTTCGCATCGCCCTGCAACAAGCTTTATCGGCGCGCCGTCGTGGGGCCGGTGCGTTTTGACGAGCGGCTGCGCATCAACGAGGACTTACTGTTCAACCTTGAGGTGTTGGCACGCTGCGGGCGGGTGCGTTTTCTGCCCTCTCTTTTCTACTGCTGCGATCACCGGGGCAACCAATCCATCTCCCATTCCCTGCACACCGACCTGCTTGACGCAGAACGCATCACCCGCCAACCGCTGCGCCGTTTTGCCCTGCATTACGGGATGACCAACGACGAGGCCGACGCCCTGGCGGCGTCCCGACTGCGTCAGGTGGCCACCGCTCAGATGTCGGTGCTCATGGGCCGCCGGGGCGCGCTTTCGCTGAGAGGATATCATCGGGCATTCCGGGCGCTGCTGCGCGACAAAACCGTGCAGTCCATCCTTGCCCGCTGGCTGGCCAATGACCCCAACCGGTTGATGGCTCTGCCCTACCGCCTGTGTGTGGCGCTGCGGCTGGCCGCACCGCTGGCGCTCTGGTGCTGGCTACGATGCAGCACCACCCATACTTTCTGAACACAAGGAGATTTTGCCATGCCCGCTGTCATCAGCTGCGTGATGCCCGTCTACAACGCCGGACAATATCTTTCGGCGGCGGTGGAGAGCATCCTCAGCCAGGATTACCCCTATTTCGAACTGATTTTGGTGGACGACGGCTCCACCGATTCCTCCCCCGCCCTCTGCGGCGGATTCTCCCGCAAGGACGACCGGGTGAAGCTGCTCAGCCGCCCCAACGGCGGGGCCGCCGCCGCCCGCAATGCCGGCCTTGCCGCCGCCGCCGGGCGCTACCTCGCCTTTGTGGACGCGGACGACATCCTGAAGCCCGGCGCTTTTGCCGCCATCGCCCGGGCCGCCGCCGCCTCCCCCGACCTCATCAGCTACGGTTTTGAGTGGCGGGAGGGCGGAAAAAGCACCCCGGCTCTCTACCCCGCTTTCCAGTGCGGCCTTGATGGTTTCTGGGAGCATTTCGTGGGCTACTATCAGGCAAACCAGTTCTTCTCTTTGTGCAACAAGGCCTACAGGCTGGAAACGGTGCGTCAGGCGGGCCTTTCTTTTGACACTGCCCTTCGCACCGGGGAGGACGTCGCCTTCAACTTCGCCTTCTGGCCCCACATCACCAGCATGGCCCACCTGGGGGAGAGCTTTTATGAATACTGGGTGCATCCTGCCACCCTAACCCACGCCGCCACGCTGGATAACCTCGTCACCAGCCAGAGGGTGCTGGACCAGATGGAGGCCTTCGTTGCCGCCGCCGGCCACCCGGAACTGGCCGCCCCCCTCATCAAGAGCCAGCGCCCCCACGACGCGCTGAGTTTTTACACCCTGCTTTTGGACCGTACCAAGCCCTACCCGCTGGAAAAGCGTCAGGCGGCGCTGGCGGCCCTGTTTGAAAGCCCGGTCTGGTACCCCGCCCTGCTGGAAGGGCTGGAAAGCATCCCCGGCCTTTACGGCAAGTATCTCCGTCTTGCCGCCCGCCGCAAAAGCCCCGCCCTCGCCTGCCTGCCCCTGCGGCTGCGGGGCGCAAAATAACCCCTTTCAGGAGGCGCGTTCATGCCCACCATCAGCATCATCACCAGCGTCTACGACGCGAAGGACTATCTTCCCCTCACCGTGAAAAGCATCCTGGCCCAGACCTTCACCGATTTCGAGCTCATCCTGGTGGAGGACGGCAGCCCCAACGGCTGCGGCGAGGTGTGCGACGAACTGGCAAAAACCGACGGGCGCATCCGGGTGGTGCACAAGCCCAACGGCGGCCCCGCCAGCGCCGCCAACGCCGGGCTGGACGCGGCGAAGGGCCGCTACATCAGCTATGTGGATTCCGACGATCTGCTGGAGCCGGACTTTCTGGAGACTCTCTACAACATGGTGCAGGAAAGCGGCTGCCCCCTGGCGGCCTGCGGCGCCGAGTGCATCGACGAGGAAGGAAGCCGCCTGGGCCGGGGCGTGACCGTGGCTGAGGACCTGCTGGGCGAGGGCGACGCACTGAACCAGTTCTACGACGTGCTGCGGGACGGCGGCATGTACTGCATGGTCACCTGGAACAAGCTCTACGACGCGCGGCTTTTTGAGGGCGTGCGCCACGACGAGACCATGTTCTTCGGCGACGACGCGAATATCATGGACAAAATCTACGACGGGCACCGCATCGTTGCCACCAATAAGCCCCTCTATCTCTACCGGGTGCGCACCGGCAACATGACCAGCGCCGCCTTTTCGGTGAAAAAGCTGGACGACCTGCGCCTTTACGGCGGCTGGGTGGACTTCTTCGCCCAAAAGCCTGGCCGGGCGGACCTATACCGCCGTGCGGTGGCCCGCTACTGGCAGGTGTTCTATCTCTTTTACGTCCACGCCCGCGAGGCCGGGCCCCTCTCGCCGGAGCTGAAAACCGGCTTTGCAAAGCACAAGAAAAAACTGAACGGGCTGCTTTCCGCCATTCTGCACTGCCCCTATGTGCCCGCCGCCGAAAAGCTGCGGGCGGCGCTGTTCGTGCTGAACCCGGAGGGCTGCTACCGTCTGGCGGTGGCCAGGGGCAGCCTGCGCAGGGGAAAGGAGGAGGGCGCATGAGCGAAGAAAAACGCCCGGCCATCAGCGTCATCGTGCCGGTGTACAAGGTGGAGGACTGCCTGCCCGCCTGCGCCGAAAGCCTGCTGGGCCAGACCTTTGCCGATTTCGAGCTGATTTTTGTGGACGACGGCAGCCCCGACGGCTGCGGGGCCCTCTGCGACGGATACGCCGCGAAAGACAGCCGGGTGAAGGTCATCCACCAGCAAAACGGCGGCCTTTCCGCCGCCCGCAACGCCGGGCTGGACATCGCGGCGGGCGATGCCATCGCCTTTGTGGACTCCGACGACGTGGTGGCGGCGGACTATCTGGAAAAGCTGCACGCCGCCCTGGAAGAAGCCGGGGCGGACATGGCCCTGTGCGCCGTGGAGGACGTGGACGAGGGGCTGGCTCCGCTGGGCGGGCGGGCGCTCACCCTGCCCGCCGCCGCGGACGTGTTCGGCGGCAAAGACCTGCTGGCGGAGTTCTTCGGCCCCTCCTCCACCTATTACACCGTAGCCTGGAACAAGCTCTACCGCCGCCGGCTGTGGGAAGATCTGCGCTATCCCGCCGGGCGTATCCACGAGGACGACGCGGTGGCCCATCTGCTCTTCTGGCAGGCGAAGAAGGTCGTCTGCCTTGCCGACGTGCTCTATTTCTACCGGCTGCGCCAGGGCAGCATCTGCCGCACCGGGCTGCGCCCCTCCGCCTTCGACGGGGTGGACGCGGCGGCGGCCCGCTGCCGCTTTTTCACCGCCCAGGGCCGCCCCGATCTTGCGGCGCTGGCCCTGCCGGGGGCATGGCGGAGGTATCTTGCCCTCTGCGCGCAGTGCGGGGAGAACGCCCTCACCTGGCCGCTGGCCGCCCGCTGGCAGGAGGCCCAGGCCCAGATGGCCACCCTGCTGCCCCTTCTGAAAAACTGCCCCGGCCTTTCCGCCCGGGAAAAACTCAGCTGCCGCCGGTGGGCAAAACGGGCGCTGCCCCTGCCCCCCAAAACGGACAAGATGCGGGTGGCGCTGCTGCTGCCGCCCGGCCTGCCGGTGCCCGCTGTGAAGGGCGGCGCGGTGGAGACCCTGGCGGAGCATCTGGCCCGCCAGAACACCCGATTCAAAGAGATGGAGCTGGCGGTGCTCTGCCAATGGGACGAAGAAGCCGCCGGCGAATCCGCCCGCTTCGCGGACACATTGTTTTACTATCAAGCGCCCCCGGCTCAAGACCTCGGCCACCGGCTGGCGGTGCGCCTTTCGGCCCTTGTGGGCAAACCCATCCACTGGAACCGCTGGTACGCGAAGCCCCTCCCCTTTTTGAAGCGGCTGGACGCCGACTGGTATCTGGCCGAGGGGGGCGACCTTACCGGCTGGCGGCAGGCCAGCCGCGCGCTGGGGCGGGGGCGGTTCGCCGCCCATCTGCACGGGGAAACGCCGGGCAGCGCGGCGCTGGACGAGATATGCCCCCGCGCCCTCTGCATCAGCGAATTCGTGCGAAGGGCCTGGCTTGCGGGCAGCGGCGAAGGACCCGAAAGCGCCGCCCTTGTGCCCAACTGCGCCGATCTTGACCTTTTCTGCCCCGAGGCAAAAGCGGGCGAGGCCGCGGCCCTGCGGGAGAAGTTGGGCTTTGGCAAAGAGGATTTTGTGGTGCTCTTCTGCGGGCGCACCAGCCCGGAAAAGGGCGTGCATCAGCTGCTGGCAGCGATGGCGAACATCCCCGATGAGCAGGTGAAGCTGCTGGTGGTGGGCAGCCCCTTCTTCGGGGCCAAAGCCCGCTCGGGCTACGCCGACGGGCTGCAAAGCCGAGCCGAGGCGCTGGGCGGCCGGGTAAAGTTCGCCGGCTTTGTGCCGAACCCGCAGCTGCCCGCCTATTACCGGCTGGCAGACGCGGCCTGTTTCCCTGCCCTGTGGCAGGAGCCGGCGGGCATCACCGCCATCGAGGCCATGGCCTGCGGCTGCCCGGTCATCGCCACCGCCTCCGGCGGCCTGCCGGAATACCTCGAGGGCAGCGGGGCGGTCATCCTGCCCCAGAGCGAGGTGTGGGAGGACGGGCAGCTGCGCGGCGTGGCGGGCGTGCCGCCGCTGGAAAGCACCATCGCCGAGGCCATTCTGGCCCTGAAAACCGACCCCGCCCGCGCCGCCGCCATGGCAAAAGCCGGGCGGAAGGCCGCCGGGCGCTATTCGCCCGAAACCTACTACCGCACCCTGCTGGCGGCGCTGCAAGGCTGGAGCCGCCGCAAATAAGCAAAGGAGCATTCCGCCATGGAACCATTGGTCAGCATCATCGTGCCGGTGTACAACGCCGAAAAATACCTCCGCCGCTGCCTCGGCAGCATCGCCGGCCAGACCTTTGCGGACTTTGAGTGCATTTTAGTGGACGATGGCTCCACCGACGGCTCGCCGGCCATCTGCGACGAGTGGGCCGCAAAGGACGGGCGTTTCCAGGTGATCCATCAGAAGAACGGCGGCGCCTCCGCCGCCCGCAACGCCGGCATCGAGGCCGCCCGGGCCCCCTGGCTGCTTTTTGCCGATGCGGACGACGCCCTGGCCCCCGACGCGGCGGAAACGCTGCTGGCCCGGCAGACCGCCGAACCGGGCACTTTTCTGGTATTCGCTTTTACCGAAGACTGGGGCTGCCTGGGCAAAGAACAGCGCCAGCCCCCCGAGGTGCGTTACCACGCCCGGGATTTCGGGCGCATGTACGCCGACACGCCCCTGGCTGCGCCCTGGGGCAAGCTGTTCAGCGCCGCGCTGGTGGAAAAGGCGGCCTTGCGCTTTGACGTGACCATGCGCTGCTACGAGGACCGTCCCTTCGTCACCGACTATCTGCGGGCATTTTTTGAGCGGGCTCCAAAGGCGGAGTGCCTTTTTATCAACCGGCCCCTTTACTATTATGAAAACGGCAACGCCGCCAGCCTGAGCAAAAGCGACCGCAGCCGCCTTGCCCCCAGCCATTACGAGGCCTTTGACCGGCTTCTCACCGACTGTTTGCAGCGGTACGGCACGTCCCCCGAAACACTGACCAATATCGTGATGGAGTACCTCAACACCCTGCTCTACGGCGCGTGGTGCACCCCGGCAAAGGAGCGGCGGCGGGCCATGGCCCGCTTTTACAAAAGCGGCGAGTACCGCCGCCTGATGGATTTTTTTAAACAGAACCGCCTTTACGAAGCGCGGTATCTGCCCCTGCGCTTTCATGCAACGGCCCTGGCGGTGGCGCTGGACCAAAGCCGCCTTGTTCCGCCCATGGCCCTTTATTGGAAATTCCACTGGCTGGGGCTTTACACCCTGTGCCGGGGCTGGAAGCCCCTCATCCCCACCGGCTGACCCGCCGGGCGTGCCATGATCAAGTTTTCGAAAGGAGCGTGCCGTCCATGGCCCAGCGGCCTTTTTTCACCATCCTGACCCCGGTGTACAAAGGGGCGGATTTTGTGCCCGGCTGCGCCGCCAGCGTGCGGGCCCAGGGCTTTGACGATTATGAGCATCTGCTCATCGACGACGGCAGCCCCGACGAGAGCGGCGAGGTCTGCGACCGGCTGGCCGCCGGGGACGGGCGCATCCGGGTGCTGCACCAGAAAAATGCCGGCGTCACCGGCGCGCGCAACGCGGGGATCGCCGCCGCGAAGGGGCGGTATCTGCTGTTTCTCGACCAGGACGACCGCCTTGCCCCCTGCGCCCTGGCTGCCATCGCCGCGGCGCTGAAAGACGCCGGCGACGATCTGGTGAGCTGGCGGCACCACGACGTGTGGGCCGAGATGTGCGCCGACGCAGCCAAGGCCCTGCCCACCCGCTACTCCCAGCCGCAGTTCGGCCAGCTTTACCGCACCGGCACGGTGCACTATGTGTGGACCAAGGCCTTCCCGGTGGATTTTCTGCGGGAAAAGGGTGTGCGCTTTGACGAGGCCATCCGGGACGGCACCGACGACCTGCCCTTTGTGTTGGCCTTCTGGCGGGCGTGGTTTGCCGCTCATCCGGCGGCGGGCATCCGCTATCTTCCCCAGCCCCTTTACTATTACGAAATGCACAACGACGCCAGCGTGAGCAACCGGCCCCAGCCTTTTCTGCCCAGCCATTTGGCCATGTTCAGCGATTTGTCGGAGGATTTTCTCTGCCGTTATCATGTGCCTGCCGCCGAGATGGGCTTTTTGTGGTATCAGTGCCTGCACACTCTGGCCTATGGCGTTTTGTCCACTCCGCCCGAAAAGCGCGCCTCCCTGAAAGCCGGGCTTTTGCAGGACGGGCGCTTTGCGGCCATTCTGCGCCACATGGGCGAAGAGCGGGTCTACTCCCCCTACTACCTGCCTTTCCGCTGGGGGCAGCTTTGGCTGGTGGCCTTTATCGCCCGCTCTTTTGAGGGGGACCGGCGCTGGTTTTGGCGGGCCTACCGCCTGGGCCGCCTGCTTTTGGGAAAAAGCTGGCGGGAGGTTTTCTGACAGAATTTTCGTCTTTTCTATCCCTCAAGGGCCGTTTCATGGTATAATAAGATGTTAACACTGTGCGGCGAACGCCGCAGCGCAAAGGAGTTTTTCCATGGATAACACATCCCAGCAGCAGTGGACGACCATCATCAAGCCCCGCACCGGCTGGTTCGACATCGACCTGAAGGAGCTGTGGCAGTATCGGGACCTGGTGGTCATGTTCGTCAAGCGCAGCTTTGCCACTCTGTACAAGCAGACCATTCTGGGGCCTGCCTGGATCCTCATCAACCCGCTGCTCACCACCGTTATCTTTACGGTGGTGTTCGGCAACATCGCGGGCCTGGCCGAGTCGGGCGTGCCCAGCTTTTTGTTCTACATGGCGGGCAACGCCGTGTGGTCCTTCTTCGCTTCCTGCATCACCGGCACGGCCAACACCTTCGTCACCAACGCGGGGCTGTTCGGCAAGGTGTACTTCCCCCGGCTGACCATGCCCATCTCCCAGGTGGTCATCTCCCTCATCAACCTCCTCATCCAGATGGTGATGTTCCTCGTCTTCTGGGTGTGGTTCTACTTCTTCGGCCAGGCCTACGGCGCCGTGCAGATGAACCTGTGGGTGCTGGCGCTGCCGGCAGTGCTGCTGCTGGTGATGGTGATGGGCCTGGGCGTGGGCATCATCGTGTCCAGCCTGACCACCAAATACCGGGACCTGGCCATTGTGGTGAGCTTCGGCGTGCAGCTGTGGATGTACGCCACGCCGGTGGTCTATTCCATGAGCGAGATCGCCGGGAACAGCCCCCGGCTGCTGGTGCTGATGCGCCTGAACCCCATGACCGAGCCGGTGCAGGTGTTCCGCTACGCCCTGCTGGGCTGCGGCGAAGTCAGCCCCGCCTGGCTTTTGTACAGCGCCGTGGTGGCCCTGGTCACCCTGGCCGCCGGCGTGGTGCTGTTCAGCCGGGTGGAAAAAACCTTTATGGACACGGTGTGACGCGGGAGGGAAGGAAAAATGACGATGCAGACACAAAACCCCCGCGAGCCGGTGATCGAGATCACCGGGCTGAAAAAGCAGTACCGCCTGGGCCAGATCGGCGGCGGCACCCTCACCGCCGACCTGCAGAGCTGGTGGGCCCGGGTGCGGGGCAAAGAGGACCCCAACCTGCCCATCGGCACCGACACCCGCCTGTTCGGCCAGACCTTCATGGCGCTGAACGGGGTGGACCTGACGGTGTATAAAGGGGAAGCCCTGGGCATCATCGGCCGCAACGGCGCGGGCAAGTCCACCCTTTTGAAGCTGCTCAGCCGCATCACCGCCCCCTCGGCGGGCGAGATGAAGATCAAGGGCCGGGTGGCCAGCATGCTGGAGGTGGGCACCGGCTTCAACGGCGAGATGACCGGCCGGGAAAACATCTACATGAACGGCTCCATCCTGGGTATGACCAAGGCCGAGGTGGACGTGAAGCTGGACCAGATCATCGAATTCTCCGAGTGCGGCGAGTTCATCGACACCCCGGTGAAGCGCTATTCCAGCGGCATGTTCGTGAAGCTGGCCTTCGCGGTGGCCGCCCATCTGGACTCGGAGATCATGGTGATGGACGAGGTGCTGGCGGTGGGCGACATGAAGTTCCAGCAGAAGTGCCTGGGCAAGATGAGCGACGTGGCCGGCCAGGAGGGCCGCACGGTGCTTTATGTCAGCCACAACATGAGCACCATCCGCCAGCTGTGCACCCGCTGCGTGGTGCTGGACAAGGGCCGGGTCATCTTCGACGGCAACGTGGAAGACGCCATCGCCGTTTATATGGAGACCACCGACGTGAACGTGGTCCACTATGAACTGGAGGACCTGGGCCGCATGACCTCCGGCGCCGGCAAGCGCCTGCGCGTTTTGAGCCTTGATTTTGTGGGCAAGGAAAGCAGCGTGTTCGCCGCCGGCGAGCCGCTGACCGTGCGCATCCGCTGGCGGGCGGGCCAGAAGTTCGACGCGGTGAACATGAAGCTGAACATCCACTACCGGGATTCCAGCCCCGTGGGCATCAGCCACCCCGTCACCCTGGGGGCCGCCGAGCCGGGCCGGGTCTACACCACCACCTTCACCTTCGACACCTCCATTTTGAGCGAAGGGCAATACTTCTTCTATCTGGACGTGTTCGAGCGGGAGCTGGCGGGCGCCATCTGCCTGGACAAGCCCAACCAGGAATTCGCCTTTGAGATCACCAACACCGACCGCACCCTGCCCGAATGGGCCGCCGGCTGGGGCCACATCCATTTTCCGCCGGTGCAGGTGCTGGGAACGGAGGAAACGGCCCAATGAAGCCGGACCTTTTCATCTGTCACACCGCCTATCAGGTGATGGTAGAAGTCTGCCGGGCCTTTGAGGCCCCCTGCCCGCCCGCGCTGGTGCTGAGCGCCGTGCTGCCGGAAGCCGAAGCCCTGGCCGCGCGCCTTCGCGCCACCGGCCTTTTTTCCGAAGTGCGGGTGTTCGACGAGGAAAGCTGCGGCAGCGCCTTCCAGAAGGGCTTTTGGCGCACCCTTTTGCTCCAGCGCGTCATGGGCCGGCGCAACGTGGAGAAATACCACGGCTTTTCGCTGGACGGCGCGCGGTACCGGGACGTTTACATCCACAACGACTGGAGCGTGCTGGGGCGCTATCTGCAGGACAAGGGCCTTCGCTACATCCTCTGCGAAGACACCTTTGCCAGCACCTGCGCGGAGGGCGGCCATCTCCTCATCCAGCAGCAGCGGGCGCTGCCCCACTTTGCCCTGCGGCAGGCTTTTGGCTATGGCTACCTCTACTGGGGCGACTGGAAAAAGGTGAAGGCCATCGAGACCGAAAGCGTCGCAAAGGCCACCGTGCCCTTTGCCAAAGAGCGGCTTTTGCAGCGCCGCCAAAAGGCAGCCTTCGCCGCCCTCACCAAAGAGCAGAAGGCCCTTTTGAGCTCTGTGTTCATCACCACGCCGCTGCCGGCGGACACTGCCGGGGCGGTGCTGTTTTTGACGCGGGATTTCGCCGGCGAAGGGCTGATGGACGAAACGGCCCAGCGGCGGATGTACAAGGCGGTGGCGGCAAAGCACTGTTCCGGCGGGCCGCTGTTCATCAAGGCCCACCCGCGGGACGCCTCCGACTACGCCTCCCTCTTCCCCGGCGCGGTGGTGCTGGACAGGGCCATGCCCAGCGAGGTGCTCAACTTCGCGCTGCCCTTCCGCTTTGCGAAGGCGGTGACGGTGGGATCCACCGTCCTGAAGGCTTTTGAGGCCGCCGACGAAAAGGTCTCCCTCACGCTGGACGAGGCGCTGGCCCTGGCCGGAGCCTGACGATTTTTGTGAAATAACAACGGCCCCCGGTTCGTTTTGATACCGGGGCGGAAAAGAGGTTTTTCCCATGAAGATTCTCGGCGTCATCCCCGCCCGCTACGCTTCCAGCCGCCTGCCGGGCAAGCCTCTGGTGGACATTCTGGGCAAGCCCATGGTGTGGTGGGTGTACCAGGCGGCAAAACAGAGCCCCCTGCTGGACGGCCTGGTGGTGGCCACCGACGACGAGCGCATCCTCGCGGCGTGCAAGGAGTACGGCATGGACGCGGTGATGACCCGCGCCGACCACGACACCCCCACCGCCCGCATCCAGGAGGTGAGCTGCCTCATCCAGGCGGACCTCTATTTGCAGATCATGGGGGACGAGCCCCTCATCGACCCGAAGGCCTTCGAGCTCATCCTGCCCAAAGAGCTGCCCGATGACCCATACTATGTGGCGGGGGTGACCAACCGCATGGAGCACCCGGCGGACGTGATCGACTTCTCCAACCAGAAAGTGGTCTGCAACGCCCGGCGGGAAATTTTGCTTATCAGCCGCAGCCCCATCCCCTACCCCAAGGGCACGGCGGATTTTGAATACGAAAAGATCACCGGCATCCAGCTGTTCAGCAAAAAGGCGCTGGATTTTTACGCCGCCACCCCGAAGAGCGCCCTGGAACAGGCCGAGGAAAACGACCTGATGCGCTTCATCGAGAACGGCCACACCGTGCACGCGGTGCTCTCGCCCTACAAGACCGTGTCGGTGGACACGCCCAAAGACGTGGACATCGTGTGCGGCGTGCTTCGCCAGCGGCAGAGCCGCTGACCCCGGCCCCGGCTTTTGCGGGCCGGGCGCAAGTTTGACTTTGGCGCTTTGCGGCGCGCCCGCCGCCCCTTTTGGGGGCAGAAAGGGAACTTTTTATGTCTACCATCCGTTTGCTCGACTGCACCCTGCGGGACGGGGGCTATGTGAATGACTGGAAATTCGGCTTTGAGAACATCCGCGACATCGTGGCCAGCCTTGTGAACGCCGGCACCGACATCGTGGAGGTGGGCTTTCTGCGCGATCTGGAGCCGGACATGGACCAGAGCCGCTGGAACACCGTGGCCGAGCTGAAAAAGGTGCTGCCCGCCGACCGGAAGAACACCATCTTCTCCGGCATGGCGCTGCACAACTTCTACGACATCGACAAGCTGGAGCCCTGGGACGGCACCGGCATCGACATGATCCGGGTGACCTTCCACGACTACGACATCGAACAGGGCCTCGCCTTCTGCCGCAAGGCCCAGGACAAGGGCTACAAGATCAGCTGCAACCCCATCAACATCATGGGCTACTCCGACGCGGGCGTCCTGTGGCTGTGCGAGCAGGTGAACAAGCTGCACCCCTTCGCCTTCTCCATCGTGGACACCTTCGGCAGCATGCAGATGCAGGACCTGGAGCGCATCGTGCGCCTGGTGGACAACAACCTCGCCAAGGACATCGCCCTGGGCCTGCACCTGCACGAGAACCTGGCCCAGAGCTTCAGCCTGGCCCAGCGTTTCCTGGACATGCACCTGGTGGGCCGGGACGTCACGGTGGACGCAAGCCTTCTGGGCATGGGCCGCACCCCCGGCAACCTGTGCATCGAGCTCATCGCCGATCATCTGAACCAGAACTTCGGCAAGCATTACGACATCGACCGCATGCTGGACGCCATTCAGGAGCACATCCTGCCCATCAAGGAGAAGAGCCCCTGGGGCTACTCCCCGGCCTACTTCCTGTCGGCCAAGTACAACCTGCACCGCAACTACGCCGAGCACTTTCTGGGCAAGGGCGACCTTTCCAACCGGGACATCAACCATCTGCTCAGCCGCATCGCCCCCGAGAAAAAGACCGCCTTCGACGCGGCCTACGCCGACGAATTGTACGCCTCCTACAAAGACAACCGCATCGACGACACGGCGGACCGCGCCCGGCTGGCGGGGCTTCTGGCGGGCCGCAAGGTGCTGTGCCTTGCCCCCGGCGGCACCCTGGCCACCCACCGCACCGAGGTGGAGGCCTTCATCGCCCGGGAGGCCCCGGTGGTCATCGCCGCAAACTTCGTGCCGGAGGGCCTTAAGGCGGACTACGCCTTTTTCTCCAGCGGCAAGCGGTTCGACAAATTCACCTCCCCGCCCTGCCCGGTGCTGTGCACCTCCAACCTGGAGGGCAAGGCGGACTTCCGCCTGGACTACAACAGCCTGGCGGGGGCCTTCACCATGGGGGCCAACAGCCTCATCATGCTGCTGCGCCTTCTGGAGCAGCTGGGCGTGAAGGAAGCGGCGCTGGCGGGCGCGGACGGCTATGAGCCGGGCACCGAGAACTACTGCGACCCCCGCATGAAGAACCACACACCCCGCGGCGCCGACTACAACCGGGCCATGGCCGCGGCCATCGGCGGCTGCGGCCTTGCGGTGACCTTCGTCACCCCCAGCCACTACCAGAAAGGGTGAGCCGATGAACGACATTCGACTGCTGGTGCTGGATGTGGACGGCACCCTCACCGACGGCGGGCTGTATCTGGACTCCACCGGGAACGAGACCAAAAAGTTCTCCGTGCGGGACGGCGCGGGCCTTTCCCTTGCCCGGGCGGCGGGCATCCGGGTGATGATCCTCACCGGGCGGGAGAGCGTGCCGGTGCGCCGCCGGGCCGAGGAACTGCACCTTGACTTCTGCGTGCAGAACTGCAAGGACAAGGCGGCGTATCTGGCTGCTTTTCTGAAAGAGCAGGGCCTGGCGAAGGACCAGGTGGCCTATGTGGGCGACGACTGGAACGATCTGGCCGCCATGAGCCTGGCGGGCTTTGTTGCCTGCCCCGCCGACGCGGACGAGCTGGTGCGCCGCCGGGCGGATCTTGTCAGCCCCCGCAAAGGGGGCGAAGGCGCGGTGCGGGACGCCGTGGTCTTTCTTCTGCGCCGCCAGGGCCGCTTTGAGGCGCTGGTGGAGCAGGTGTACGGCGCAAAGGGCTGAAAAGCCCTGCGCCCACAAAACTGCCGGGAGGCGACGGGATGCAGAAGGTGCTGACATTTTTCAAAACACACAGGCGGGCGCTCGCCGGCGCTCTGCTCTGCTTTTTCCTTTTTGCGGTGTTTGCCGCCGTCTGGCTGACCCACATCCGGGGCCAGGGCGACAAGAGCAGCAGCTGGGCCATCAACGACCAGTTCCACAGCTTCATTGCCATCGAAGAGAAGATGGAGCAGCGCTTTTCCTGCGACCGGGACCTGCTGGCGCTGAGCCTTGTGCTGGCCGCCGAGAACACGGGGACGCCCCCCGAAGGGGAGCTGGAGCTCATCCTCACCGACAGCGCCACCGGCGAGGAACTGGCCCGTTCCACCGGCGACATGCGCTACATCTACAACGGCTGGGAGGCCTATTACACCACCCTCGGGCTGGACCGCTTTGTGGAAAACCCCGGCGAGGCGGTGGAGTACGCCCTGACCCTCATCCCCCACTACTCCGGCGAGGGCCGGCTGTGCGTGGGCTATGAAGAGGGCGGCATGCCTGCGGGCGTTTCGCTGACGGTGGACGGCCGGGAGGTGGACGGCACCGTGGCCCTGCTGGGCACCCAGGCCCGGGTGGGCGGTTTTCTGACCAGGTTCTACTGGCTGTTCGCCGCCGGTTGCATCGCCGCGGCGGGGCTGCTCTACTGGTGTTACTGCCGCCGCAGCCTGCCGCTGCACCGCATGGTGTTCTGCGCGGTGCTGGTGCTGGGCTTTGCCTTCAACGTGCTGCTGCCCCCCTATGCCGCGCCGGACGAAAAATACCACATCAACCAGAGCTTCACTCTGGCCAGCACCCTCTATGACCCCCATCTGCCCGTGGCCCAAAGCCACATCCGGGACACCATCCGCCGCCCGTCGGACCAGGACGCCCTCATCCAGGTGGACGAGACCACCGTTTTCACCTGGCAGCACATCGCCAGGGTCATCGGGCGGCCCAACACCGACCCCACCTTTGCCACCCACACCTTTGACGAGTACCAGGTGGACAGCAGCTACACCCTCTACTGGATCAGCGGCTTCGGCGTGCTGATCGGCTACTGGCTGCACCTGGGCTTTGCCGCCACGCTTTATCTGGGGCGGCTGGCAAACCTTGTGTTCTTCGCCTTCCTGGCCGCCTGGGCGGTGAAGCGCACGCCGGTGGCAAAACCCGCCTTTGCCGTGGCCGCCCTGCTGCCCATGACGCTGCATCTGGCGGCCTCCTACAGCCGGGATTCAAACCTGCTGGCCCTGTGCTTCTTCTTTTCCGCCCTGCTGCTGGACCTGGCCTTCGGCCCCCGGGAGCACATCGGCGCAAAGCAGCTGGCGCTGCCGGCGGTGCTGGCGGTGCTCATCGTGCCCAGCAAGGTGGTGTATCTGCCGCTGGCGGGGCTCATCCTGCTCATCCCCGCGGTGCGGCTGGGCCGCTTTGCCCGCTGGATCAAGGGCGGTTTTCTGGCCCTGTGCGCCGCGGCCTTCCTTTTGAACAGCGGCGCGGCGGGGGCCCTTGTGGGCTTCACCCAGACCAGCGGCACCGCCGCCGCGGGCGCGGCCAGCCTGATGGCCCAGGAGCAGGCAGCCCCTGAAACGGACGTACAGAGCGCGGTGCCGGCCTCCTCCGGCGAGGCGGCCCAGAGCGCCGCGCAGACTTCCGGCGGGGCCGAAAGCGCTTCGCAGGCGGCTGACCCGGCGGAGGAAGGCGCGGCAGCGGAGCCCGCTGCCAGCAGTTCCGCCGCCCAACCGGCCTCGGAAACCGCCCCCGAAGCGGCGGACGGCGCCGCCGGGCCCGCGGCGGCCAACAGCTTCTCCACCCAGGAGGACCTGACCTGCTTCACCCTGCCCTACATCCTCTCCCACCCGCTGGAGACCGCCGAACTGTGCATCCGCTCGGTGGTGGAGGAGGGCGACCATTACCTGAGCACCCTTGTGGGCGGCACCCTGGGCTACTTCGGGCTGGACAGGCCCCTGGACCTTGCCTGGGGCTGGATCATCCTGCTCTATGGCCTGCTGGCCCTGGCCTGGCTGTGCCCGGAGGAGGTCGGGGCGATGCCCCTGCCCGCCCGCTGGGGCGCGCTGTTCATCGCCCTTTGCTGCTGCGGCCTGGCGGTGCTGGGCTGCATCTCCTGGACCCCCACCTACTACGAGACCATCTATGGGTTCCAGGGACGCTATTTCCTGCCGGTGCTGCCGCTGCTTTTGCTGGTGCGGCCCAAGGCGCTGTGCCTTGCCGGCGACTGCCGGCGCGGCGTTGTGCTGGCGGCGGCGCTGGTGGACATCGGCGTGCTGTTGAACGTTTTCCTGGCCGTGGTGGCCCGATAATATGGATTCGAGGACTTTTTTATGGTTGATTTCAAAGCAGTGCCGGTGATCATTCCCAGCCTGGAGCCGGACGAGCGCCTTCCCCTTCTGCTGGGCCGGATGAAAGAGGCGGGCATCGAGAACATCGTGCTGGTGGACGACGGCAGCGGCCCGGAATACGCCCCTGTTTTTGAGCGGGCGCAGCGGGAATGGGGCTGCGTGGTGCTGCGCCACGCGGTGAACCTGGGCAAGGGGCGGGCCCTCAAGACCGCCTTCAACTTCTGCCTGAACACCTGGCCCCAGGCGCCCGGCGCCATCACCGCCGACTCCGACGGCCAGCATTCTCCCCAGGACATCCTGCGCTTCATGCAGGCCATGGCCGAGCACCCGGACAGCCTTCTGCTGGGCTGCCGTGACTTTGACGACGCGGGCGTGCCCTTCAAAAGCCGCTGGGGCAACAAGATCACCCGCTTCATGTTCCGGGCGCTGTGCGGCGTGTCGGTGAGCGACACCCAGACCGGCCTGCGGGGGGTGCCCACCTCCTTCATGAAGCGGCTGATGAACGTGCCGGGCGAGCGCTTTGAGTTCGAGAGCAACATGCTCATCGAGACCCGCGACCGGCTGCCCATTCTGGAACTGCCCATCGAGACCATCTACGATTCCAAGGAGAACCACACCTCCCACTTCCATCCCCTGCGGGACTCGGCGCGCATCTACGCCATCTTCGGCAAGTTTTTGTTCTCCAGCCTTTCCTCCAGCGTGCTGGACCTGGCGCTGTTCAGCCTGTTCCTTCTGCTGTCGCTGCTGTCGGGCCTGTTCGCGCCCACGCCCAGCGGAAACGGGCGCGTCCTGACGGTGTTCGTCTGCACCGCCCTGGCGCGGCTGTTCTCCGCCAGCTACAACTATTACATGAACCACCGGGTGGTGTTCCACAGCAAGGCCGGCCACAGGCGGGCGGCGGTGCGCTATGTGATGCTGGCGGCGGCGCAGATGCTGGCCAGCGCGGGGCTGGTGAGCCTTGTCACCTCCCTGCTGTGCCCTCCGGGCGGCTGGGAGATCGCCATCAAGGCAGCGGTGGACATCGTGCTCTTCTTCATCAGCTTCCAGCTCCAGCGGGAATTTGTCTATAAGAAAAAGGCCTGACGGCCCAAAAGGAGGCGGGCGGCGGTGACCATCTGCTTTTTCTCGGCCCAATACCTGCCCACCGTGGGCGGGGTGGAGCGCTACACCTATAACCTGGCCCGCCGTGTGGTGCAGGCGGGGCACAAGGCGCTGGTGGTGACCAGCGCCCTGCCCGGCCTTCCGGCCCACGAGACCGGCGCCGGGGGCATCGAGATCCTGCGGCTGCCGGTGTGGCCGCTGATGGGCGGCCGGTTCCCGGTGCTGCGCCCCGGGCGGGAATTCAAACGGCTGGCGGCGCTGCTCTGGGGCCGCGAAATAGACTTCTGCCTCATCAACACCCGGTTTTACGTCAGCAGCCTCTACGCCGCGCGGCAGGCGGCAAGGCGGCGCATCCCGGCCATCGTGGTGGACCATTCCACCGGCCACCTGCCCATGGACGGGGCGCTTGCCTCGGCGGCGGGGGCGGCCTACGAGCATTTTGCCGCGGCGGTGCTCAAACACTACCGCATGCGGTTTTTCGGCGTGAGCCAGGCGGTCTGCCGCTGGCTGGAGCACTTCGGCATCAAAGCCGAGGGCCAGCTTTACAACGCGGTGGACCCCGCCGAGGTGCGCGCTTTGGCCCACGCCCCCGACGCCACCGACTGGCGAAAAGAGCTGGGCCTTGCGCCGGACGCGCCGCTGGCGGCCTTTGTGGGGCGCATCATCCCCGAAAAGGGCGTGGCGGAACTCATCAAAGCCTTCACCGACGCCGCCGTGCCCGGCGCGGCGCTGGCGGTGGCGGGGGACGGGCCGCTGCTGGCCTCCCTGCAAAAGGAATGCCCGCCGGACGTGCACCTTTTGGGGGCGGTGGCCTACCCCAAGGCGATGCAGCTGCTGGCCCAGAGCCAGGTCTATTGCCTGCCCACCTACTACGCCGAGGGGTTCCCCACCACCTTTTTGGAGGCGGCGGCCTGCGGCTGCCCCATCGTGACCACCCGCACCGGCGGCAGCGGCGAACTGCTGGCGGACGAAAGCTTCGGCATCCAGCTGGACTCGGCGGACCCAGGCCCCCTGGCCGAGGCGCTGCGAAAGGCCCTTTGCGACGAAGGCTGGCGGCGCGCCGCCGCCGAAAAGACCGCCGCGCGCCTGGAAGCCCGCTTCACCTGGGACGCGGTGTGCCAAACCCTGCTGGCGCTGGCCGAAGACGCCCAAAACTGACAGAAAGCGAACGGGAAAGTATGGCAAAATTATTGATCGTGATCCCCGCATACAACGAAGAAGCGAGCATCGTGCCGGTGGTGGAAGACCTGATCGAGCACTACCCCCAGTATGACTATGTGGTGGTGAACGACGGCAGCCGCGACCACACCGCGGCCCTTTGCCGCCGGCACGATTTCCACATGATCGACCTGCCGGTGAACCTGGGGCTGGCCGGGGCCTTCCAGACGGGGCTTCGCTACGCCGCCGAGAACGGCTACGACTGCGCGTTGCAGTTCGACGCCGACGGCCAGCACCTGCCCCGGTACATCGCCCCCATGCTGGAACTGCTGGAAAGCGGGGCGGACATCGTCATCGGCAGCCGCTTTGTCACGGTGAAAAAGCCCAAGAGCCTGCGCATGGCGGGCAGCTACCTCATCAGCTGGGCCATCCGGCTGACCACCGGCAAGGCCATCTGCGACCCCACCAGCGGCATGCGGATGTTCAACCGCAAGATGCTGGAGGAGTTTGCCGCAAACCTGAACTACGCCCCCGAGCCGGACACCATCAGCTACCTTGTCAAGAACGGCGCGGTGGTGAAGGAGCTGCAGGTGGAGATGGGCGAGCGCACCGCCGGCGCCAGCTATCTGAATTTTGCCCGCTCGGTGGAATACATGGTCAAGATGGGCCTTTCCATCCTGCTCATCCAGTGGTTCCGCAAGCGGGACACCCTCACCCCCTACACCGAAAGGAGCCTGTGACATGCTGGATTATCCCCTCTCCCTGCGGCTGCTGCTGGTGCTGGGCAGCCTGCTCACGCTGGTGTTCGTGCTGGGCCGCATCCGCCGGGCCAAAATTCAAATCGAAGACAGCATCTTCTGGTTCGTTTTTTCCGGCTTTCTGCTGCTTTTGAGCATCTTCCCGGAGCTTGCCTACTGGGCCGCGGGCACGCTGGGCATGCAGGCCCCCATCAACGTGGTGTATCTGGCCATCATCTTTTTGCTCATCCTCAAGGTGTTCTTCATGAGCCTGCGCATCAGCCAGATGGACTCCAAGATGAAAATTCTGGCCCAGAAGGTGGCGCTGAACGAGGAAAAGATCGAGCGCACCCATCAGGACCGCTGAGGCCGATTTGTCAAATGGGCCGCGCTGTGGTATAATAAAATGAAAACATCCTGCGGCGCGTTTGCGCGCGCCGTGTTATGACAGAAACGGAGGGTACACAAAACCATGGCATATACCCCGAAACTGACCTACAAGGGCCGCCCGCTGGTGCGCTGCGGCAACGAGATCTACTATGGCAGCCTGGCCGACCCCTATGTGGTGTTCATGCAGGTGCTCACCACCAAGGAGGAGAACGGCATCACCGTGGCCGACAAGCTGCACGTGATGCTGATGAGCACCGACGCCACCAAGCCCCTGCCCGAGCGGGTCGTCAGGCAGAGCTCCAAGACCGGCCTGTACACCGCCCTGGAAGTGGGCGGCATGTGGCTGGAGCGGGCGCTGAAAGAGGCAGCGGCCGCCGCGAAAAAGTGAGTTTTGGCGCACAAAAGCCCCGGACTTTGGTTTTTTTCAAAGTCCGGGGCTTTTCTCTTGCGTTTACTGGGGCAGGCCGGGGTAGGCGCTGCGGTCGCCCGGCTGGTAAGCCTGCATGTATTTGTCCAGATAGCTCAGCCGCGCCTGCATGAACAGCATCGTTTCCACCGGGGTGAGGGTGTCGTTTTCCGACCAGCCCTGATAGGCGTCGTTCACGCCCCAGAGGGCGAAATCCCGGGCCAGCGCGCCGCTTTGCACCAGCGTTTTGTACAGCCCGCTGTACACCGACTTGAGGTGGTCCAGGCTGAACACCGACTGGCGCAGTTCCTGCCAGCGCTGGGCCACCAGCGCCTGGGTGCGCTCCGGGTCGGCGGCGTAAAGGGCGTCCAGCTCCAGGTCCGGCACGATGAAGGTGGTCAGATCCAGGTCGCGGAAGGCGTCGTAGCAGTCGCCGAAGGTGTAGTTCATATCCCAGGGGATGCGGTAGATGAGCCCCTCGTCATCCCGGTAGAGCAGGTATATGTTCTGCAAGGCGTTGTCCACCGCGCAGGTGTACTGCTTGAACAGGGCAACGTCCACGGCGTTCTCCACGTTCAGAAGGGACTCCACCGTCTCCCAGGGCACCGGCTCCCCGGCCATGTACAGCGACTTGACGTAGGGCTGCAGGATGTGCCACGCGCCGGGGCGCCACTCGTTGGGCCAGGAGATCTCGATGGCCCCGAAGTAGTCCATCATCTGCTCTTCTTCCATCCAGTCGAACTCGTGGGGCTTCATCATGTTGGCCAGCCGCCATTTGTAGAGCACGTCGTTGGCCTCGAGATCCAGCGTTTTGCGCCCCAGCGGGCGGCACAGGCCGAACACGCCCATGTATTCATCGTCCACAAACAGTTCCACATACTGGAGCACCGCCCCCGCCGGGTTATTCTCATTTTCCGCCGCAAGCTCGTTCCAGAGAAGGTTTGCCGCCATGTCACGGGTGCGGGTGCAGTCGGTGGAAAAATTCACCAGGATCCAGCCGTCGCCCTCCCCCAGGCCCAGGAGGTCCTGCCGGTTCGGCTGCCCCGCCTCGTCCAGCAGGTTCAGCCGGTAGGATTTTTTCTGGCTCAGCAGGCTGGCGTTGCCCCGCCAGTGCCACTCCACCTTGCTGGAGAGCACCTGCTGGCGGAAATTTCCCTCCGGCCAGAATACGGTCACGTCGCCGTAGTTGCGCTCGCGCATCTCGTAGTTCAGCTCCGCCGGTTCCGAATGGCTGGTGTGCACCGAGAGCACCGGCAGCCCGGACAGGCAGACCCGCAGGCTGCACCAGCGCCTGCCGTCGCTCACATAGACCTGCCGCACCTCGCTGGCGCTCATGTCGCCGGCCCAATCCCCCTCCCACTCGTCGGCGGGCAGCCAGACCCGGCCCCAGCTGGAGGTGAGGGCGCCTCGCGCCTCCCCGTTCAGGGGCTGGGGCAGGCAGTAGGCGTCCGTTTCGGCGTCGTAGGGCAGTTCGGCCCCGTTCCACAAAAGGGCGCAGTCATCCCCCGTCTGCCGCGTCAGCGCGGTGATGGAGGCCACCCTGGCGCTGTCGGCCAGCGGCGCGCCCAGCAGGCTGGAGGCCGCCTGACGCGCCCGGAAGAGGGCGATGCCCGCCAGCGCCAGCAGGCAGGCCGCCAGCACCAGCGCCCGCATCCTCCGTTTCCGGGGCGTGCCTGCGCCGCTCCTGAGCCCTGTTTTGTTTGCGAAACCCATTCCATCACGCTCTTCGTCTTGTGATGGGGCCCCTGCACGGCCCCTTAAAACCGGGGAGGCCCGGCTTTTCGCCGCCGGCCTCCCCGCGTTTGTTTTTAATAGCGCACTTCGCCGTCGTGGGCCAGCAGGTTGACGCTCTCCACGCCGGGCAGCGCCGCGCAGGCGCTCACAAGGCGGCTGCCGTCGCTGGTGCGCAGTTCCACGATCAGGTCCAGCCGGTCAGCGCTCACGCTGCGGCTCTTCACCCGCGCGCCCTTGGCGTAGCGGCCCAGCAGCTCGTTCAGCGCCGGGTCGATCTCGGTGTCGGTGCTGTTGACCACCAGCAGATAGGGCGGCTTTGCCGAGGGCACCAGGTCCAGCAGGAAGATGAGCGCCGTGACCGCAAGGCTCACCACCACCGCGATCTCGAACAGCCGCGCGCCGCAGATGATGCCCACGCCGATGCTCCAGAACAGATAGAGCAGGTCCATGGAGTCCTTCACCGCGTTGCGGAAACGCACGATGGACAACGCGCCCACCATGCCCAGGCTGATGACGATGCTGCTCTGCATCGCAAGCACGATGCCGGCGGTGACGATGGGCATCAGCGCCAGGGTCTTGTTGAAGTCCCGGTTATAAAAAGCGCTGCGGCTGGCCAGGCGGTAGATGGCGTAGATGTAGAGGGCGATCAGGCCGGTCACGCCCAGGGTGACCACGATGGTCACCGTGCCGATGTCGCTCTGGGCAAAGCCCTCCAGAACGCTCTTTTTGATAACGTCGCTAAAACTCATATTCCCTGGTCCTTTCCGCCATGGGCCCGGGCAGGGCCCGCCGGCACAAATAGTATTTTGAGAACGCGGTCTGACGCAGTTTTCCAAGTTCCAGCGCCTGCGCCACATGGTCGGGCAGAAACTCGTCGAACTTCACTTCCAGCACGTGCTGCCCCGCCGGCAGGATGGGCGTGAGCGGCACCTTCGGCTCCAGAAAGCTGCCCAGCTGCACGCAGGCGGAGATGTTGCGGTCGAAGGTGATGCGCACATTGCCCGAGCGCCCCACAAAGGCGGTGCGTTCGTATTCCACGATGACCTTGGGCGCCATGCCCGCCGTGCGCATGGCCGCGCTCAGCAGGTTGCGGGGCGCGGGGGCGCCCGGCCCGATGGGGGGCGCTGCGCCCGCCATGATGCGGCGGCACTCGCCGGCGCTCACAAGGCAGCTGGATTTGTGGGTCTTGCCGTGGAGCTTTTCCTTGATCTCCAGCTGGATGCGCCCGGCGCTGCCGTTGTAAAGCCGCAGGCGGAACTTGCGCCGGCCGTCCACGCCCGCCTCGTTCTCCCGCAGGCAGCTGTTTCGCAGATCGTCAAAATACAGGCTGCGGATGGTATAAGCGCTGCCGGTCTGGTGCTTGTCCATGGGCAGCAGCGCCTTCAGCCGCGCGGCAAGCACCGCCAGGTCGGCGTCGGTGACCAGGTATTTCCATTCATTTCGGTAATACATCGAACGCCTCCCGGTCGGCGGGGGTGTACTCCGCCATGTAATCGTCCAGAAATGCCAGGCGCCGGTCCATGAATTCCAGCGTGGCTTCCACGTCCAGCGTGCGGTAGTGGGCCTCCCAGGGGTAGGTCTCCGCGTTGCCCCACAGCGCCGCATCCCGCCCCAGGGCCCCGCTGGCCGTCAGTTCCTCCTGGGCGGCCCCGAACAGGGCGGTCACGTTCTCCATGGTGAGCACCGTGCTGCGCAGCTCGCTCCAGCGCTGGGCGATGAGCCGCTGCGCCCGGCTGCTGCCGGCATGATAGAGGGCGTCCAGTTCCATGTCCGGCAGGAGGGTGGAGGTCATGTCCAAAGAATAGAATTCATCATAAACATCACCGAAGGTATAGTCCATATCCCAGGGGATGCGGTAGTAAAGGCCGTCGGCGCTGCTTTGCAGAAAGTACTGGTTGTAAGAGAAATTGTCCGCCGCGCAGACGAACTGCCGGAACAGCGACACATCCAGCAGGTTGTCCAGGTTGGTGGTGCTTTCCAGCTGCTGCCAGCTGGTCTGCGCGCCCGGCGTGTAGTAGAGGCGTACATAGTCCGCCATGGGCTGCCACACGCCCTCGCTGTAGCTTTTGGGCCAGACCACCTCCAGCCACACGCCCCAGGAAAGGCTCTCTTCCTCTTCGAGGGACGCAAAGGTTCCGGCGGTGGGCATGGAGCGGTCCATGGGCATGGTGCGCCATTTGTAGAGCACATCGCCAGCCGGAAGCTGCAGACTGTCCCGGCTGATGGGGCGGGCGATGCCGTAGAGCCCCATGTATGTATCGTCCAGATACAGTTCCACGTACTCCACCTGGATGCCCGGCAGGTCGTGTTCGTTCTGCTGCGCCAGCTGCTGCCACAGCTGCCAGGCCACCTTGTCCCGGGCGCGGGTGGTGTCGGTGGCGAAGTTCAGAAGGAACCAGTCGGCGTCCTCCCCCAGGCCCAGCAGGTCCTTCGCGTCCGGCTGGCCCTTTTCGTCCAGCAGGTTCAGCCGGTAGGACTTTTTGTTGGCCAGCAGGTTGGTGTTGCCCCGCCAGTGGTACTCGATGCCGCCCGTGACGGCCTGGCTGCGGGAGTTTCCTTCCGGCCAGAACAGGGTGTATTCGCCGTAGTTGTAGGCCAGGTCCAGGCTGGCCATGGTGCCGCTGACGTACTGGGGGTCCAGCTTGTAGGGCACGCTGGATCCGGTGTGCACCACCAGGGCGGGCACGCCGGAGAGATACACCTCCAGCCGGCACCAGCGCCTGCCGTCGCTCACATACGCTTCCAGCGTCCGGCCTTCGGCCATGGCGTCCTGACGGCCCTGGGCCCACTGTTCTTCGGGCAGGTAGACGCGGCCCCAGGTGGTGGAAAGGCTGCCGGCGGCGCTGCCGTCCAGCGGCTGGGGCAGGCAGTAGACGCCCCGCTCGGCGTCGTAGGGCAGCACCTCGCCGTTCCAGTGGAGGACGCAGCCCTCGGCGGAAGCCTGGGGCAGGGCGGTGATGGAGGCCAGCTGCGCGGCATCCGCCAGGCGCGCGCCCAGAAGGGTGACCGCGTCCTGCCGCACGCGCAGCAGGGCGATGCCCGCCAGGGCCGCCACGCAGAACACCAGAAGCAGCATCCGCAGCGTCCTTTTCAAGCCTTCCCGCCCCGCTTTCCGCCAAAAAAGGCATTTTTTGCAAGCCTGCTGATTATTCTAACATAAGCGGCGGCCGGTGTAAAGCCGCGAAGCGCGCCAAATGGCGGAAAAAGCGGCACGAACTGGCAGGCGGTCAGGCCTCGGCCACCGCCACCAGATACTTGAAGATCTGGAGCTTGTTCTCCTCGTAGAGGCCCATCTCTTCGTAGAGTTTCTTGTAATAGGCAAAGAGGCTGGCCTTCACCGACAAGATCTTGAAGGTGTTGCGCAGGGTCACCTGGGTGGACACCAGGCTCTGGGGGTTCTTCACATAGTAATACACCGGCTCGTCCAGGGCGTAGAAGCGGGCGGCGTAGCGGATGTATTCCAGATTGAACAGCAGGTCCTCGCTCCAGCAAAGTTCCTCGCTGCACTGGATGCCCCGGCTCTGCACCATGTCCCGCCGGTAGAGCTTGTTCCACATCACGCCATAGTAGAAGCTGGCGGGCTCCTTCATCAGGCCCTTGGCAAAGGCGTGCTTGTCGTAAAAGCCCTTTTCCAGAAAGCCGAACTGCTGGATGGTCTGGTAGCTCTCCCCCTCCTTGGCAAAGAGGGGCTTCGTCTCCTCCACCCGGTAGTAGGGGGCGATGACCAGGTCGGTCTGGTTCGCCTCGGCGGCCTCCACCAGCAGGCGGGTGGCGTCGGGGGCGAGGTAGTCGTCGCTGTCCGCAAATTGCAGATACTTGCCCCTGGCCATCTCCATGCCCAGATTGCGGGTGGCGGACACGCCGCTGTTGGCCTTGTCGATGAGCAGGATGCGCCCGTCCACCCGGGCGTACATCTCGCAGACATGCAGGCTCACGTCCTTGGAGCCGTCGTTGACGATGATGATCTCCAGGTTCTGATAGCTCTGCCGCCGGATGCTCTCGATGCAGCGGGCGATGTGGCTGCCGGCGTTGTAGACCGGCACGATCACGCTTACCAGGGGCTGTTCCACAAAGACTCCTCCTTTTTCACGCTTTCTCCTCTGCCGCCGGCGGCATCAGGGCCGCGGCCGCCAGCAGCAGCAAAAGCGGGGTGAAGTGGAAGGCGTAGCGGGCCTTCGTCTCCCACAGGCTCAAAAACAGGATGAGGCCGGTGACGCCCACCCCCGCCAGCATCACCGGGCCGGCGGCGGGCCGGCGCGCGGCGCGCACCGCGCATGCCAGCACCAGCAGCTGCATCATGTAGAGGTAAGCCTGGCAATAGTAGACCAGCGGCATGTAGCCCGGCTGGCCCTCCAGGATGAAGGTGTGGGTCCAGTTGGCCCGCTGGGGGGTGGCCAGGAACTCCTCGGCGTTGTAAAGCCCGTCGCCCCAGGTGATGGCCGCCTTGCGGGTCATGAATTCCGCCAGTTCCAGCGCAGAGTAAGAAGCGTAGTTGGCCGCGATGCGCGCGTTTAAAAGGGCTTTGCGTCCGGCGATGGTGTCCGCCGTCATGGCGGCCTCGTAGTCGGCCTGGGAATAGTTGCCGTCGTCGTGGCTGCCGTAGCAGAACCACAGCTGGATGGGCAGACCCAGGGCCTGCTCTTCGGTCCAGTCGATGAGCCAGGCGCGCTGCCAAAGGCGGTAGCCCCCCGCCAGAAGGCCGAAGGCCGCCAGCAGGGCGGCGAGGGAAGCCAGCGCCCGCCGGGGCTTTGCCCGCAAAAAGAACTGGATGGCCAGCGCCACCGCCAGCACCGCCACGCTGCCCTTGACGGCGTAACCGAAGAACACCGCCGCCCCCGCCCCTGCGGCCAGCAAAAGGCGGCGGGCGCGGCGCTCTTCCCGCTGCCAGGCCTCAAAGGCCAAAAGGGCCAGCAGGCCGAAGGGCATGGAGAGGGTGTCGGAATAAAAGCAGGGGCTGTAGAGCCAGAAGGGGGCGAAGGCCGCGCAGAGCGCAAAGGCCAGCGCCACCGCGGCGTTTGTCTTGAGCACCCGCCGCGCCAGCAGGCACACAAGGGCCACCGAGAAAAGCAGCGCCAGCACGTTCAGCGCGATGCCGGGGACCACCCCCATGAGAGAGGAGTCTGGCGAAAAGCCGAAAAGGCCCGCCAGCCAGTACCAGCCGCCCAGCACAAGGGCAAGGCCGAGGTTGTTGTTGCAGACGATGTAATAGCCGCTCCACACCCCGAAGCGCCCGTCGTCCAGAAGGTCCGGGAGGGTGCGCAGCACCACCTCCTGGTCCATGATGGGCACCTCGGCCAAAAGCCACGCCATCGCCGCAAAGGCGGCGGCGTAAAGGACAAAGGCGGTGTAAAAACAAGCGCGCCAGCGCTTTTTCGAAAGGCCGTTCAGCCGGGGCAGCGCCCATTTGGAGAGGGCCCAGGCCCCCGCCGCCAGCGCCGCGCCCACGGCAAAGGCCGCCGGGCCGTTGTGCTCCCAGCGGAAAACGCTGTTCAGGACGATCCAGCCCCAGAGAAGGGCAAACCCGCCCCAGAAAAGCTTTTCCAGCCTGTTCTGCACCCCGCGGCGCCCCCTTTCCGTTTTTGCTGTGTTGAAGCCGCCAAAAAAGCGGCGGGGCCGCCTGTCAACAAAGGGCGGCGATCTGCTCTGCGATGCTTTTGGTTCGGACGGGGTCCTCGTCGTCCTTCAAGCTGTGGCCCACGCCCGCGAAAACCACCATGCGAAGTCCGCGGGGCATGCAGAACGCCTCCAGCTCCCCCACGGGCATAAGCCGGTCTTTGTCGCCCAGCACCAGGGCGATCACCTGTGAATCAGTTTGAATGTATTCCAGCGTCTCCCGGATGGGCGTCAGGTACAGCTGCCGCGGATGGATGCCCCAATGCCCTTCCAGCCACCCGGCGCACACGGTGCCCAAGCTTTTGGAGACGAAAGCCACATCCTCATATTCCTCAAGCCGGATGCCTTTCAACTGCAAGGCCACCTGCCGGTTGGCAGCCTCTACCGCCTCGGGGATGGTCTCGATCTCCTTAAAGGGGATCATGGAAAAATCCAGCTCGATGATCTCGTGCCCCTTGTTTTGAAGCGCCGAAAAGCACCTTTGGAACAGTGGTTCTTTGGTGGTGAACCCTGTGCCCGGGAACGCGAGCGCCAGTTTTTTGCCCACAGCCAGCCCTCCCTTTGCAGCGCCGCTTGCTTAAAGCGGCTGGTATTTTTTTATTATAGCATATCCGCCGCAAAAGAAAAAGCCGCCCGCCGGCGGCAAAAAAGGCCAGCCGCCGGAATTTCCGGCGGCTGGCCTTGGGATGATCTTCAGGAAACCTGCAAAAGGCTGTCGGTGCCGCCGTCGGTGAAGAGCTCCTCCCGGGGCACGAAGTAGATGAACTCGGAGCCGTTGTAGGTCAGCACGCCCCGCTGGCCGGGAAACAGCTGCCGCGCCAGGTGCTCGGGCACCGTGAGGGCGATCTCCTGCCCGCGGGCCACAAAGGTCACAGGCACCCGGTCCGCACCGGAAGCCGCCACCCGCTTCACCGTGGCCATCAGGCTCACTTCCCCCCTGGCGGCGCGGCGGAACCTGCGTCCCCACACCCCGATCAGGCCAATTGCCGCAAGGGCCATCAAAAGGCCCGGAATGATCCACATCCACCGCATTAAGCACCCCTCCTTGGGTCAAAAAATTTATCTCGTGAAAACCGTTTGTTTTCGTGCGTCTGTGTCTATAAGACGAATGGAAACGCCGTTTTATTTCACAATTCTATGAAGGGCGCAAAAAAAAGATTCGGCGGGGCGCG
>DWXV01000074.1 GCA_019119025.1 Candidatus Allofournierella excrementigallinarum
CTCGGTGACGCCCTGGTGGGTTTTGAACATCAGGTTGAACTTGCGTATATCGGTGAAATCGCACTTGCCGCAGACCGGGCAGGGGATATTGTGCTCGCGGATGAAGGCGACCATTTCCTCATTGGACATCGCCTCGGCGGAGACGCCCTCCATCGGGTTTTCGGCCAGCCAGTCCTCAATGAGCTTATCCGCGCGGTGGCGGCTCTTGCAGCTTTTGCAGTCTATGAGCGGGTCGTTGAAGGTCGTGACGTGGCCGGATGCCACCCAGACCTGCGGGTTCATGAGTATCGCACTGTCGAGCCCCACGTTGTAGGGGTTCTCCTGCACGAATTTCTTCCACCAGGCGCGCTTGATGTTGTTCTTCAGCTCCACGCCCAGCGGGCCGTAGTCCCAGCTGTTGGCAAGGCCGCCGTAGATCTCGCTGCCGGCGAACACGAAGCCCCGGCTTTTGCACAGCGCCACGATGGTGTCGAAGTTCTTTTCACGGTTGTTCATTGCGCATTTACTCCTTTTCCGCGCCGCTGGCTGCGGCGTGATGATTTGGGTCTTTTATCAGTGTAAGCCCGCCGGGGCCGTTCGTCAAGACAATTCCGCCCAAAGCCCGGCCGTGAAACAAAAAAGGCCGCCGGAAGCGGCGGCGGGGGAAAAAGCGCAAGGGGAGCGGGCAGATGGCTCTTTTGCGCAAAAAAGCGCCGCAAGCAATAGCCCGCCCTTTGGCCGCCCGGAGGGCGGCCGGGGCCCCCGCAAAAGTTTGCGCCAGCAAAGTTTCGTGGGGAGAAGGAGGAATGACGGAGCGGTATGAGAAAAGCCCGGCCAAAGGCCGGGCTTTTTGAATGGAGCGAAGTCCATTCCGACGTGGTGCCTCCGATCGGAATCGAACCAATGACACGGGGATTTTCAGTCCCCTGCTCTACCAACTGAGCTACAGAGGCGTATGGAGCGGCTTACGAGGCTCGAACTCGCTACCTCCACCTTGGCAAGGTGGCGCTCTACCAGATGAGCTAAAGCCGCTTATGGTCGGGATGACAGGATTTGAACCTGCGGCATCCTGCTCCCAAAGCAGGCGCGCTACCGAACTGCGCTACATCCCGTCATGAATCTATCTTCAAGGCCCATCGGGCCCAAAAGCACCGATCAAGAGGGCCGCAGCTCCCTTAGCACAATTGTCGCGTGCGGCGCCGCGCCGAGGGGCGGCTGGCCCGCTCTGTTGCGCGTCAAGGGCTCCGCCTCGCTGCATCCGCCGCTGGCGGCGCTCGGCTCTGCCCACCGAACTGCGCTACATCCCGTTGGCTGGGGGGGCTGGCCGCGTCCTGTCGTTTTGAGAACCGCGCCGCATCCCGTTACGAACCGCCGGGCCGCTTTTTTGGCAGCCGCCCGGCAGGGCGCTTTTGCTATTATAACCGATTCGTCCCCCCGCGTCAATGCGGAGGGACGAAATTTTTTATTTTTGCCGGGCGGCCCGCTTTTCCTCGGCCTCTTCGGTGATGTCCTGTATCTCCGCCTGCCGCCGCTCCAGCTCCTGTTCCATCTGCGATTCCTCGGTCTTGATCTCCCAGTGGATGAGGAAGGTCAGCGCCGCCCGCAGCACGATGATGGCGGCCACCAGCCCGATCTCGGTGAATTCGCGCACCACCACCGTGCGCAGGATCTCGCTGCCCAGCTTGAATTCCAGGCCCATTGCCATGCCCTTGGCCAGCTTGAGCCGGGTCAGGGGGTCGCGGCGCACATAATTGCAGATGCCCTGCAGGGCCGCCACCACGATGACGCCCACGCCGATGAACTCCAGCAGCACCACCGACAGGTTCACCAGGGTCACCAGGCCCTCGTGCAGCTCGTTGTAGAGCGTCTCAAAAAACATCGGATCCATGTTCGTTCCTCCCCGCGCCGCGGCCCGCAAAGCCGGGCGCCTTCGGTTTTATAATAAGTATACCAGATGCGCCGCCGTTTGCATAGGCCCCGGCGAAAACCGGCGGCGCAAAAAAGGGCCCCGCGGCGCGCCGCGGGGCCCTTTGCCTTGTTTTTGTCAGCGGTACATGCCGTTGGCCTGCATGTAATCCGCCAGCTGTTTGCCGTGGTGCTGCTCCTGCTGCTGGATGCCGCTGAGCACCTGACGGCTTTTCTCATCGCAGAACTCGAACACCGAGGTGTTGTAGACCCCCGCCACGTACTTCTCGGTGGCCAGCAGGTCCGCCAGCAGATAGGCGTCCTGCTTTTTGCCCGCGCGGGTGGCGGTGGAGCGGGGCGGGGTCTGCTCCTTGGCGGCCTTGGGCTGGGCGGCCGCCGGAGCGGGCACCTTGCCCGCCAGCATGTCGGTCACGGTGTCGTAGTGGTTCTGCTCGGCCTTGGCGATCTGGCCCAGCATGGTCTTGAGGGCCGGGTCGCAGGCCGCTTCGGCGGCCTTGGAATACTTCTCGGCGCACAGTTTTTCCTCGTTTTGCAGGTCCTTCAAGAGGCTCTGTTCCTTTTTGGTCATGGGCATGGTGTTCTCTCTCCTTTTTTTCGCGTCTTGCGCGGTATGGTGTCAGTGTTCCCCAAAAACCGCCCGCTATGCGAAAAAAACCCGGCGGCCCGAAACGGGCCCGCCGGGCAAGCAAAGAGAAAGGGCGAATATGTATAAGGTCAGTCTTCCACCCAGTCCTTGGCGCGGCGCACGGCCTTGTGCCAGCCGTCCACCAGCTTTTGCCGCTTTTCTTCCTCCATGGCGGGCTCATAGAGTTTATCCAGCGTCCACTGGCGGCGGATATCGTCCAGGCTGGACCACACGCCGGTGGCCAGGCCCGCCAGGTAGGCCGCGCCCAGGGCGGTGGTCTCCCGGATCATGGGCCGGCGGATGGTGCGGGAGACGATGTCCGCCTGGAACTGCATCAGGTAGTTGTTGGCGGAGGCGCCGCCGTCCACCCGCAGTTCCCGCAGCTGGATGCCGGTGTCCTGCTCCATGGCCCACAGCACGTCGGCAGTCTGGTAGGCGATGGCTTCCAGGCTGGCCCGGATGATGTGGTTGCGCCCCGCGCCCCGGGTCAGGCCCAGGATGGCGCCCCGGGCGTACATGTCCCAGTGGGGCGCGCCCAGGCCGGTGAAGGCGGGCACCACATAGACGCCGGCGGAGTCCTTCACTTTGGTGGCGAAGTACTCGGTGTCCGACGCCTCGGTGATGAGATGCAGCTCGTCCCGCAGCCACTGGACCACCGCGCCGCCCACGAACACGCTGCCCTCCAGGGCGTACTGCACCTTGCCGCCGATGCCCATGGCGATGGTGGTGAGCAGGCCGTTCTTGCTCTGGTACATCCGCTCGCCGGTGTTCATCAGCAAAAAGCAGCCGGTGCCGTAGGTATTTTTTGCCTCGCCCGGCTCAAAGCAGGTCTGGCCGAAGAGGGCGGCCTGCTGGTCGCCGGCGATGCCCGCGATGGGCACCTCCACCCCCTGGATGTTCACATGGCCGTAGACCTCGCTGCAGCTTTTCACCTCGGGCAGCATGCTCATGGGAATGCCCAGCCGGGCGCAGATGGACTCGTCCCAGCACAGGCCGCGAATGTTGTAGAGCATGGTGCGGCTGGCGTTGGTGTAGTCGGTCACATGCACCCTGCCGCCGGTGAGCTTCCAGATGAGCCAGGTGTCCACCGTGCCGAAGAGCAGCCTGCCCGCCTCGGCCTTTTCCCGCGCGCCGGGCACGTTCTCCAAGATCCACTGGATCTTGGTGGCGGAGAAGTAGGCGTCCACCAGCAGGCCCGTGTGGTCCTTCACATAGGCGGTGAACTCCGCGTCCTCTTTCAGCGTTTCGCAAAGCGCGGCGGTGCGCCGGCACTGCCACACGATGGCGTTGTAGACCGGGCGGCCGGTCTGCCTGTCCCAGACGATGGCGGTCTCCCGCTGGTTGGTGATGCCGATGCCGGCGATCTCCCGCACGTCCACCCCGCTCTGGGCCAGCACCTCCATCAGCACGCCGTACTGGCTGGAGTATATCTCCATGGGGTCGTGCTCCACCCAGCCGGGATGGGGATAGTGCTGGGTGAATTCCTTCTGGGCAAGCTGCACAATGTTCTGATGTTCGTCGAACAGGATGCAGCGGCTGCTGGTGGTGCCCTGGTCCAGGGCGATCACGTACTTTTTCACGGCGAGGCGCCTCCTTTTTTATCTGCTCTCCGCCGGGCCCGCGCCCGCCGGTTTCGTTTCACATCTCCCACACCGCCGGGCAGGTGGTGGACACCGCCGCCGCGCCCGCCCGCATGGCGGCCATGACTTCATCCTTGTACTTGATGAGCCCGCCGGCGATGACCGGCGTGGCGGTGGTCTGGGTGATCTCGGCGATCACCCGGGGCATGATGCCCGGCAGGATCTCGATGAAATCCGGCTTGCCCACCGAAAGCTGGTCCGGCAGGTTGGACAGGGCCAGCGAGTCCAGGATGAAGGCCCTCTGCACCGTGACAAGGCCCAGATGCCGCGCCCGGCGCACCAGGGCGGGCCGGGTGGAGATGATGCCGTCCGGCGCGCACATGCGCACCAGGCCGTCCACAGCCACCTCCCGCTGGCTCAGGCCGTCCAGAAGGTCGATGTGCACGATGGCCAGCTTGCCCGCGCCCCGCACCCGCTCCACCAGGTCCGGAATGTTCACCACCGAACCGAAGAGCAGGAATATCACCTCGCACTCGCTTTTCAGCGCGGCCGCAAGGCCCGTTTCGTCCTTCACCGCCGCGATGACCGGGCAGTCCAGCATGCGGTGTTTTTTGCTTTGGGTGCTGTCGTTCTCCATACCTTGTGTTTCCCCCTGTTGCCCCTCAAGATTGATAAAAAATAAACATTTTACAAAGAGAGCGGGACGAACCCCGTTCGCCCCGCTCGTTACTCAGTGGACATAATTTATTATGGCAGGATGTGCGCAAAAAGTAAAGTACCGGGGCAAAAAACTGTCTTTTTCGACAAACCCACGTCGCCGTTTTTTATGTTTTGAATAAATATTTTCAATTCTTTGTGAATTTTTTATTTTTTGTTGACGCAAAACGCTTTTGTGTGGTAGCATAAAGCCAACAGATATGCTCCAGAGTTTTGGAAGTGAGCGTAAGAGCAAGATTTCTTGCCCTTACGCTTTTTTTCATACTGTGGTTGCATAATTATACCGACGTCTGGCTCGGGGGCCAGCGCCGGCCAGCAAAAAGGCTTTTGCCAAAAAAGGAGGAGAATCATGAAATCGCAAACCAAACGCACAGCTAAAATCTGGCTATGCATCTCAATCGCTCTCATGTTTATCAGCATGATCGGTGCTTCGGTCGTGCAGACAAATTTCGGAGACGTGACCATCAAACAGCTCTCGATTGAAACGGACGCGGGCTTCATGATGGATGCCGACCTCTACATCCCTTCCAACGCGACAACTGAGACTCCGGCGCCGGGCATTGTTACCAGCCACGGCAACTACAACAACAAAGAGATGCAGGACGCCAACTTTGTTGAGCTTGCCCGCCGCGGTTTTGTTGTGCTGGCCATCGACCAGCCCAACCACGGCAACTCTGAATGGATCGCCAGCAACGACAACACCGAAGTTGCCATCGGCATCTACCAGAGTGCCATCATCCTCTCTCGCCTGCCCTATGTGGACGCTGACAAGATCGGCGTTACCGGCCACTCCATGGGCGGCAATTCCTGCAACTATGCAATACAGGCGGAGACGGAAAACGGCACACATTACATCGCTTCTGTGCTTCTCAACTGTGCGGATGCTTTCTATACCGACGATGACGGCAATTTTGTCAACATCTACGGTGACCGCGACGTGGGCATCCTCTCTGCGGTGTATGACGAGTTCTTCCACTACGTCTACGGCGAGGGCGAGCGCCCCGAGAAGTTCGCTCCTTACTTCATGAACACCGACAAGGCGCAGTCCTTCCTCAACTTTGGCGCCGATCCCTCCGATCCCGGTTTTGAGACCCGGGAAGCCGACACCGTTTACTACGCCGACATCGAGGGCGGCGAAGACGTTATGCGCGTCATCTATCGTCCCAACATCATCCATCCCTGGGCGCACTTCAGTGCACGCGCCACCGAGGATGTCATCGACTATTTCACCGAATCTCTCGGCGCCCCCAATCCCATTGATTCCTCGAATCAGATTTGGCAGTGGAAAGAAGCTTTCAACTTTGTCGGCCTGGTCGGCATGGCAATGTTCCTGATGTCCTTCGCCGTTCTGCTGCTCTTTACCCCGACCTTTGAGGAGCTGCGTGCAGGCGAAGTTGTTGCGCCGATGCCTGCTCCCACTGATGCAAAGGGCAAGCTCTGGTTCTGGGGCAGCCTGGCGGTGGGTGCGATCTTCGCCACCGTCATTTATCTGCCTGTCGTCTCGATTGGCCATCGCACCACGGTCTTCCTCCAGCCCCAGAGCTTTGGCATTGCGCTCTGGTCGCTTTGCTGTGGGCTGTTCACCATTCTCAGCATGTTCATCTACTACAAGACCTATGGCAAAGCGCATGGTCTTGATCTTGCTGACCGCGGCGTGAAGATGCCTGTGAAGAAACTGCTTAAGAGCGTTCTGCTTGCCGTCATCGTGGCGAGCGTCACCTACACCTGGGTCTTTGTTGCGGACTACTTCTTCAAAACCGACTTCCGCCTCTGGACTCTGGCTGTTAAGACTTTTGAAGCCGATAAGATTGGTGTTGCCCTCTGGCCGTACCTGTGGATGTTCCTGGTATTCTACATTGCGTCCTCCGTTTCGGTCAACGCCTTCAACTACAACGAGATCGGCGGCAAGAAAGGCTACGGCAACGTCATCATCAACGCCCTCTTCGTGACCTTCCCCGCCATTGTGCTGCCGGCCATGCAGTACATTTACTACTTTGCAACTGACGAAATGCTCTTCTGGGGTGCGTCCGACAGATTGCACATGTGGACGCTGTGGCTCTTCCCGATCACCGTGATCCTTATCACCGCAACGCTGATCAACCGCGTTGTGTACAAGGTCTCGAAGAACCCCTATATTGCTGGCATCGCCCTGGGAATCGTCATTACATTGATGACCTGCACGAACACCCGCATCTTCAACTTCTAAGCGCGCAGACTCAAAGGAGAGCCGCCTTTCGGCGGCTCTCCTCATTGTAGTCACGCCTGCAACCGTGTTTTCTGCTGCCAGCTCAAAGCGGCAGCGCAGGAAGGACGCCCTGTTTTACGGGGCAGACCGGCAAGGCGTTTGTCTTTCCCTCTTGCAAATGTCCTTCTGTATGTGGTATATTTGCCATATAGACATTTCATAAAAATCGCTTTTTGAGTTTCGGAGCAAAGCGAACAACGCCTGCACAGGCTTTGTTTTGCTTTGCTCTTTTTTTGTTCTTTTTCCGCCCAAAGCACCCCTTCGGCGGACGGCATATTCGGTTTGGGAGGTATTTTTCTATGTACGATGTTGTCATCATCGGCTGCGGCGTGGTGGGCGCGGCGGCTGCCTATGAGCTGGCCCGCTACAAGCTGCGGGTGGCGGTGCTGGAGGCAGCGGCGGACATCGCCGCCGGCACCACCAAGGCCAACAGCGCCATCATCCACGCCGGCTACGACCCGGAGCCCGGCACCCTGATGGCCCGGCTGAACGTGGAGGGCAACCGCCTCACCGGCGAGATCTGTGAAAAGCTGCAGGTGCCCTTCAAACGGGTGGGGTCGCTGGTGGCGGCCTTCAGCCCTGAGCAGCTGCCCACGCTGCAAACGCTCTATGACCGGGGCTGCAAAAACGGCGTGCCCGGTCTGCGGCTGCTCTCCGGCGAGGAGGCCCGGGCCATGGAGCCGGGGCTTTCGGAGGAAGTGTGCGGCGCGCTTTTCGCGCCCAGCGCCGGCATCATCGACCCCTGGGGCTTTGCCATCGCCATGGCCGAGACCGCGGTGCGCGGCGGCGTGGAGCTGCGGCGGGACTGCCCGGTCACCGGCATTGAAGACACCGGCGCGGGCTTTGTGCTGCACACGCCCGCCGGCGACGTGGCCGCACGCTTCGTGCTGAACGCCGCCGGCGTGGACGCCGACCGGGTGCACGAGATGCTAGAACCCAATGACTGGGAGACCCTGCCCAGCCGGGGCGAATACTACCTGCTGGACAAATCCGAGCACGACCGGGTGAGCCGGGTCATCTTCCAGTGCCCCGGCCCGGAGGGCAAGGGCGTGCTGGTGGCCCCCACCATCCACGGCAACCTCATCTGCGGCCCCAACGCCGAAGCCGTGGAGGACCGGCTGGACCTGGGCAACACCGCCGCCGGCATGGCCGAGGTGCGCGCCAAAGCCTGCCGCAGCGTGCCCGGCATCCAGTGGCGGCAGAACATCCGCAACTTCGCCGGCCTGCGGGCCAACACCACCCGCAGCGACTTCATCATCGAGGAGAGCGGGGCTCACCCCGGCTTCATCGACCTTGCGGGCATCAAGAGCCCGGGCCTTTCCAGCGCGCCGGCCATCGCCAAAATGGCGGCCGAGATGCTGGCCGCCGACGGCCTTGCGCTGGAGCCGGACCCGGATTTTGTGGACAGGCGCGAGCACATCGTGTTCAAGGAGCTTTCCGCCGTGGAGAAGAACGAGCTCATCCGAAAAGACCCCCGCTACGGCCGGGTGGTCTGCCGGTGCGAGACCATCACCGAAGGGGAGATCGTGGCGGCGCTGCACAGCCCCATCCCGCCCCGCTCCATCAACGGCGTCAAGCGCCGGTGCAACGCGGGCATGGGCCGCTGCCAGGGCGGCTTCTGCGGCCCGCGGGTGCAGGAGATCATCGCCCGGGAGCTGGGGCTGGACCAGGCCGAAGTGCTGCTGGAACAGGCGGGCAGCACCATCCTGACGGGCAGGACCAAGACGGGAGGGAACGCAAATGTATGATCTGATCGTGGTGGGCGGCGGCCCTGCGGGCCTTGCCGCCGCCTGCAAAGCCTGGGACGGGGGCGTGAAGAACATCCTCGTGCTGGAACGGGACAGGGAGCTGGGCGGCATCCTGAACCAGTGCATCCACAACGGCTTCGGCCTGCAGCGCTTCAAGGAAGAACTCACCGGCCCGGAATACGCCGGGCGCTACATCGACATGCTGAAGGCCACCGGCGTGCAGGCCAAGCTGGACACCATGGTGCTGCAGATCGTGCCGGGCGAGGGCGGCGCGCCCCACCAGGTGCACGCCATCAACGGCGCCGACGGCTACATGGTGCTGGAGACCAGGACCATCGTGCTGGCCATGGGCTGCCGGGAGCGCACCCGGGGCGCCATCAGCACCCCCGGCGAGCGGTGCGCCGGCGTGTTCACCGCCGGTGCGGCCCAGCGCTTCCTCAACATGGAGGGCTACATGGTGGGCCGCCGGGTGGTCATCCTGGGCTCGGGCGACATCGGCCTCATCATGGCCCGCCGCATGACCCTGGAAGGGGCCAAGGTGCTGGCCTGCGTGGAGCTGATGCCCTATTCCGGCGGGCTCACCCGCAACATCGTCCAGTGCCTGGAGGACTACGGCATCCCCCTCTACCTCTCCCACACCATCACCAACATCAAGGGCCACCAGCGGGTGGAGCAGGTGACGGTGAGCGAAGTCGGCCCCGACCGGCGGCCCATCCCCGGCACCGAGATGGCGTTCGACTGCGACACAGTGCTGCTGAGCGTGGGCCTCATCCCCGAAAACGAGCTGACGCGGCAGGCGGGCATCGCCATGGACAGGCGCACCAGCGGCGCGGTGGTGTTTGAGAACATGGAGACCGGCGTGCCCGGCATCTTCGCCTGCGGCAACGTGGTGCACGTCCACGACCTGGTGGACTATGTCTCCGCCGAGAGCGAGCGGGCGGGCGCGGCGGCCGCGGCCTGGGTGCAGGGCAAGCACGCGGCGGGCGAGGCGCTGGAACTTTTGAACGGCGACGGCGTGAGCTACACCGTGCCTCAGCGCCTGCGGCTGGACGCGCTGGAAAAGCCCGCCCAGGTGTTCTTCCGGGTGAACCGGGTGACCAGGGACGCCCAGATCCTGGCCACCGACGCCGGCGGCAAGGCCATCGCCCGCTTCAAGCGGGAGCACATGGCGCCCGGCGAGATGGAGCAGGTGGCGCTGCCGCCCCAGCTTTTGAAACTGGCCCGGGGTCCCTTGACCCTGAGCATCCGGGAGGTGTGACGCCATGAAAGAACTGATCTGCATCGTCTGCCCCAAGGGCTGCCATCTGAAGGTGGAGGAGGAAAACGACTGGGCCGTTTCCGGCAACTCCTGCCCCAAGGGCGCGGAGTACGGCCGCAGCGAGCTGCAAAACCCCACCCGCGTGCTCACCACCACCGTCTGCGTGGAGGGCGGGCTCTATCCCCGCATCCCCGTCAAGACCAGCCGGGCCATCCCCAAAGGCCTTTTGATGGACGCCATGGCCGAGGCGGCAAAGGTGCGCCTTGCCGCGCCGGTGCGCCGGGGCCAGGTCATCCTGCCCGACCTTTTGGGCACCGGGGCCGACCTTGTGGCCAGCCGGGACATGGAGGCGCTGTGAACCGCCGGCCTCTGCCGGGCCGGGAACGGGGGCTTTGACGCCCCTTCCCATTGACATTTCCTTTGCCGCTGTGATAGTATCATCTTACTGCAAGGCATCGCAAAGGAGGCGTTTATCCCATGGGAACCGAATGGATGGGCCGGTACCGGCCTCTGGTGGCCGCCCTTGTGAAGCACACCAACGTGGTGCAGCGCGCTTCGGGGCGGACCGTGCGGCTTTCTGACGAGCTTCGCCTGACCGTGCAGGAATGGCAGGTCTTTGAATATGTGTTGGAGCATCAGGACGACGATTCCTGCATGAACCACATCTCCGAGCGGCTGGGCATCCCTCAGAGCACCTTTTCCAAGATCATCAAATGCCTCTGCGAGCAGGGCCTGGTGGACAAATACCAGACCGAGACCAACCGCAAAAACATCATCCTGCGCCCTTCCGAAAACGGCGCGGACCTCTACCGGCAGCAGACTTCCACCGCCGGCCTGGAAATGTTCGGGTCCTTTTTCCGGGAACTGGAGGGAGTGGGCGACGAACAGCTGGCGGTTTTCACCGCCGCGCTGGAACGGCTGAACGCCACCCTTGCCCGGGACGGCGGCAGGCAGGAAAAGCCGCGCCTTATCAAGAAAAGCTGAACCTTCAAAAAGGCCCGGCGCGCTGTTCAAAGAACAGCGCGCCGGGCCTTTTTTGCTTTGCTCAGGCCGGTTTTGAAGCGGGCGGCTTATGCCTGCGCTTCATCTTCGCCGGCTTTTTCCCTGCTTTTCTTCGCCAGGATCGCCACGATCGCCTGAACGGCTGCGATGGCCGCCATGAGCAGGGTCCAGCGGTCGGTAAAGACCATCGGATCGCTCATGTCCTCGGTGAGGATGAACGCCGCGACGGCGGCGATGGCGGGGATCTGTCCGTCGGTCAGATGGCCGGTGCCGCCCGTTGCATAGCCGCCCTTTCCATCCAGCAGGGTGACCACGGTGCTCAGGCGAGCCGCGTTGTCTTCAGCCGCGCCGCCTTTCGGGGGGCCTTTTGCTTTGAAAACGGGCGCCGGCGGGCGCTTCGGCTCTCACAGCGCCTGCATCCGCTCCTGCTCGAACTGCCGGCGGTAGAGCTCGCGGTAATAGCCTTTCTTGCGGATGAGCTCGTCGTGGGCGCCCTGTTCCACGATGGCGCCGTCCCGCACCACCAGGATGAGGTCGGCGCTGCGGATGGTGGACAGCCGGTGAGCGATGAGGAAGGAGGTGCGGCCCTTGAGCAGAAGCTCCGTCGCCTCCTGGATGAGGCGTTCGGTCTTGGTGTCGATGGAGCTGGTGGCCTCGTCCAGCACGAAGATGCGCGGGTCCGCCAGAACGGCCCGGGCGAAGGAGATGAGCTGTTTTTCGCCGGTGGAAAGGCGGTCGCCCCCTTCGCCCACGTCGCTGGCATAGCCCTTTTCCAGCTTCATGGCCACCTGGTCCGCCGAGACGGCCTTCGCCGCCGCGATGACCTCCTCGTCCGTGGCGTTTAGCCGGCCGTAGCGGATGTTCTCCATCACCGTGCCGGAGAACAGATGCGGGCTTTGCAGCACATAGCCGATGCTGCTGTGCAGCCAGAGCTGGCTTCTCTCACGGTAGTCCTTTCCGTCGATGAGCACCTGGCCGGAGGTGGGCTCGAAAAAGCGGCAGGCAAGGTTGACCAGGGTGCTTTTGCCCGCGCCCGTCTCGCCCACGATGGCGATGGTGGAGCCGGCGGGTATCTTCAAATTGAAGTGGGACAGCACGTCCTCGCTGCCGTCCGGGTAGCGGAAGGAGACGTCCCGGAATTCGATGTCGCCCCGGATGGGCTCCCAGTTCTCCCGCCGGGGCGCAAAGACGGTGCCGTATCGTTCGATGACTTCGGGCGTGTCGGTGATGAGGGGCTGCTGCTCCAGCAGGCCCATCACCCGCTCGATGTTCGCCTGCAGGGCCAGGATGTCCGCGATGTTGCGGGCGATCTGCTGGATGGGCTCGAAGATGCCCACCGCGTAGGAGGTGAAGGCCGACAGCGTTCCGATGAGCATCAAGTGCTCCAGCGCCAGCGCGCCGCCCCGGGCCAGCACGATGGCCGTGGTCAGCGAGCTGAAAAACATCACCAGCGGGATGTAGACCGCCGAGAGCCGCGCCGCCCGCACCGACGACAGACGCATGTCCTGGGTCACCGCCTCAAACTCGCGGCTGTTCTGTTCCTCGATGACCAGGGTCTTGGAGGTGCGCGCGCCCATGATGCCCTCGTTGTAGGCGCTGGTGATGCGGGAGTTCATCTTGCGCACCCGGCGGTTCCAGCGCAGGATGCGGTCCTGGAACCAGGCGGTGAGCAGCGCCATCACCGGCACGATGAGGATGACCGCCGCCGCGAGGCCGGGGTCCAGCGCGAACATGATGGCAAACACGCCCAGCACGTATAACACGGCCCACAGAACGTCCACCATGTTCCAGGCGATGATGGCGGCGATGCGGTTGGTGTCGCTCATGATGCGGGAAAGCAGATAGCCCACGGGAGTGACATTATAATAGGAAAGGGAGAGGGTCTGCAGGTGCACGAAGCAGGCGCGCTTCATGTCGCGGCCCAGCTGCATCTCGATGCGCATCGACCGCCGGGTGAACAGGATGACCGCCAGCGCCTGCAGGCCGATGACGCAGCCGTAGAAAAGGGCGAAGCCCGGCAGGCCGGACACATCCCCCGTTTCGATGAATTCGTCGATGGCGTACCGCTGGAACAGCGGCAGGGCGATGTCGATGACGGCGCAAAAGACGTTCAGCGCCAGCACCACGGCCACCAGGCCGCGGTAGGGCCGCAGAAAGGGCAGCAGCTTTTCCCAGGAGCGGATGTCGAAAGACTTTGTGTATTCCTGCTCGTCAAACCCCATGGCTCTCCCCTCCTTCCTCCGAAAACAGCAGGTCCCGGTCCTCCCCGGTCATCTGCAGGTCATAAACTTCGCGGTAAAGGCCGTTTTTCGCCATCAGTTCCTCGTGGCTGCCCAGTTCCGCCACCCTTCCCTCCTGCAGCACCAGGATGAGGTCCGCCTGCATGAGGGTGGTGATGCGGTGGGAGATGAGGATGACCGTGGCCGCGCCCTTGGCCTGATGGAGCGAGGCGCGTATTTGGGCGTCGGTCTCGGCGTCCACGGCGGAGAGGGAGTCGTCGAAGATGAGGATGGGCGCGTCCTGCATCAGGGTGCGCGCAATGGCCACCCGCTGCTTCTGCCCGCCCGAGAGGGTCACGCCCCGCTCGCCCACCACGGTGTCGTAGCCGTCGGCAAAGTCCAGGATGGCCTCGTCCACGTGGGCCGTGCCGGCGTGGCGGCGCACCTCTTCCATGGAGGCGCCGGGGCGCACCGCGGCGATGTTCTCCCGGATGGTGCGGGAGAAGAGGAAGGGCTCCTGCAGCACGATGCCGATGTTTCGCCGCAGATAAGGAAGGCTGATGTCCTGAATGTCCACCCCGCCCACGGTGATGCGCCCGCACCCCGGCGGAAGGTCGTAGAGCCGGTCCAGCAGGTGCATCATGGTGGATTTGCCGCTGCCCGTGGCCCCCAGCACCGCAAAGGTCCTGCCGGCGGGGATGGTGAAGGTCACGTCCCGCAGCACCGGCTGCCCGCCGTAGGCGAAGGAGACGTGCTCGAACACGATGTCCCTGTCCATGGGCGGGGTCTGGGCGTTTGCCGGCTCCTGCTCCGGCTCAGAATCCAGGATGTAGGCCAGCCGCTCGATGGACACGCCCGCCTTGCTCATCTCCGAGAGGATGCGCCCCAGCCCGCGCACCGGCCAGACCAGCGACTGGTTGTAGGACACGAAGGCCAGGAACTCGCCCAGGGTGACGGCCCCGCCCACCGTCTGCACCACGCCCACCGAGATGACGGTGAGGATCTGCAGGCCGGTGATGAAGTCGCCCACGCCCCAGTAGGCGCTGAGCAGCCGCCCCAGGCGGATCCACAGCGAGGCGAACCGCTCGTTCTTTTTGTCAAAGCGCTCCACCTCAAAAGCCTCCCGGCCGAAGGCGCGCACCACCCGCACGCCCGCCAGGTTCTCCTGCACCGCGGCGGACAGTTCGCCCTCGGCCTCGTCCGCCGTCAGAAAGCGCTTGGCGATCTTTGAATAGAAAAGAACCGAGTAGAGCAGGATGACCGGCAGAAAGCCCGCCGCAATGAGGGTCATTTTGCCGTTCATCGACAGCATCACCGCCAGCGAGAAGCCCACCAGAAAGACGACCCGGAACACCTCCAGCAGCTGGTTGGTGACGAAGTTGCGCACCACCTCCACGTCGGAGGTGCAGCGCTGGATGATCTCGCCGGTGCTGTGGCGCACATGCCAGGCGTAGGGCAGCCGCTGGATGTGGCGGTACAGTTCGTCCCGCAAGGACTTGACAAAGTTCTCGGAGGCGTTTGCCGCGCCCATGCGGCTGCCGTAGGTGCAAAGGCCCGCCAGCACCGCCACCGCCAGCAGAAAGCCCGCCGCCGCCAGCAGCTGGGTCATGGGCCCGGCGGCCAGCAGCGCCGGGGGCGCCAGGGCCGTCACGATCTTGGGCAGCGGCTCCCCGCCCAGGATGGAGTCCACCGCCACCCGCACCACCTGGGGCGTGAGCGAAGAGAACACCGTGTTGCCCATGGAAAACGCCAGCGTGAGGGCGAAGAGCCACAGATACGGCCGCAAAAAGCGCCAGACGAGCGCCCGTTTTCTTTGTTTCAAACCGTTCCCTCCCTTCAAACAAAAACGCCTCCGGCACAAATCGGCCGGAGGCGTTGAATGCATCCCACAAGAGCCTGCCCGTCACGCAGGGCAGAGCAAAGGCGCGGACAGTCTTTCCCGGCTTTTCATCCCGTGTTTGCTGGAACGCTTTTCGGTCATTCTGCCCGCCTCCTTTCATGTGAATGCGTTGTGCTGCAAGGTCCACTATACCCTGCCGGGGGTTGCTTGTCAAGAGAGGCCCGGACCCGCCGGGCCGGGGGCGGCGGATTTCGGCAGTTTGCCAAATTTTGGGCGCCGCTTCCCGGCAAAATAACGGTTTTCCGCCCTCAGGAAGCGGGGCCGCCCACCTGCACCGTGCCGTCTTCCTTCACGGTGATGGTCATGCCGTCCTGCACGAAGTTCAGAAACTCCTCGCCCAGGCAGTCGATGACCGGCATCTGAACATCGTCCAGCCAGACGGCGGCCAGCACCGAGCCGGCGGCGGCCAGCGAGTCGATGGGGTTGGAGAACAGCAAACAGGCCGGCTGGCGGTCCATGGAGCAGGCGCAGTAGAGCACCAGCCCGCCGGTGGTGGAGCCGATGGTCTGGGGCAGGCACAGGGCCTTGCCCGCCATGGGCTTGCCGTAGAGGTCGGGGTTGTTCTGGTCGCCGCAGGTGGCGGCCTTGTCGCCGAACTGCAGGGCCTTCTGGAAGGAGGCCAGGGTGTTCAGCCCCCCGTGGGAGACGAGGGCGGGTGCGCTCACGCAGCCGGGAGCCACCACGCGTCCGTGGAATTCTTTCATTTGCCTGCCGCTCCTTTCGTGATGATGTCCAGGATCTCCGCCTCGGTGTAGTAGCGGGCGGTGGTGTAGGTGCGCAGCTTGTTGGAGCAGGTGATCACCGGCATGGGCCCGCACAGGGGGTTGTTCATGTACATCAGCGGGCAGATGCAGGAGAGGATGGCCCCGGTGGCCGCAAAGCGGGCGGCGTGCCCCGTGGCCTCAAAGGCCTTTTTCACGCCGGGGGCGGTGGTGAACACGGTGGGCACCGCCAGCTTTTTGCGCCCCGCCGCCTTGAGGCCCTCTTCCAGCGCGTCCGTCCAGCCCTTCAGCTGCTGCAAACTCAGGTGGGGGCAGCCCACGAAGCAGAGCTTTGGCTTTGCGCCGGGGTTTTTCCACACCAGGGGGTAGCTCTCCTTCACCCGGCGCAGTTCGGCGTCGTCGATGACGTACTCCTTCGCGCCGGGAAGGATGAGGTCCTTTCCCTGCTGCTTTGCCTCGGGGGTGAGGCCGTCGATGTGGTAAAGGCCCACCGCGCCGTTGGAGGCGGTGGCCGCGCCGAAGTCCTTCAGATAGGCGCAGGCGGAATCGTTCAGCTCGTTGCCCAGCCAACGGTCCAGCCCCACCACGTAGGGCACGTCCTCCATCACCTTCATGCCAATGGCGGAGCCCAGCAGCTGGGCCTCGGGCTTTTCGGTGGTCTGGACCTTCACCACCCAGGAGGCCCTGCGGCCCTCGTCGGTGAGCAGGCCGAAATAAGGCACGAAGCCGGCGATGGAGCCCATCAGGTCCATGATACCGGAGTTGCGGTTGCACCGCGCGCCCAGCACGGAGTTTGCGTAGACCACCGCCGAGCTTTCGGCCCAGCTGAGCACCTCGCCCTGCTGGGGGCGGTTGCCCTGTTCGTCCAGGTAGCAGGCGCAGCTGAAGGCGTCCTCGTCCTTCAGGCCCAGGGCCTTCAGCTGGCCCTCGTAGAAGCCCTGCTTGCTGTACATAAACTTCTTAAAGACCAGGTTCTGCAAAAAGTTCGCGGGCACCTTGGGGTCCAGGGGCCGGGGGTCCGCCGAGAACTTCTGGCCGGACACCGCCCCCGCGGCGATGAGCTGGTCCATCAGGTCGTAGACCGGGCCCAGGGCCTTGAGGCCGAAGGAGGTGACCAGATGGTTGTAGCGGCTGGTGACCGGCACCATCTTCTCGGCCCCGAAAATTTCGCCGTACATGACCAGAGTCTTCATCACCTTGGCCATGGTCTGGCCCTTTTCGCCGTTCAAAAGGGCCTGCTGTTCCTGTGTCAGTTTCATTTCGTTTCCTCCCTCACAGCTTCATGGCCACGTCCCAGGCGCGCCAGATGACGGTGCGCAGGTTGCCCACCTTGGCCGCGTCGCCCACGATGTGCACGTGCCGGCCTTTGGCCGCCAGCGGCGCGGGGCGGTAGCCCGCCGACAGGATGACGGAGTCCGCCGGGATGTTCTGCGTTTCGCCGTTTTTGCCGGCGATGGTCACGCCGTTTTCCCGAATTTCGGCCACGGTGCTCTCCAGATGCACCGGCACCTGGTTGGTGCGCAAGAAGTCCCGCAGGTAGCTGGCGTTGGCAAGGCACACGCCGGCCACGGCGATGAGGTCGTCCTTCATCTCCACGATGACCGGCTCTTTGCCCTGGAGGCAGAGGTCATAGGCGATCTCGCAGCCGGTGAGGCCGCCGCCCACGATGACCACCTTCTGGCCCACGGGTCTGCGGCCCAGCAGGTAGTCCACCGCCTCCACCGCCTTGTCCGCGCCGGGCACCGGCAGCTGCACCGGCGCCGAGCCGGTGGCCACCACCACCTCGTCGGCGTTCAGGGAGGCGATGTCCTTCACCTCGGTGTTCATGCACACGGTCAGGCCGGGGCAGTTGGCCACCTCCCGGGCGTACCAGGCCAGCAGCCGGCGGTCCTTCTCCTTGAAGGCAGGGGCGGCGGCGGCGTTGAACACGCCGCCCAGCTGGCCGCTCTTTTCATAGAGGGTGACGCTGTGGCCCCGCTTGGCGCAGACCAGCGCGGTCTCCATGCCGCCGATGCCGCCGCCGATGACCGCGATCTTCCTGGGGCGGGCGGCGGGCTGGATGCGGTATTTGCGGGACTGCATGGTGCGGGGGTCCAGCGCGCAGCGGGCCATGCCCCGTGTGTCCGGCAGGGACTGGGCGTTGGCGTGGCCCTTGAAGTGGGAAAGGTTGAAGCAGCCGTTGTGGCAGCAGATGCAGGGGCGCACCTCTTCCAGCCGGCCCTCCAGCAGCTTTGTGACCCACGCGCCGTCCGCCAGAAACTGCCGGGCCACGCCCATGGCGTCGATGCGGCCCGCCTCGATGGCCCGGGCGGCGTCCTCCGGCTCCATGCGTCCGGCGCAGACCACCGGGATGTCCACCGCCTCGCGGATGGCGGCCACGTCCTCCAGGTTGCAGTTCAGCGGCATGTACATGGGCGGGTGAGACCAGTACCAGGAGTCGTAGGTGCCGTTGTCCGCGTCCAGCATGTCGTAGCCCGCGTCCTGCAGGTACTTTGCGGCCAGACGGCCTTCCTCCAGGTCGCGGCCTATCTCCTCGTACTCCTCGCCGGGCATCGCGCCGTAGCAGAAGTCCTTCACCTTGGAGACGGCGCTGTAACGGATGGAGACGGGGTAATCTTCGCCGCAGACGCCCTTGATGGCCTTGACGATGTCCACGGCAAAGCGGTAGCGGTTTTCAAAGCTGCCGCCGTAGTTGTCGGTGCGGTGGTTGGTATACTTCAGGGCGAACTGGTCCAGCAGATAGCCCTCGTGCACCGCGTGCACCTCCACGCCGTCCACCCCGGCCTCCTTGCAAAGGGCCGCCGTTTTGGCAAAGGCCTCAATAATTTCCTCGATCTGGGCCAGGGTCATCTCGGGGCAGGTGACCCCCTCGGCCCAGCGGGAGGGCAGCGGGCTGGGGCTGGCCAGCTGATAGTCGGTGTCCAGGATGGGCTTTGCCAGCGCCTTCAGCACCGGGTTTTTGTGGAGGGGCAGCACCTCGTCGGAGATGCCCCAGGCGCGGCCCATGCCCGCGGTGAGCTGCACGAACAGCTTCGCGCCGGTGGCGTGGATGTCCTCCATGAAGTCCTTCAGCTGGCGGAACATCTTCTTGTTCTGGTAGAGCCAGCGCCCGCCCAGGGTGTCCCGGATGGGGGCGATGCCGGGGATGATGAGGCCCACGTTGTTCTTCGCCCTCTCCAGAAAGAAGTTGGCGGCCTCCTTGTCAAAGTGGTTGGGCTCCATCCAGCCAAAGAGGGAGGTGCCGCCCATGGGGCACAGGACGATGCGGTTTTTTATCTCCACATTGCCGATCTTCCAGGGGGTGAACAGGGCTTCGTAGCGTTCGTTCATTCCTTTGTCTCCTTTTTCATTGGGCCAGCGAGAAGGTGAAGGTGGCGCTTTCGTCGCCGTAGTTCTCATTGCTCACCCACAGCAGGCTCTTGTCCGTCAGGTTGTAAACGGCGCTGTGCACCGTCAGGCTGTTTTTGTCGTCGTTGTCCCAGCCGCGGCGGCCCACCGAGGCCAGGATGCTCATGGCGGCGGCTTCGTCGGCCACCACGCCATTTGTCTTGCCCAGCTCTTCATAGAGACGGTCGTAGCGGTCAGCGCCCTTCTTGTCCTCTTCGGGGCAGCCGTCGTAATAGCCCGGCTGGAGCACGAAGTTGGTCACCACCTGCCAGTCGCTGGCCGCCTCCCGGGGGCCGATGTGGCTGTCATCGTCGTTGTAAACGACCTTCAGGGTGCGGGCGGCTCCGTCGTTGTCGGTGGCGTCGGTGCCCGCCGTCCACTCCAGCACGGCGCTGCGGCCGGTGGAGTCCGCCACCATGTAGTGGTAGGAGGTCTGGGCCGAGTCGTGCAGGTCATAGGAGGAGGCGATCTCCACTGCTTCCTCCACGCTGTCGGCATAGTCCAGGATCAGGCGCAGCAGGGTGGTGGACGTGAAGTCCGGCTTGCCGGTGTTCTGGTCGGTGGCCACCGTGGCCTCGCCGCCCTGGTAGGTCATGTAGATGCCGCAGCTCACGCCCGCGTCGTTCACGCCGTCCAGCGGGGCATAGGGGGCGGCCAGGCAGGTGATGCGGTCCATCAGGCTCTCCAGGCCCCGGTCCACGTCGATGCCCAGGAATTTCAGGTCCACCGTGGAGATGGTGGCGTGCCGGCCCTCGCCGCCCTCGGTGAACACCAGCATGGTGTTGGTCTTGGACAGGTCATAGTTGCGGGCAAAGAGGGCGTCGCCCTCCTTTGTGGCCGCGGTGAAGGAGGAGCAGCCGATCTCCGGGGCGCTGATGCCGATGTTCAGAAGGCCCCGGGTGATGTTGCCGGTGACGAAAGCGATGAGTTCATCGTCGCTCTTCACGCCGCCCTGCTCCACAAATTCATCCAGGTAAAAGCCGCCTTTCACCTGCATGGCGTACACCGCGCCGTCCTGGTGTTCGCCGTTGCTCTCCCGCAGCATCTCAATGCTGAGCAGGGTCCCCAGCTCGTTGTGCCACATGGCCCAGACGCCCGCCGCCGCCAGCACCACCAGCGCGGCCAGCGCCGCCAGCAGGGTGAGCAATATCTTTTTCACTTTCATATCCGATTCCTCTCTTTGCTTGTTTATTCAGGGATGCCTTCTTTGGTGAGCACCCGGAGGTTGCCGATGATGGAGTCCAGCGCGCCGTAAAAGGTTTCCCGCTGGGCGTCGGTCAGGTCCCTGCCGGCGACCTCCACCGCCCGGCCCGCCCGCCGGCGCACGTGCTCCGCCGCCTGCCGGCCCGCCTCGGTGAGGTGGATGGTGCCGCCGTAGCCGCTCTTGTGGGGGCCCTCCTTGCGCACCAGGCCCTTCTCTTCCAGAATGGCCAGCATGCGGGAGGCGTCGGACTTGTCCTTCGCGCACTGTTCGCACAGTTCCGGCACCGTGATCCCCTCCGGGTACCGCCCGATGATGACCAGATAGGTGGCGTGGGCTCCCTTCAGGCCGTAGGCCTTCATCTCCTCCCCCGCCAGCTTGTGCCAGCAGCGGTTGATCTCCGCGATGGCCACCGAAAACCGTTCAAACCGCTCTACCATGAGGATCCTCCCCTCCCGTTCCAAAGAAATTGAAAATGCAACTTTTACAGTATAGCCTCATAATGTTGACTTGTCAACTTTTTTGGCAGCCTTTTGCCCCAAGGCCTGGATGCCGAAAAGAGTTCAAAAGCACGACGGCGCCGCGCCTTGCGGTCATTGACGGCTTTCGATCCGTTCAGGCCGCTCCCGGCCGCACCCAACCGCAGCTATTTCCAGAAAGTTATCCTCTTAAAGAAACTCTGGTACGGCCAATCAAACACCTTGTCTCCCCGCCGCCGTTGAGATATGATTTTCATACAGGCTGTGCAGAGCAGGGGGCGGAGATCCTATGGCTGAAGTGATCGCACTGATGAAAGAGTTCGGAACGTCCGTGCTCCAGCCTGGCGCAGTAGCCGGCATCGCCGTTGCTGTGATCCTCTTTATCCTGGAGGTGCGGTGGTCCCATGCTCATCCGCCCCATAGCAGGCGGGTGGAGAAGGCGATGGCCTTGGGCCATGTGGTGACGGCCAAGCGGATCAAATACTGGGACGACGGCGTCACGCCCGATGAGAAAACCACCTCGCAGTATCACGCCACCTATGCCTATGAGGTTTCCGGGAAACACTACCAGTACAAATACCTGGAGCGCGCCGTCCCGCCGGTGCAGATCCAGCTGTATTATCTGATCCCGGCAGAGCGTTCCGCGGCAAAGAAAAGCGAAGCGGGCTCGCTCAGGTTTTCTTCCTTCTGCTCCCCATCCTTGTGGGCGCGGCGGCAGCGTACCTGCTCGGCGTGAAATGACTGGCTCCAAAGCCTCCCGCATCTGTGGGAGGCTTTTATCTTTGGCTCTGCGGCGCAGTTTCTGCTGTACCGGCCACCCCACGGTCATTCCGCCCGCTGCCCCGCCGGGGCAGAGGGCGGTGCGGGTGTTCCTCTGCGCCGCCGCTTCCCATATCAGGGCACACATGAAAAGCACGACGCACATTTGATTTGTAACGGCAAAAAAGAAGCCGCCGGCATTATGCGCGGCCCCCCGCTTCAAAAGAGTGCGCTGCCATCGCAGGTTGATCTGTCCTTGCAAAAAAAAATGCCAAAAATTTTCACACGCCTCTTTTTCACAACAGAAAAAAACCGTGCAAACGGTCTGTTTACACGGTTTCTGTTGGCATGGCCTGCCGAAAAAGATGTTTTTGCGGCGCGGCCGCATCACCGGCTGAGGTTCATATTTTTCGTGCTCCGCTGTGCTTTGCAGCGAGTGTGAAGTCACATTTTTCTCCGTGTTCAAGAGTTTGTGTCCTTATAAAAGTTATTTTTGACAAATTCCCAAAGCAATATTCGTCCGAATCACAAAAAGTATGTATCAGCTCGGGACACCCGCATTTTTTGCAGTATCTGCAATATGTGCAGTCAAGGATATCAAACTTTACCGTATCCGGGGATGACACATGCATTTTTAGTGCAAATCCATTTTGCTCTCCGAACATATTTTCTGCCACCACAACGAATATTCTCAAAAACAACTTTTCCGCAAAGGGCAATGAGGTGAACATCCTTAAAAAACTCCCCATTTTTCCGCCTTGGACATCCACCACATCGTCTATCATTTTTATCGCTTCATCACCAAACTTCCTTTTCAAAACACGGTAAATGGCAACTCGCGGAAAAATATAATTGTCGCTGTGATTGCGCTCTCCTTTTGGAATATCGGGGAAGCGCTTCATTAGAGCATCCAGTTCTTCCCCGGCCCGGAAAAACAGACGTTTCGTTTCTTCGGTCCCCACAAGTTTCTTTAAATACCTGTAGAGTGGTTTATAATCACGATTTCTTTTGAAAAACTTTTCCCCCCAGGACATGACGGCCCCCCTTTGGCAAAAATCGTCTTCAAAATAGATTTTAACAGATTTCAGGATCATTTCCACCGATTTATTTCTTTTGTCCTTTTTCTAAATCAAAGCAGGAAAAACCCGATCTGTCCGAGCCGGGCCTTGTTGGCATGGACGA
>DWXV01000075.1 GCA_019119025.1 Candidatus Allofournierella excrementigallinarum
CCCCGTGTCATTGGTTCGATTCCGATCGGAGGCACCATTTTATGCGGCTTTAGCTCATCTGGTAGAGCGCCACCTTGCCAAGGTGGAGGTAGCGAGTTCGAGCCTCGTAAGCCGCTCCAAAAAACAGAACCGGCTTTCTCCTCGGTTCTCATCTGGTGCCGTGGCCAAGTGGTAAGGCAAAGGTCTGCAAAACCTTCATTCACCGGTTCAAATCCGGTCGGCACCTCCATCTAACCCAAACACTTGATGCCATGCGGATAAACCCGCATGGCATCAAGTGTTTGTGGACTTTTTAGGGGCCGAAAATTAACAAGTCCAACGATAGATGCCAAACGGATGTTCTGACCAACCGGCAGGATTTGAACCCTGCAAGTTCCCCGTTTTAGGCAGCTTTTGGGCCTGTGCCCTTTTTGGAGCAGACAGGGGCCTGCAAAAGAGCAGCATCTTCCCCGAAAAAAGATAGACGAGAATATCAAGATCAGTTGAAAGCTCTGTTGGATGAAACGACCGCGCTCAAAGAAAAAAGAGCTTTCATTCAAGAGCAGAGAGGAAAAAACGCCGCTGCCTTTACGCAACTCAAAAATGCGGTTTCGGTGATGGAAAATGCTTCGGCGGAAATCTCCGAGTGGGATGAGAGTATGATCCGCCAGTTGGTAGATACGGTGAAGGTGGTATCCAGGGAAAAGATCATCGTCTGTCTGCGGGGCGGGGTGCAGATCAAGCAGGACATGGTATAAATAAAGCAAAACAGGCTGAAGAAAAGCACAGGACTGGGAAAATAAAGTCCTGTGCTTCTCTTTGAACTTTTTAACAACACAATACTATGTGGCAAGATGTATTGCAGAAGGAAACGGTTTTCTATAATAACCTCCCGCTTTTTGTAATAACGATAGGACGCAATAGGGACTATAATCGGCAAAACGCCTTGAGTCGTTCCCTGTCTAAAACCGTCAACCCCCGGCCATGGACCCGGATGAGTCCTGCCTCCTTCAGTTGGGTGCAGATGCGGGCGATGCTGGAGCGGGAGCAATTCGCCGCTGCCGCCAGATTCTGCTGGCTCATGGCAATGCGGTCGTCGCCGCTGGACTCCGCATACAGGTATAGGAAATTTACAAGCCGCACCTTGGCATCGTTGATGCTCTGGTTCTCGGTATCGAAACAAAGCTGGCGCATCACCTTGGCGTAATAGGCCACCAAATCACAGGCAAAGTCGGGGCTTTCCCGCATGATGCCGGTGAGCATCTCGCTTTGCAGGGGCATCACCCAGCTATCGGTCACACATTCGATGGTGACGACGGAGGGCTGGTCCGGGTCAAAACAGTCCAGTCCGAAGATGTTGTCATCCTTCAAAAAGGCGATGACCCGGTCATACCCATAGGAATTGCTGGAGTAGACCTTCAAAAGCCCCTGGGACAGGTAATACATCCACCCCTTTGTCACACCCTTTTTGCATACCCGATTTCCCCGGGGCATTAGCATCGGCGGAGGACAGCGGCGGAGGAACAGTTCACGGTAAGGGGCCATATCGGCGTTGAACAGATAGCTGGCGGATGCCGGGGGTTCTTGACGCTGGATCATGACAATACTCCTTTGGCTTCGGGTTTTTACGCTTTTTTTAATTATACCTGATAGCCAATGGAAGGGCAAGAAACAGCTGCTGGTTTGGCCGGATAAAAAATGTCATATTATACCGTTTTCCAAAGAAAAATAGTATTATATAACACCAAAATAATTGTCAAAAATATATCAGATAATATCGGCCTTTTTCCCATTTTTCTGGTATCCTGTCAAAAAAGGGAAACTATTATTCCCAAAGTAGTAAAGGAGAGCGACCGGCATGAGCAAGCAATTCCCCCATCTTTTCACCCCTGGCAGGATCGGCAATGTAGAGATCAAAAACCGCATTTGCAAAGCCCCGCAAACCTCTGGTCTGAGCCACATGGATGGCTCGGTTTCGGAACGCCTGGTCCGCTACTATGAGGACCTGGCCATGGGCGAGGTAGGCATGATCATCGTGGAGTACGCCTATGTGGACAGGCTGTACAGCAAGTCCGCCTCCAACCAGCTGGGCATCTGTGACGATGAATACATCGTTGGCCTGGGATGGCTGGCTGACAGCATCAAGAATGCCGGGTCGGTCCCCTGCATCCAGATCGAGCACTGCGGACGCCAGCGGTTCCTTGGCCCCCCCATGAAGTCCGCTTCCCCCAATCCCTGGCCGCTGATGTACCAGCGCTACGGTCAGGCCGCCATCCCGGAAGAGCTGACCATCGCCGAGATCCATGACATTGTCGAGGCGTTCGGAAAGGCCGCAAAACGGGCCAAGGACGCCGGCTTTGAGGTGGTGGAGATTCATGGCGCCCACGGCTACCTCATCACCAACTTCCTTTCCCCCTTTACCAACCAGCGCACCGATTGGTACGGTGGCAGCCGGGAAAACCGTTTCCGTTTTCTGGAGCAGATCTTTACCCGCTGCAAGGAGTATGTGGGGGAGGACTTCCCCCTGATCGTCCGTCTCAGCGGCACCGACTATGAGCCGGGCGGCATGACGATTGAGGACACCATCTATTACGCCAAGCGACTGGAGGAGCTGGGCTGCGCTGCCATTGATGTCAGCGGCGGCGACCATCACCAGATGATCCACCAGGTGACCCCCATGCAGCTTTCCCAGGGCCACAATGTCTGGGCTGCAGAGGCCATCAAAAAAGAGGTCTCCATCCCGGTTTTCGCCACCGGTTCTATTACTCTGCCGGAGTACGCCGAGGAGATCCTGGCAGAAGGGAAAGGGGACTTTATCAGCATGGGACGCCCCCTGCTGGCCGACCCCTATTGGGCAAAAAAGGCCTTGGAGGGCCACCCGGAGGACATCTCCCCGTGCATCCGCTGCAACGAGGGCTGTTTGGACCGGGGCAACCATCTGGGCAGATCCATCAACTGCACCATGAACCCCACTCTGGGATTCGAGGACGCCTTGGCCATTCGTCCCACCGCTACCCCCAAAAAAGTGGCAGTAGTAGGCGGCGGCCCTGCCGGAATGAAGGCTGCCGCTGTGGCCTTTGACCGGGGACATCAGGTCACCCTGTTTGAAAAGCGGAAGCTGGGCGGGTTCCTTCACGAAGCGTCCGCTCCGGAGTTTAAGGCAGACATCCGCAACGCCCTGAAGTATCTCACCGTCCAGGTGGAAAAACGGGACATCAAGGTTGTGGAAAAAGAGGCGACTGCCGCTGATCTGGAGGGCTTTGATGCCGTGATCATCGCCACCGGCGCCGCTGGTGTCCGTCTGCCGGTTCCCGGCGGCGACCGGGCTAATGTCCGGCTGGCGGTGGACGCCCTGGCAAAGGACTGCGCCGGCATCTCAGGCAACATCGTGGTAGTGGGCGGCGGCCTTATCGGTACCGAGACTGCGGTCCAGCTGAGCTTCTCCAAAGAAAACCATGTTACCATGGTGGAGATGCTGCCGAAGATCATGAAGGATTGCAGCGCCTCCGATCAGATGGTCTATCCCGAGATGCTGAAAGAAAACGGCGTCCAGGTCATGACCTCCTCCCGCGTGGTGGAGATCAACGACCAAGGCGTTGTAGTGGAAGGCCATGGACGCAAGACAATCCCGGCAGATCATGTGCTGGTGGCCATCGGTCTTGCTCCCTGCCGCAGCCTGGCAGAAGAGCTGAAGGCCATGGGAAAACAGGTCACCGTCGTTGGTGACTGCTCCAAGGTGGGCAAGATCTACGATGCTATCCATAGCGGCTACAAAGCGGGCCTGCGGGTCTGAGCCTTAACGCAACGATTGCTGCGGCAGGGAGGAGGGGTTCTCCAGCCCCTCCTCCCTGCCCTTTTCAGAAGGAGTGTCATTTATGCGAGGAAAACCGGTGGACTATCTTTGGTCTTTTCTGATTGGCGGAGCGTTGTGTGTGGCGGCACAGCTGGTTTTTGAACTTCTGTTATCTGCAGGGGTGGAATTCGGGCTGTCTATCACCCTGATGCTGGCGATTATGGCTGCACTCAGCGGGGCGGCCACCATTCTGGGGCAGTATCAAAAGCTGGAAGGCCTCGGCGGCTTTGGGGCAATGCTGCCTTTTACCGGCTTTTCCGCCGCTATCATTGAGTTTATCGCTGCCGCACTGAAAGAAGGGGATACCCTTCCCCGGGCATCCCGAAAGGGTCTGTCGGCTGCTTTCCTGATTTTCGGCGTGGGACTTCCGGCGGCGTTCGGGGCTGCCTTGCTCATGTCTTTCCGATAGGAGGATACCGCTATGACATATCTGCACGCCTTTTTGCTGGGCGGCCTGTTCTGCTTGCTGACCCAGCTGTTATTCCGTCTTACAAAGTGGCCGATCCCGGTGATCCTCACTGTCACCTTTTGCCTGGGGGTTGTTATGACTGCCTTGGGCTGGATGGATGTTTTTACAGGCTTTGGGCAATCGGGGATGTTTCTGCTTCTATATGGCGGCGGGGACGCTGCCTACCGGGGTATGGTCAGCTTGCTTGCCGGGGACCCAGGGCCGATCCTTCGATATCTTGCTCTCATCCTGTTCTGCTTCGCTGTGGGAATCGGCGGCGGAGTACTGCTGCACAAGAAGGGACAACGGAAATAAGAGCCAAAAGGATACGCTTACCCGGAAGATTTCCAGAAACATCGAACGCTGATCTGCCTGCGGTGCAGAGGTAAGGCCGCACATAGAATTGAACAATAACCGATAAGTTGAAGCAAAGGGCGGCAGCCAAAACTGCCGTCTTTTCCTTTGCCTTATGGCGAAAAACAGGGCCATAGACCCAGAAGGGAGAAACCGGATGAATATTCGAAAAAATATTGATTACAGCAGCCTTTATGACGAGACCGACAGGGTCCTTGCCGCCGATTTCTCCCAGATAGAGCTGTACCTGGAGCTGGGTCGGCTGGTAAGCGGCAAGCCGGAGAAAGGGGCTGCTGTGATGGCGGCGGAGTATATCACCGCAAACTACCCTGACCGGACCGGATTCTCCCCCCGCAATCTGCGCCGGATGAGGGATTTTTACCGGATATATGAAGGTCACCCGGAGGTTTTCAAACAAGCCATGGAAGTCGGCTGGACCCAGAATATTGTTATCCTGGAGGCTGACCTGGATATGGAGGGCCGCAGTTGGTATCTCCGGGCTGTCCGGCAATTTGGCTGGTCCAAGGCTGAACTGACAGGACAGATCGCCGCGAATGCTCATTTGCAAAGAGCAAACGAGGAAAGCATACCGGACGGTGAACGGGATGGTTTTCCCGAAGCATTACCGTTACGGGTAGAGAGGCTTCTGAGATTTTTGGGTCATGCGGCAGCTTTTTGGAAAAAACTCTGCTATAATGGACCCTGGCAACTTCATTTTCCCCGACAGACGGGCATCATAGGTGAAGCATATGGGTAGAAAGACCAAGGGCGTTATCCGGGAGAGGAAAGACTACACAGGGCTTCTTTTGGAACTGCAAGGGAAATCGCCTTCCCCACCGCCGCAGCCAGTTGCCGATGCTTCGGAACACAAGACGCCGTACTCGCCTTATCGCCAACGCATTATGAGTGATGAGGCGGTAAAGTATCTCTACTCCAAACGGGGCGGACCGTTCCATGACAAGTCTTGTCCCAAAGCACAGCATATCCCGGATGAGGAACTTGGCTACTCGGAAAAGTACCTGTCCAATATCTCCCAATGTCCCCTCTGTGCCGTGAAAGCCTATGTTCGCCTTGGGGCAAAAGATTTTTACAACTATCCCCTTTATGAGAAGCTCTTCCGGCGGATGCGATTCACCCCGGTACTGCTCCGGCGGATGTATGTCAACGAGAAGATAAGGACCTCCGCCAGCAGCAACGGTCTTACGATCTGGGGGAAGGAGGACTCCTGGCGGCTGGAGTTTTGGGATGGCAGCGACACCATGCGGCTGATGCACAACAACTATTACCCACTGCCAGACGGAACACGGATATTTACCGGAGGATACCATCTTCAGGCAGAACGAGCCACGGCAAACTATGCGTTTACTGCGATCTCCGGCTATACCTATGCGGACCACAAAGCGGCGATGCTGAAACGAGAGCAGGAACAATTCGCACTGAAAGTCGATGCACTGCCAGAAGGGTTTTCTGCCGAGAAGGACGATCTGTCTGGGGCAAAGAAAAAGGTGTTTTGGGTTTGGAAAAAGTTCATAGAGTTATTGCGAAAATTTTTTCGCAAATAGAACACCTGTGAGGAGCAAATGCACTTGTAAACCTTGGAGGCAAGCGGATCTGCCGGGGTGGATGCTGCTGCATCTAAAGTAGTGGGGTGGCACAGCTTCGCCGCAAACGCGTTTCGCGTTTGCGGCGCTTTTTGTTGTCGGGGCAAGGCTTCTGTGTTATACTGAATCTTATGCAAGAACCTTTTTTTGAAAGGGGAGAAGCGTATCAATGGAACGTCGGGACAAAATAAACTATTACCTGGATCTGGCCGAGAGCGTTTCCCAGCGCGGGACCTGCATGCGCAGGCACTATGGCGCGGTGATCGTGAAAAACGACGAGGTCATCTCCACCGGATATGTGGGCGCGCCCCGCGGCCGCAAAAACTGCGATGACATGAAAGTCTGCATCCGCGAGAAGCTGAAGATCCCCCGCGGCGAGAGGTACGAGCTGTGCCGCAGCGTCCACGCCGAAGCCAACGCCATCATCAGCGCCTCCCGGGACAAGATGCTGGGCAGTTCTCTGTATCTGGTGGGCATCGACATGTCCACCGGCGGCTATGTCAAGGATGCCAGCAGCTGCTCCATGTGCAAACGCATGATCATCAATGCGGGCATTGAAAAGGTGTACATCCGGGACACCCGGAACGAATACCGAATGGTGCTGGTGCAGGACTGGATCGACAACGACGAATCCCTTGAGGGCGTGTTCGGATACTGATTGTGAAGGCGGTTTAGGGTTTTGAAGGATAACAAGCTGAAAACGATTTTTGTGTGCTCCAACTGCGGCGAGAGCAGCCCCCGCTGGATGGGGCGCTGCCCCAGCTGCGGCGCCTGGAACACGATGGTGGAGGACGTGGTGGTTCCGGAACCCAAAGCAGCGGCCCGCAGCGCCTCTGCACGGCCTTCCGGCGTTACGGGCATCACGGCGCGGCGTCTGTCGGAAGTGAGCACCACCGAGGAGAAAAGCCGCATCGTCACCGGCATCTCCGAACTGGACCGGGTGCTGGGCGGCGGCGTGGTGCTGGGCAGTGTGGTGCTGCTGGGCGGCGAGCCCGGCGCGGGCAAATCCACGCTGCTTCTGCAGCTCTGCGGGGCCATCAGCGGCCGTTGTCAGGTGCTCTACATCACCGGTGAGGAATCGGTGCGCCAGATCAAGCTGCGGGCGGACCGATTGCAGGTGCCTCAGCAGAACATCCACCTTGCCGCCGAAACCGACATCGACGAAATCTGCGGCCTTATTGAGCAGACGAAGCCAGACCTCGTTGTCATCGACTCCATTCAGACCATGCACTGCAACGATGTGTCCAGCTCCGCCGGCAGTGTGTCCCAGGTGAAGGAGTGCTCTGCGCGCCTTCTGACGGTGGCCAAAAACTGCGAGATACCCACATTCATCGTGGGCCACGTGAACAAGGACGGCGCCATCGCAGGCCCCAAGGTGATGGAGCACATCGTGGACACAGTGCTCTATTTTGAAGGGGACAAGACCCTGCCGTACCGGGTGCTGCGGGCAGCCAAAAACCGGTATGGATCCACCAATGAGATAGGCATGTTCGACATGACCGGCCACGGCCTGACCGAGATCGAGAATCCATCGCAGGTGCTGCTGGAAGGCCGCCCTCTGGGCACAAGCGGCAACTGCGTGGCCTGCACCATGGAGGGCACGCGGCCTATTTTGAGCGAAGTGCAGGCGCTTGTGACCAAGAGCAGCTTCAACGTGCCGCGGCGCACCGCCAGCGGTTTCGACTTCAACCGTGCCAATCTGCTGGTGGCGGTTCTGGAGAAGCGCGCGGGTTATTTCTTCGGCAGCCTGGACGTTTATCTGAACATCGTGGGCGGCCTGGAACTGGACGAAACGGCCTGCGACCTGGCTGTCTGCCTTGCGATGGTCTCGTCCATGCTGGACAAGCCCATCGACGATAAAACGGTGGCCATCGGGGAAGTGGGCCTCGGTGGGGAAGTGCGCAGCGTGACCTTTTTGGAGCTGCGCCTGCGGGAAGCCCAGCGCATCGGCTTCACCAAAGCCATCGTTCCGCGCCACAGCCTCAAACAGCTGGACCCGAAAGAGTTTTCCGACATTGAACTGGTGGGCGTGAGCTACCTGCGTGACGCCATCCAGGCCATCAAATAAGATCAGCAAGAGCATCCGCCGCACAGAGAGACCTGTGGGGCCGGTGCTCTTTCTTATAAATATGAAAACTGCCGGAACGGCACATCCGCCGCCCGCAAATGAGTGCCTGACGGCCCGGCCTTGACAAATTCTGCCGGGGAAGGTATACTGATTTCACTGGATGCAATTTCGCTAAATAAAAATTTAGCGAAATTAAGGGGAGGGCAAATCGGGGGCATCCACCGAAAATCAGCTTATGAGCACCTACATCGACACCATGCACCCGGAGCGCCACGCGCCTTATGAGGACATTCCACGGGACGTGCGCGACTTTTTGAATTACCTGGGCGCCATTCTCAACCGCTCGCCCCGCACGGTCAACGCCTACTACATCGACCTTCGTCTGTTCTTCAAGTTTCTCTTGCGCGAGCGCGGCGCTGTGCCTGCGAACTGCGAATTTGACGATATCGATATCCGAGGCATCGACACCGCCGCCATTGGCAGCGTGACTCAATCGGAAATCTATGAATATCTGTATTTTTTGAAGAACGAACGTCAGAACGAGCCGGCGGCCCGGGCCCGAAAACTCACCAGCATCAAAAGCTTCTATCGTTTTATGACCGTGAAATCCAATCGCCTTTCAGAGGACCCCGCAAAGGACATCTCCGTTCCCAGCCTCAAAAAGGCCCTGCCCAAGTACCTCTCGCTGGAAGAAAGCATCGACTTGTTAAAAAATATACAAAGCGACTTTTATGAGCGGGACTTCTGCATCCTGACCTTGTTTTTGAACTGCGGCATGCGTCTGAGCGAACTGGTGGCCATTGATTTGAAGGATTTCCAGGAAGATACGGTCCGCATTGTGGGCAAAGGCAATAAAGAACGGCTGGTCTACCTCAACGCCGCCTGCCTGGATGCGCTGAAGCACTACCGCGCGGCCCGCGCGGCCCTTGGAAACCTGCAGGAGCCGCAGGCGCTGTTTGTGTCCAAAAAGACCGGCCGGCGGCTGAGCGCGCGGCGTGTGCAGCAGATCGTGGACCGCTGCTTGCAGTCTGCCGGGCTTTCCGGCAAAGGCTATTCGCCCCACAAGCTGCGCCATACCGCGGCAACGCTGATGTACCGCCATGGAAACGTGGATATGCTGGAACTGAAAGAAATTCTGGGACACGCGCATGTGTCCACCACCGAGATCTACACCCACATCAACACGGAAAAACTGCGCAAGGCAGCCAAGTCCACTCCCCTGTCCAAGATCTCTTATACGGAGATGGAGCCAGAAAAGCCTTTTCTGGGATCAGAGGAGGCCGCCGAAGACCAGCGTCAGCAGAACTGAAAGACCGCATACCAGCATGGAAGCAAAGCAGATGGTCAGATAGCGGTGGACCAGGCGGCGGGAGGCGGCGCCAAGTCCGCCGCCTCCCTGCCCCAGGCAGCAGCGCAGAAGGCCGCAGGAAACATGTAAGGCGGAAGCGCTTAACAGGATTACGAACAGGCTGCCAAGTGTTTCCGGAAGCCAAAAGACCAGCGCTTGCAGCACAAGGCCTTTTGCCGCGCCCAACTGTTGATACAAAAGTGCGGTGAAAACGCCCGCTCCGGCGCCTTTGAGCACCATGGTGATGGGAATGAGACCGATGCCGAGGACACAGAAGCCGGCGATAAGCACCAGAGACAACTGGCAAAACAGCGACAGGAAGCCCACGCTGAACACCATCGCGGCGTTTCCCGTGGTCCGCAGGCCCAGGTCGATGGAGGCAAAATAGCGGGCGTAGGTCAGCAGCGGTTCGCTCAGCACCCGGCTGCACAGCGAACCCGCCCCAAGGCCGGCCAGATAGAGACAGCCCATCACGCAGGCGGTGCGCAGTGTCCGGGAGGGTCTTGGCTGGGCGACGATGCGCGCTTTATGCGAGGCTGGCACAGCAGACGTCTCATAGGCTGTTTGGAACATGATTTCAGGCCGTCTGCGGTCCCGCTCCGCACCGGCGCGCTGTTCCGGCTCAAACGTGGGCTGACGATGCTGTGCAGAGCCGCTCTGGGGCTGGAGAGGCGCTGCGGAAGGCTTCGGCTGAGCCGTTGGATAAGGCATGAAACCCCGTGATCCCTTTTCCTGCGGCATGGGAGGATTATCTGCTGGTCGATACGTCCACATAGCTTGTACCTCTTTTTGAACGATGGATGATAGAACATGATATGCGGCTTGGCCGCCATCTATGAAAAACGCTCCGCATTGATGCGGAGCGTTTTTGTCAGGCCGGGCGGCGGGCGCGCTTTCGCTCAGCCAGCAGGATGCCCAGGTAGCCGCCAAAGCAGCCCGCCAGGATGTAGCACACCAGTTTGATGCCAGCCATGGCGGTAAAGCCGAACTGCCCGTTCAGCAGTGCGGCGGCCAGATAGAGAAGGAAAAAGGCCGTTCCGGTGCACAGCCCGCAGAACAGGCCGTTTTTTTTGAAGCTGCGCGCCAGCATCATCCCACAGACAAAACAGCCCAGGCACACGGCGCAGGTGGCCATGGGAACGGCAGACCAGGCGGGCAGCTGGGTCCTGGTGTAGAGCCAGCTGCACAAGAGCAGAACGAGAAATGTAACGGCCGTTCCGGTGACGCCTGCGGCCAAAATTTTCTTCAAAGGCTCCTTGCCGGCACTCTGCCCGGCTTTGCGGCTCGTTTTTTGCTGTTTCGGCATAAAAAAGCACCTCCCTGCACACTAAACAGTATGCAGGGAGGTGTTGTTTTAGTCCGAAGCGATCACTTCTGGGCGGGAGTCTCCATATCCAGCTTGGTCACGGCCTGCACGGCGGCGCGGCGGAAACGGATCTTGGTGCGGTCGCTGCCGGTCTCCAGCACGAAGGTGTCCTCTTTCAGGGCGATCACGCGGCCCACGATGCCGCCGATGGTGGTCACCTCGTCGCCGATCTCCAGCGAATTGCGCATCTCGGCGTCCTTCTTCTGCTGCTTCTTCTGGGGACGGTACAGCAAAAAGTACATCACCGCGAACATGATGACCAGCATTGCGATCATACTGACGTTGCTCATGGTGGTGGGGTCCATCGTGCTGCTCAGAAACTGAATGTTCATCGTTTTGTTTAACTCCTCTCGAAATCCGGGATCGTATTGAAACCAATTATAACGGATATGCACGCATTTTGCAAGTGAAACCGGCGTTAAATGCGGGTATCCAGCAGACTGACATACCGGTCATGGAACGCTCCATAGGTGCCGGCGTCCAGTTCAGCCCGGATGCGCTCCATGAGATGGTTATAGAAATAGAGGTTGTGCATCACGGCAAGGCGCATGCCAAGCATCTCGTCGGCCTTGAACAGGTGCCGCAGATAGGCGCGGCTGAAATTGCGGCAGACGGGGCAATCGCACTCCGGGTCGATGGGGCGCTCGTCCTTTTCGTACTTGAGGTTCTTGATATTGATGATGCCGCTCCAGGTGTTAAGATGGCCGTGGCGGGCGTTGCGGCTGGGCATGACGCAGTCGAACAGGTCCACGCCGCGCCACACGCCCTCGATGATGTTGCCGGGCGTGCCCACGCCCATCAGGTAGCGTATCTTGTCTTTGGGCGCAAAGGGCTCCACGGCGGTGATGATGCGGTACATCTCCTCCGCGGGCTCCCCCACTGCCAGGCCGCCGATGGCGTAGCCATCCAGGTCCATGTCCGCAATGGTTTTCATGTGCTCCACACGCAAATCGTCAAAGGTGCAGCCTTGGTTGATTCCGAACAGCAGCTGATGCGGGTTTGTGGCGAGCCCTTCATTTTTCAGCCGGGCCATCTCCGCTTTGCAGCGGGCCAGCCAGCGCACGGTGCGCTGGCAGCTGGCTTTTGCATAGTCGTACTGGGCAGGGTTCTCCACGCACTCGTCAAAGGCCATGGCGATGGTGGAACCGAGATTTGCCTGGATCTGCATGCTCTCCTCGGGACCCATGAATATTTTGTGGCCGTCCAGATGGGAGTGAAAGGTCACGCCCTCTTCGGTGATGTTGCGCAGCTTGGCCAAGCTGAACACCTGAAACCCGCCGCTGTCGGTGAGGATGGGGCCGTCCCAGCGGGTGAACTTGTGCAGGCCGCCCAGCTCGGCCACCAGTTTGTCCCCCGGGCGCAGGTGCAGGTGATAGGTGTTGCACAGCATCACCTGGCAGCCGATGTCTTTCAGGTCAAAGGCGGACAAGCCGCCCTTGATGGCGGCGGCGGTGGCTACGTTCATAAAAGCCGGCGTCTGCACCGTGCCGTGCACCGTCTCAAACTGCCCGCGGCGGGCGGCATGCTCGGTTTTGATCAAGCGGTAAGACATGTGTAAAGTCCCTTTCTTTTACAGGATAAGCATGGCGTCGCCAAAGCTGAAAAAACGGTATTTCTTGGCCACAGCCTCATTGTAGGCGGCCATGGTGCGCTCATAGCCGTAAAAGGCGCTGACCAGCATGATGAGCGTGCTTTCAGGAAGATGAAAGTTGGTGATGAGGCCGTCCATGCAGCGGAACTCGCAGCCGGGATACAGAAAAATATCGGTGTCGCCGCTGCAGGCGCGGATCTCTCCGTATTTGGCCGCCACAGATTCCAGCGTGCGGCAGCTGGTGGTGCCCACGCAGATCACCCGGCCGCCCCGGGCCCTGGTCTCGTTGATCTTGCGGGCGGCCTCTTCGCTGACGCAGTACCACTCGGAGTGCATCTGGTGGTCGGCGATGTCGTCCTCCTTCACCGGGCGGAAGGTGCCAAGGCCTACGTGCAGAGTCACTTTGGCAAAATCCACGCCTTTCTGGCGCAGGCGGTCCATCAGTTCCGGCGTGAAGTGCAGGCCGGCGGTGGGAGCAGCGGCACTGCCCAGCTCCTTGGCGTAGACAGTCTGGTACTGGCTCTGGTCCTCCAGTTGGCGGGTGATGTAGGGCGGCAGGGGCATTTTGCCGAACTCGTCCAGCTTTTCATAGAGTGTCTGGGTGTCGTAGAAAAACTCCACCAGCTTGTTGCCGTCTTCCATCGTTTCCCGAATGACCGCCCGCAGGCTGCCATCGCCAAAGATGACCTCGGCGCCGGCCTTCAGGCGCTTACCGGGTTTTGCCAGGCACTCCCAGACATCGCCCTTCGCCTGCCGCAGAAGCAGGATCTCGCTCACCGCGCCGGTCCCGGCCTTTTCGCCCACCAAACGGGCGGGCAGAACCTTGGAATCGTTCACAACAAGAAGGTCACCGGCATTTAATAGGTCAGGCAGATCGTGAAACACCTGATGGCAGATCTCATCGCTGCCGCGCTTCACGCACAGCAGGCGGGCGGAGTCCCGCGGATCGGCGGGTTCCTGGGCGATCAGTTCATGGGGCAGGTCGAACCAAAAATCTTTTTTCAGCATGGAGTATTGCCTTCCTTGATAATTGACATTGCTTCACGGCAATGCTATAGTAAAGACATGTTTTAAGGCGTTGGTGCGCTGTGCACGCTATGCAATCTAATTTATTATATTGCATGCATTGCCGGTTTTCAAGCCGGTTTTTTTTATACGCCCGGCACCGGCGGACACAAGAGGCCTTTGCGGAAAGGAACGAGTGAACAATGAAACAGTATCAAGTGGGCGTTGTGGGCGCCACCGGCATGGTCGGCCAGCGTTTCGTGTCTCTGCTGGCGCAGCATCCCTGGTTCCATCTGGCTGTTGTGGCGGCCTCCCCCCGTTCGGCGGGCAAGACCTACCAAGAGGCCGTTGGCAGCCGCTGGGCCATGCCTGCCCCCATGCCGGAGCAGGTCAAAAACATGGTGGTGCTGGACGCCTCCCATGTGGAGGAAGTGGCCTCCAAAGTCGATTTCGTGTTCTGCGCGGTGGATATGAAGAAAGAGGAGATCCGCGCGCTGGAAGAGAGCTACGCCAAGGCGGAATGCCCGGTGGTCTCCAACAACAGCGCCCACCGCTTCACTCCCGACGTGCCTATGGTGGTGCCGGAGATCAACCCCGAGCACCTGGACGTCATTGCAGCCCAGCGCGCGCGCCTGGGCACCAAAAAGGGGTTTGTGGCGGTGAAGTCCAACTGCTCCCTGCAGAGCTATGTGCCCGCCCTGCACCCGCTGAAAGACGAATTCGGCCTTTCCAAAGTGCTGGTGTGCACCTATCAGGCGATTTCCGGCGCAGGCAAGACCTTTGCCACCTGGCCGGAGATGGTGGATAACTGCATCCCCTACATCGGCGGCGAAGAGGAAAAGAGCGAACAGGAGCCGCTGAAACTGTGGGGCAAGGTGGAGAACGGCGCCATCGTGCCGGCTGCCTCCCCTTCCATCACCGCCCAGTGCCTGCGCATCCCCGTGACCGACGGGCACATGGCCGCCGTGTTCATGAGCTTTGACAAAAAGCCCACCAAGGAAGAGATTCTGGGCCGCTGGGCAAGCTTTGAGGGCGAAGCACAGCGCCTGGCGCTGCCCAGCGCCCCCAAGCGCTTCCTGCATTACTTTGAAGAGGACGACCGGCCGCAGACCAAGCTGGACCGCAACCTGGAGAACGGCATGGCTGTTTCCATTGGCCGCCTGCGCCCGGACACCCAGTATGACTACAAATTCGTCTGCCTGTCCCACAACACCCTGCGGGGCGCTGCGGGCGGCGGCGTGCTGCTGGCGGAACTGCTTGCCGCCAAGGGCTATTTTGACTGACAAAGGAGCTGAACGCAATGAAAACGCCGATTTTCACCGGGGCCGCTGTGGCCATCATCACCCCCATGCTGCCGGACGGCAGCGTGGACTATAAAGGCCTGGCTGATCTGGTCGAGTTCCAGATCAAAGGCGGCACCGACGCCATCGTGATCTGCGGCACCACCGGCGAGTCCGCCACCCTGAAGGATGACGAGCATCTGGAGTGCATCCGTGTGGCGGTGGAGACCGCTGCCGGGCGCGTTCCCGTCATTGCGGGCACCGGCTCCAACTACACGGAGCATGCGGTAGAGATGTCCAAGGAGGCCAAGGCTCGGGGCGCGGATGCGCTGCTGCTGGTGACTCCTTATTATAACAAAACCACCCAGCGGGGCCTTGTGGCCAGCTTCAACACCATCGTGGACGCCGCCGGCCTGCCGGCCATCCTCTACAATGTTCCCTCCCGCACCGGCGTGAACATCGAGCCTGCCACTGCGAGGGAACTGGCCAAGAATCCGCTGATCTGCGGCATCAAGGAAGCCAGTGGAAATATCAGCCAGATCGCCATGACCGCCGCGCTGTGCGGCGATGAACTGCCCCTCTATTCCGGCAACGACGATCAGGTGGTGCCCATTCTGGCTCTGGGCGGAAAGGGCGTCATCTCGGTGGTCTCCAACGTGGCGCCGGAACCGATGCATCGTATGTGCCAGCTTTGGTTCGAGGGCAAGACAAAGGAAAGCCTGGACCTGCAGCTGCAGCTGATGGGCCTTTGCAAGGCCATGTTCTGTGAGGTGAACCCCATCCCCGTGAAGGCTGCCCTGGGCATGATGGGCCTTCCGGCCGGGCCCTGCCGCCTGCCGCTGGTGCCCCTGAGCGATGACCACGCCGAACAGGTGCGTCGGGAGCTGCAGAACGCCGGCCTGCTTTAAAAGGAACACCCGAAGGCCTGCGCGTTTTTTGCGCGGGCCTTTTGTAAAAAGAACAGGAGAAAGATACCATGACCCGCATTATCATTCAGGGCATCAACGGCCGCATGGGCAAGGTCCTGTGCGAGCTGATCGAACAACGTGAGGACTGCCGCGTGGTGGGCGGCGTGGACGTCACCCCACAGAGCGGCGCCATCCCCGTTGCGGCGAGCCTGGAGGAACTGAACGTGGAGGCTGACGTGCTGATCGATTTTTCCAGCCCTGCAGCCACCAGGAACGCCCTGCGCTTCTGCGCAAAGAACGCCCTGCCCTGCGTCATCTGCACCACCGGCCTGGACGAAGACACCGAGAAGCTGCTGGCCGAGGCCAGCGCCCGCTGTGCCGTGTTCAAGAGCGCCAACATGTCCATGGGCATCAACCTGCTGGCCCAGCTGGCCCAGCAAGCCGCCACGGCCCTGGGGCTGGGCTACGATATCGAGATCATCGAAAAGCACCACCACAACAAGCTGGACGCCCCCAGCGGTACCGCGCTGCTGCTGGCGGACGAGATCAACAAGGTGGCCAGCGAGCCCTACGAGTATGTCTACGACCGCCACAGTGTGCGGCAGAAGCGTTCCCCCCGGGAGATCGGCCTGCACTCGGTGCGGGGCGGCAGCATCGTGGGTGAGCATGAGATTTTGTTTTGCGGGCCGGACGAGGTCATCACCCTGAGCCACAGCGCCGGTTCCCGCCGTGTGTTTGCCAACGGCGCGGTGAATGCCGCGGTGTTCCTTGCGGATAAAGGCCCTGGGCTTTACACCATGAAAGACCTGATGAAGGAACTTCTGTGAGGAAGGCACAATGAAAAAACGACTGCTCGTTCTGGCGCTTTCCGTTCTGGCGCTGCTGATGGTCGTTCCGCTGCTGGGCAGCGCGGTTGATTCGGTGCGGGATGCGGCCTCCCAGGCGCAGCCTGACCCCACGCCTGCACCCTCCCCTTCCCCCACGCCGGAGCCGACGCCGACTGTTTCCACGGTGCGTTTTTCCGCCACAGGCGATAACCTCATCCATACCGGCATCTACAACCAGGCGGCCCGCAGGGCCCAGGCAGAGGGCAAAGAGGGATATGACTTTTCCTTCTGCTACGATGCGGTGCGGGATTTTTACGCCGGCTTCGATGTGAACTGGATCAACCAGGAAACGCTGGTGAACGATGAACTGGAGCCCAGCAGCTATCCCTGCTTTTCCACGCCGGGCGATATGGGGCGCGAATTGTATGACACAGGGTTCCGGGTGTTCAGCCTGGCGAACAACCACACCTACGACAAAGGCGCCGAGGGCATCGCCGCCACCAGACGGTTCTGGTCGGGCCTGCCGGAGGACGCCGTCACCTGCGGGCTGTACGCGGGCGAAGAGGACTACGACAACATCGTGATCCGGGAGACGGGCGGCATCCGCATCGCCTACCTGTCCTATACCGAGTTCACCAACGGCATCCCCACTCCCTCCGGAGCGGAAGCGAACCTCATCTACACCAGCCAGACCGACGTGATGCAGCGCCAGATCGAACTTGCCCGCCAGCAGGCGGACTTTGTGGTGGTGGGCGTACACTGGGGCGTGGAGGGCAGCCACAAAGCCACCGACGCCCAGCGGGCGCTGGCCCAGCAGATGGCAGACTGGGGCGCGGGCGTGATCATTGGCACCCATCCCCATGTTGTGCAGGGCGCGCAGTGGCTCACCGCGGCGGATGGCCGCCAGGTGTTCGTGGCGTATTCCCTGGGCAATTTCCTGAACGCCCAGTCCACGGCGGACACGATGATCGGCGCGGTGCTGAGCTTTACCCTGGAAAAGACCACCCGGCCGGATGGAAGCAGTGAGACGGTCCTGAAGGACCCGACGCTGCATCCCACGGTGAACCATTACGGCCGGAACTATTCCCAGATACGCATTTATCTCTATAAGGACTACACCGACGAGCTGGCGGCGAGCCACGGTGTGCGGGAAAACTTCCCGGATTTCAGCCGCAGCTACATAGAATCGGTCCTGCGGAACAACATTGACAACCAATTCCTTGATTTATAAAAATGGAGGCAGCGCAATATGTACGGCATCTCCCAGCTTTCCAGCGAACAGAACATCATGGTGGTGGCCTTCCCCGCCGTGCGCCAGAGCGAGGGCGGCCCTGCGGGGTATCTCTCCCCCTTCGCGGCGGCTGGGGTCAATATGGACATGATCTGCCAGGGCCTGCCTCAGGGCGATGTGGCGGCTATGAGCTTCACCACCTCTTACGACAACTGGTCCATCGTGATGCGCACTCTGCCCCAGGTCACGGCGGGCAAAAGCGGCCCGGCTCCGCTCATCAGCGGCGGCTACACCAAGCTGACCCTCTTTGGGCAGGATATGCCGAACCTGTGCGGTGTGGCTTCCCGGGTGATGGAGATCATGGCGGAGGCCCGGGTGCCCATCCACCTCATCACCACCAGCTCTGTGGACATTTCCCTGCTGGTGGCCGCCGAGGACGAGGACACGGCTTTGGACACGCTGCGGCAGGCATTCGCGCTGTGACCGGGCTTGAAATCAGAAAAGGTGCACTGTCAGACTGACAGTGCACCTTTTGGTTTTATCGCATCACAGCTGGACCTTATGGTAGACCTTCTTGCCCTTCTTGATGACCACGCCGGCTGCAAGCGCCTCGGCGCTGACGGTCATGGTGGGGTCGGTCACCTTCTCGCCGTCCAGCAGAACGCCGCCCTGCTGGATGAGCTGACGGGCCTCCCGCTTGCTGGGCACCAGCTTTGCGGCCAGCATCATGTCGAGGATGCCGATCCTGCCGTCGGTGAGCTGGCCGGCGGTGAGGGTGGTGGAGGGCATGTTGGCCGCGTCCGCGGAGCCGCCGAACAGGCCGCGGGCCGTCTCCTGGGCCTTGCGGGCTTCTTCTTCGCTGTGGACCAGCTTGGTGAGCTCAAAGGCCAGGATCTCTTTGGCCTTGTTCAGCTCGCCGCCCTGCCAGCGGTCCATCTCGTCGATCTGCTCCAGGGGCAGGTCGGTGAGCATCCGCAGGCATTTCAGCACGTCGGCGTCGTCCACGTTGCGCCAGTACTGGTAGAACTCGTAGGGAGAAGTTTTTTCCGGGTCGAGCCAGACGGCGCCCTTCTGGGTCTTGCCCATCTTCTTGCCCTCGCTGGTGAGTAGCAGGGTGATGGTCATGGCGTAGGCGTCTTTGCCCAGCTTGCGGCGGATGAGCTCGGTGCCGCCCAGCATGTTGGACCACTGGTCGTCGCCGCCGCACTGCAGGTTGCAGCCCACGGTCTGGAACATGTGGTAGAAGTCGTAGGACTGCATGATCATGTAGTTGAACTCCAGGAAGGACAGCCCCTTCTCCATCCGCTGCTTGTAGCATTCGGCCCGAAGCATGTTGTTCACCGAGAAGCAGGCGCCCACCTCGCGCAGCAGCTCGATGTAGTTCAGCTTCAACAGCCAGTCGGCGTTGTTCAGCATCAGAGCCTTGCCCTCGGAAAAGTCGATGAACTTGCTCATCTGCTTCTTGAAGCACTCGCAGTTGTGCTGAATGGTCTCCACGGTCATCATGGTGCGCATGTCGGTGCGGCCGCTGGGGTCGCCCACCATGCCGGTGCCGCCGCCGATCAGGGCGATGGGGCGGTTGCCTGCCTTCTGCAGCCGGCGCATGAGCATCAGGGCCATGAAGTGGCCCACATGCAGCGAATCCGCCGTGGGGTCAAAGCCGATGTAGAAGGTGGCTTTGCCATTGTTGATGAGATCCTTGATCTCTTCCTCATCGGTCACCTGGGCAATGAGGCCGCGGGCGGCCAGTTCGTCGTAAAGGGTCATGTTTTCGGTTTCCTCCTTTGGATTACGGGCAAAGGGCATGAAAAAAGCCCCCTGCCAAAATGAATTGGCAGAGGGCGAAGCTTCGCGGTACCACCTCTGTTCACCGCCCCCCTCGCGAGAGACGGCCTCGGCGGGTGCACACAGACACCCTTGCGCTGTAACGTGCGCACCACGGCGGGGCCTACCGGGCGCGAAACGCGCCGTTCAGCCTGCTGCTCCGGGATGTATTCGCCCCTGCGCACGCTTCCCTTTGCACCAAACCAGGGCTTCTCTGTGCCGCGCTTTCAAGGGGTACTGGTTCCCTTCTTCGCATTTGATATTGTACAGTATACCCGTGCCTTTCCCCTTTGTCAAGGGTCAAGGCCCAGCATTTCCCGGGCGTTGGCCAGGGCGATGGGCGTGATCTGGTCGCCGGAGATGATGCGGGCCAGTTCCCGCACGCGGCCGTCGCCATCCAGCGGATAGAGCTTGGTGAAAGTGCGCTCGCTTTCCACGTTTTTCTGGATCAGCAGGTGCCGGTCCGCCAGCGCTGCGATCTGAGCGGTGTGGGTGATGCAGATGACCTGCCGGCCCGCGGAGGTCTGCTTGAGCATCTGGCCGATGCGTCCCGCCGCCGAGCCGGACACGCCGGTGTCGATCTCGTCATAAATGACGGTGTGGATGGCGTCCTTTTCCGCAAGGGCGCTTTTGAGCGCCAGCATGATGCGGCTCAGTTCGCCGCCGCTGGCGATTTTAGCCAAAGGTTTCGGCGCTTCGCCGGGGTTCGGGGAGATGTAGAATTCCAGCGTGTCCTGCCCGGCCCCGGCCAGCGGCCCGCGGCTGTGCTGCAGAGCAAAACGCACGCCGGGCATGTTCAGGAAGGTGCAGGCCTCCACCAGCTTCTTTTCCAGGTCGCTGAAGGCATCCAGGCGGGTCCGGGTGAGGGCTTCCGCCTTTTCCTTGGCCTGACGGTAGAGCGCCTGCTTTTCGGCGTTCAGCCTGGCCAGGGCCTCGTCCGACTGCTCGATGTTTTCCAGTTCCTCCCGAGCCGCCTGTCCGTGTTCCAGGACTTTCTCCACCGAGCCGCCGTATTTCTGCTTGAGGCGGTAAATCTCGTCCAGCCGGGTCTCCACCCGGTCCAGCTCGGCAGGGTCCATGCCGTAGCTTTCCAACCGTTCGGCCAGGTCGGTGGCCAGCTCCCGGGCGGTATAGTAAAGGTCGTTCAGCCGTTCGCAGGCGTTTTGCAGCGAGTCGTCCAGCCGGGCGGCGTTTTCCAGCTGGCCGGCCGCGTCACCCAGAAGATCGGCGGCTCCGCCAAAGTCATCGCCTCCTGCAAGGGCGTTGTGGGCGGCGCTCACCTGCTCCAGAATGGTCTGGGCGTGGCTGAGCACCTGCCGGCGGGCCGTCAGCTGCTCTTCTTCCTCCGGCTGCAGCGCTGCGGATTCGATCTCGTCTACCTGAAAGCGCAGCAATTCCAGCCGGCGCTGCTTCTCATCTTCGTCCATCTGCAGGGCGTCCGCCTGCCGCTTGACGGCGATCAGCCGGCGGTAGACCTGCCGGTATTCGACGTACTCCTTTTCGTTCTGCGCATACAGGTCCAGCAGCGCCAGATGACGGGAGGGGTTGGTCAGGTTCTGGTTGTCGTGCTGGCCGTGGATGTTGATGAGGCCGGCAGAAAGGTCTCGCAGCATGGCCGCGGTAGCAGGCATGCCGTTGACCCGGCAGTTGCTCTTGCCCTCGGCGCTTATCTCGCGATAAAGCAGCAGCTCGTCCCCTGCTTCATAGCCGGCTTGTTCCAACTGGTTGCGCACAGCATCGGGCAGATCGGTGAAGGTAGCCCAAATGCAGGCCTTGCCCGCTCCGGTGCGCACCAGGTCGCGGCTGGTGCGGTTGCCCAGGATGGCGTTGATGGAGTCGATCAGGATGCTTTTGCCTGCGCCCGTCTCGCCGGTCAGAACATTCAGACCGGGTGAAAACTCCGCTTCGGCCTTTTCGATGACCGCAACGTTTTCAATTTTCAGATTTTTCAGCAAAGCCCTTCGGCCCCCTTTTCCGTTCTGCGCGGCCGGGCCGGTCAGTGACGGGTGATGTATTGCTGCAGTTCAGCGCAAATGGCCTGCGCCGCCTCCGGCGTGCGCATCAGCGCCAGGAAGGTGTCGTCGCCCGAAAGGGTGCCGATGACATCGCAGTCCCACTGCATGGAGTCGAACAGTTCGCAGGCGGCGCTGGCCATGCCGGGATAGCAGCGTACCATGACGGTGCACCCCGCCCAGTCCGCCTTGAGAACGGATTCCCGGAAAATGGTCTCGAACCGCCCCTGGGAATGCCGGGCCCCCTTGGCGGAAGCGCTGGACACATAGCGGTATTTGCCGCCGCCCACCGCCGCCTTCACCAGATGAAGCTGCCGGATGTCCCGGGAGACGGTGGCCTGCGTCACAGAAAAACCTGCATCATTCAGGTGCTCCAGCAGATCTTCCTGCCGGTCGATGGGATACTGCTCGATCAGTTCCAGGATCTTTGCATGTCGGTCATTTTTCATTTGAATCACCTGCCGCGAAGTTTTTTGTCAATGGCGTCGAACTGGTCCGTGCCATTAAAGGTTATCAGCTTTACAGACTTTCCGGAAAGCTCTGCCCGCAGTTCTCCGCCCGCAGGAAGGGTCATCTCCCGCTCGCCATCAGAACTGATGAGGATGGGGCCGCGCTGGTCCGCGCCCGGGCGCACGGTGATGCGCCGGTCGGCCGCAAAAACGATGGCCGGGCGCTGCAGGCTGTGGGCACAGATGCTGGTGACCACAAGGCCGCGGATGCGGGCGTCCAGGATGGGCCCTCCGGCGGAAAGCGAATAGGCCGTGGAGCCGGTGGGGGTGGCAAGGATCACCCCGTCGCCCCGGCAGTTGCTCACCGGCAGGCCGTCGCACAGGATGTCCAGATCGACGGTCTGCCGCCGGTGCCCGCTGTACACGACCAGGTCGTTGAGGGCGATCAGCGGCCCGCCGGCGCCGGTGCATTCCGCCTGCAAAAGCGCCCGGTGCTCCACCGAAAACTCCCCTGACGCCAGCCTGTGCAGCTTTTGCTCCATCTCGTCCAGTTCGCAGGTGGCCAGAAAACCGGTGCGCCCCAGGTTGATGCCCAGCACGGGCAGCCCGTGGCGGGCGCATTCTTTTGCCGCATGGAGCATGGTGCCGTCGCCGCCCACTGTCACCACCGCGTCGGCCTGTGCCAGCGCCTGCGCGCCGGTCAGGCAGACTGCGCCGCCGGGCGGCGCAAAGCCGTCCTCGGCGGCAAGGACCACCCGCGCACCTTCTGCCAGCAGCAGCTGGGCGGCCCGCAGAAGGACACTGGCGGCCTCGGGTTTGTTATAGCCGGTCAGGCAGATCGTCATGGACGGCACTCCCCTTTTTGCGTCACAGCGCGGCGTGGGCAGCCGCGACCACCGCGTCGGCCAGCGCCGGGTCCAGCGGTGCTGGCTCGCCGCTCTTCTCCACGAACATCAGAAATTCGATGTTTCCCTCCGGGCCCTTGATGGGCGAATATTCCAGCCCGCTGACGGAAAAGCCGCTTTGCACCGCGTATTCCGCGGCCTGCAGGATGACCTCCCGATGGGTCTCTGGCTCCCGCACGACGCCCTTTTTGCCCACCTTTTCCCGCCCTGCTTCAAACTGAGGCTTCACAAGGCAGACCCCTGCAGCGCCGGGCGCGGTGACGGCCCGGGCCACGGGAAAGATGTGTTTGAGGGAGATGAAAGAGACGTCCACGCTGAAAAATTCCACAGGCTCAGCCAGCATATCCGGCGTGACATTGCGGATATTGGTGCGCTCCATGTTCACCACGCGCCCGTCGGTGCGCAGCTTCCAGGCCAGCTGGCCGTAGCCCACATCCACCGCGTAGACCTTGACGGCCCCGTTTTGCAGCATGCAGTCGGTGAAGCCGCCGGTGGAGGCGCCGATGTCCATGCACACCTTTCCTTCGGGGGTGAGCGGAAACGCCTTCATGGCCTTTTCCAGCTTGAGGCCGCCGCGGCTCACATAGCCGATGTCATGGCCGCGCACCTCCACCTGGGCGGTCTCGGCGATCATCATGCCGGCCTTGTCCGCTTTTTGCTGGTCCACAAACACGACGCCGGCCATGATGAGGGCCTTGGCGCGCTCCCGGCTGGGCACAAGGCCGTTTTGGCAAAGATATTGATCAAGACGGATCTTCAATGTGTTGCTCCTCGCATACGAGCGCCGCCAGGCTGGCACCGTCCAGACCCAGAACCTTCCGGATCTGAGGCACCGTGGCGTGCGGAAGTGATTGACGGGACGAAATGCCCTTGTGGATGTAGCGGCCCGGGTAGTTTTTGGCAGCCAGACGGCGGGCAAGGTGCTCGCCGATGCCGCCGGCCGCAATGCTGTCCTCGGCAAAGAGGACGGTGGGATAGCGCAGCAGCGCCTCGCACAGGCCTTCGGGCAGCGGATAAAGCTGCACCAGCTTGTACACGTCGGCGTTCACGCCCTGCTCGCGCAGCAGCTTTGCCGCCGCCAGCGCCTCCTCGGTCATGCTGCCGTAGCTTACAAGGGCGACGGAAGCCTCCGGGGCAGAAAGGCAGCAGTCAAAAGCGCTGCCGGTGCAGCCCAGCGCTTCCAGCGTGGGGCTTTGGCCGCCCCGGGGATAGCGGATGGCCCGTGGGCCGCTGAGCCTGTCCACCACAACGGTGAGCCAGTGGTCCAGCTCCGCATAGTTGCAGGGGGCATACACCGGGATGCCGATCTGGCTCAAAAACGCGGTGTCGTAGATGCCCTGATGGGTCTCGCCGTCGCCGGGAACAAGCCCCGCCCGGTCGATGGCCAGCACCACGTTGTTGTTCATCAGCTTCACATCATGGATGAGCTGGTCGTAGGAGCGCTGCAGGAAGGTGGAATAGATGGCCACCACCGGCAGCATGCCCTGGCTGGCCAGCCCCGCCGCGAAAGTGACCGCGTGCTGTTCCGCCATGCCCACGTCAAAGAAGCGCTCGGGGAAGCGCCGGTAGAAGAACTGGAGCCCGGTGCCGTACTTCATGGCCGCGGTGATGGCGCAGATGTTCGACCGCGTTTTGGCAAGCCCCACCAGGTCGTTGCCGAACTGGGTGGAGAAGGAAGCATCCGGCGCCACGTCCGGGTCGGTGATGTGAGCCGGGTCAAAGGAGGAAACGCCATGGAACTCGCCGGGATTCTCTTCCGCGGGTTTAAAGCCTTTCCCCTTTACAGTGATGGCATGGATGAACACAGGGGCGTACTGGGTCTGCAGGTTTGTGAACAGCTCGCTCAGCCGCAGCACGTCATGCCCATCCACCGGGCCGAGATACTGAAAGCCCATCTCCTCAAACATGGTGGAGTGGTAGATGCCCCGGCGCAGCAGCGCCTTGCCGGCCTGCAGCACCCGCACCACCGGCGCACCCACGCCTGGGATAGCGCCGAGGACGCTTTCCAGGCTGGCCTTCGCCTTGGAGTATTCGGGGTTGGTGCGCAGCTGGGTGAGATAGCGCGCCAGAGAGCCCACGTTTTTGGAAATGGACATCTTATTGTCATTTAAAATGACGATCAGGTTGTTGAGGGTGTCGATGTTGTTCATGCCCTCATACACCATGCCGCCGGTGAAAGCGCCGTCGCCCACCAGGGCGATGACCTTGCCCGGCTCGCCCCTGATCTTTTTGGCCTGGGCCATGCCGATGGCCGCCGAGATGGCAGTGTTCCCATGGCCGGCCACAAAGGCGTCGTGGACGCTTTCCCTCGGGTTCGGGAAGCCGGAGATGCCCCCCAGCTGCCGAAGCCCATCGAACTGCTCCCGCCGCCCGGTAAGGATCTTGTGGGTATAGCACTGGTGGCCCACGTCAAAGACGAACTTGTCCTGCGGGGTGCTGAACGCCCGGTGCAGGGCCACGGTGAGCTCGATGGTGCCCAGATTGGAAGACAAATGCCCTCCCGTTTTTGAGACGTTTTCGATCAGGAACTGCCGTATTTCTTCGCACAACGGCTTCAAGCGGTCGGCCGGCAGCGCTTTGAGCTGCTGCGGGTCATTGACCTGCTGCAACAAAGGGTAACCCATGTCACCCGCCCTTTCTTCAAATGATGGGGATGAGCCAGCCAACGCCCACGCCCACAACGGCGCCTCCCAGCACCTCGAAGGGGGTGTGGCCCACCATCTCCTTGAGTTTCTTGTCGCTCAGGAAGGGGCTGTTGGCGCTTTCGGCCTCCATCCAGTCGGTAAGCATCCGGTTCAGGATCTTCGCCTGCTCGCCGGTCTCCCGCCGCACGCCCATGGCGTCGTACATGACGATGATGGCCATGATGAACGCCAGGCCGAAGATGGCTGAATCCGGCCCGTAGAGGCGGGCCGCCGCCACCACCAGAGAACAGACGGTGGCGGAATGGGAGCTGGGCATGCCGCCGGAGCCCCACATCCGCTCCAGCGAGAATTTGCCCAGAAGAAGGCCGTTGATCAGGGTCTTGAGGACCTGCGCCACCAGCCAGCCGGTCAGCGAGATCGACAGAAGATAGTTGAACCCGTAAACTTGTCTGAACAGTTCCAAAAGCGATACTCCCTTTCAGGTGCGCCGGCAAAGAAGGTTCTCGGCCAGTGCGGTCAAAAACTCCGATCGTTCCCCATACGCCCGGCTCAGCCGGCCGCAGGCCTCCGCATTAATCTTTTGCGCCAGCTCCATAGCCCCTTCGGGACCGTAAAGCGTGGCAAAGGTGGTCTTATTGTTTTCGGCGTCGCTGCCGACGGGCTTGCCCAGTTCCTCGCTGGTGCTGGTCACATCCAGCACGTCGTCCACGATCTGGAACACGAGCCCCAGGTCATAGGCGAACTGTTCCAGCCGGCGGCAGTCCTCTTCGCTGCCCTCGGCGGCTGCGGCGCCCATCTGCATAGCCGCGTTGATGAGCGCGCCGGTCTTGTTGCGGTGCACCAGCCGGAGGGTCTCCTCCCCCACCGGCTGGCTCTCATACCGCAGGTCCAGCTCCTGCCCCAGCACCATCCCCGCGCTGCCGGCGCCGTGGGCCAACGCCGCGCTGGCCCGGACCCGGGCGGTTTCGCCGGCGGGAGCGGCCGCGATGGCTTCAAAGGCCTCGGTGAGCAGCAGGTCGCCCGCCAGCAGAGCCGTCGCCTCGCCGAAGGCCTTGTGGCAGGAAGGCCTGCCCCGGCGGAAATCGTCGTTGTCCATGCAGG
>DWXV01000076.1 GCA_019119025.1 Candidatus Allofournierella excrementigallinarum
GCAGCAGGTGGAGCCGGTCATCGGAGGGAAGATGGGCGGCCCGGGCGGGCAGGCTCACTTCCATCTGGAAGGAACTGCCCCGCACCAGCTCCCGCCGGAAGGCGAGGCACAGGGCGGTGAGGGGACGGAAAAGGACCCGGCAGTGGACCAGCCACCGCCATGCGGCATAGATCACCGTTTCGGCGGGCAGGCGCGGCCCGCCCGGAGCCACCGTGGTTTCGGAGGAGGTGTATACGCTGCAAAAAATCCCTTCGCACTCGATCATTCGGGTCATAAGCGTCTCCTTTCGCTGGACGAAAAATGAAAAAATGGCACACTGATCCCGCTGGATCAATGTGCCATTTCCAGTATTCTGATGTTTCGTCCCCGAAGGGGGCCTACGCTTAATTATATCACACCGGGGCGGGGCGCGTCAACGAAAATTGGAGCGCGGCCCTTCACGGCGCAAGAAAACACCCCGGCTCGTGGGCGTTGATGACCCCCGCCGCCTGCAGGTAGGCGTAGACCACCGTGGTGCCCACGAAGGACATGCCCCGGCGCTTGAGGTCCCTGGAGATCTCATCCGAGAGGGGCGAGGAGGCGGGGCCGTATTCGATGAGAGGCTCGCCCTGCGTCCAGTGCCAGAGCCAGGCGTCGAAGCTGCCCCACTCCCTTTGAATGTCCAGAAACACCGCCGCGTTTTTCACCGCCGCCGCGATCTTGCGCCGGTTGCGGATGATGGCGGCGTTTTGGGCCAGCTCTTCCCGCTTTGCCGGCCCGAAGGCCGCCACGCGCTCGGGATAAAACCCCTCGAAGGCCTGCCGGAAGGCGGGGCGCTTGTTCAGCACGCACTCCCAGGAAAGCCCCGCCTGAAAGGTCTCCAAAATCAGCAGCTCGAACAGCGCCCGGTCGTCGTGCAAAGGCACGCCCCACTCGCCGTCGTGGTAGGCGATGTAGGCCGGGTTCTTCGGGTTCGCCCAGCGGCAGCGGGGCTTGCCGTCGGTCCATTCCATGGCGTTTCCTCCTTGCGCGATGCTTTTTCCTGTAAGTATAGAAATAATAAAATATTCACGCCGTATAAATCAGGGGCGGAAGGGGATGCCCTCCAGCTTCAAAAGATAGATCTTGTTCTCCAGCCCGCCGCCGTAGCCGGTGAGGCGGCCGCCGGCGCCCAGCACCCGGTGGCAGGGCAAAAAGAGGGAGATGGGGTTGCGCCCCACCGCGCCGCCCACCGCCCGGGCGCTCATCTTCGGGATGCCCTTTTCCGCCGCGATGTCTGCGGCCAGTGCGCCGTAGCTGGTGGCCGTGCCCCAGGGCACCTGTGCCAGCCGCCGCCACACCTGGCGCTGAAAGGGGGTGCCCTCCGCCGCCAGGGGCGGGGTGGGGCCGGGGTCCCGGCCGGAAAAATAGACCTTCAGCCAGCGTTCGGCCTCGGCCAGCACCGGGTCGCCCGTTTTGCGGGGCGGCTGGCCGGGCAGCTCAGGGGCAAAGCGCCCGTTCACGAACCAGCACCCGGTGAGGGCGCCGCCCTGGGCCGTGAGCCAGAGGGGGCCCACCGGGCTTTCCAGCAAAAGGCCGCGCGTCGCTGCACCCCCGCGGGCCGCGGCCCGCGCCTCCCGGTCCGGGGTATGTACGCCCTCCGCTCCGCCCAGGATGCAGCGGACGAGGTCGGCAGGGGTGGCGGCCAGGGCCTCGGCCCCCGCCGCCGTCAGTTCCTCCTTTGTGCGGAAGCCCCACAGCACCCCCGCGCCGGGCAGGCCGGCGTTGTGGGCGGTGTGGATGTCCACGTCGCTGTCCCCCACGAAGAGGGTGCGGCTTTCGTCCGCGCCCATCTGCGCCAGCAGATGATGCAGGGCCGTGGGGTCGGGCTTGGTGGGCACGCCGGGCACCGCCCCCTGCACGAATTCGAACCGGCCGGGGAAGTAGTGCTCCATCACCCCCCGGGCCAGGGTATGCTCCTTGTTGGTGAGCACCCCGCAGCGCACCCCCGCCGCCGAAAGGGCGTCCAGCATTTCTTCGATGCCCGGGTAGGGGGCGGTGGTATCCTCCTTGTGGGCGGCGTAGCGGGCGCTGAACGCCGCCAGCACCTCTTTCTGGCTGGCCTCGTCCCGGGCGGTTTCGGGCGCGAAGCGCCGGCACAGCTTCGGGATGCCGTTGCCCACAAAATAGCGGTATTCGTCCAGGGTGTGCTCCGGCCAGCCGTTGGCGCGGCAGACGTAGTTGGCCGCGTCCGCCAGGTCCTGCAGGGTGTTCAGCAGGGTGCCGTCCAGATCGAACACAACAGTATCGTAACGCATGGTTTTGATTTCCTTCCTTCTTCAGGGTACAAGTTTCAGCCGCACCGCCCGGGCGTATTTCACCGCCCGCGCCTTCACCCGGGCGCGGCAGGGCAGGCAGGCGATGAGGTCGCACCGGCCCACCGACTCCGAAAAGGGGGTCTGGCGGCAGGTGAGGGAAAGATCCGCCGTGAGCAGATAGACCGTGTGCCGGGTGTAGCCCCGGGTGTATTGAACGGCCAGCGTGCCGCCGGGGGTCTGCCAGACTCCCTCGGTGACCCAGGCCTCCAGCCCCGCCAGCAGCAGCCCCAGGCAGAGCAGCAGCGGCAGCGCCAGCAGCGGCGTGAGGCGGGGCATCTTCCAGAGGCTCACCCCCATCAGCGCGCCGAAAAAGGCGAAGGCCGCGCCGCCCTTCCAGAGAAACAGCGGCAGGCTGCGCCCGGCCAGCACTTCCGGCGAGTAGGGCGGGGGCGCGAACTGGGGCACCAGCGCCTGCACCAGCGCCTCCGCCCCCCGCTTGTACACCAGCACCGGGATGTCGCCGCCCCGGTAGCTGCCGGCGCTCAGATACACCGCCCGGCGGCCCAGCAGCCGCCCCGCGGGGGTCAGCCGCACGTCGCAGGCGGTGACGGCGGAGGCGGCGATGCGCCGCTCGCTGTGGTTCACGCGGCCGCCCTTGGCCAGGATGACCCCGCCGCTGCGGCACACCTTGAACCCGGAGGTGGACAAGAGCGAGGCGAACAGCGCCACCCCCCACAAAGCGAACACCAGCGTGACCAGCCATGCCGCGCCGGCGGGCAGCACCAGCTCCAGCAGCTTTTCCACCTGCGCCAGCTGCCCCAGGGCAAGGTCGTTCAGCTTCTGCTCCAGCCCCGCGCCCAGGATGCGCCGGGTCTGCCGCAGGCTCACCAGCACCAGGGCCGCCGTGGCGGCGATGTTGGCGCTGAGCATGGTCAGCCGCACCCGCTCGGCCCGGGTGGGGGCGAAGAGCACCGCCTCGGAGTTCACCGGCAGCAGCGCTTCCGCCAGGGCCGCCGCCTGCCGCCGGGGCAGATAGAAGGTGGCCCTGTTCCGCCCGCGGCCCCGCGCCATATACACCGTCACCCGGCTGCCCCCCGCAAGGCGCAGCCACAGGGGCCGGTCCTGCTCCAGCACCGCGATGTCCCGGCGGGCGAAGCTGACCCGGCGGCGCACCAGGATGCCCATGTCCAGCACCAGCGCCCTGCCGGTGAGGGCAAAGCCCACCCGCCGCCACAGCACCGCCCCCAGCGCCGCCATGGCGATGAGGATGGCCGCGTCCTGCCGCAGCGCCCGGTAGAGGCTTTCCAGGTCGAAGTTCAGCAGAGCCTGTACCATCGGCACCAGGCACAAAATCAGGCCATAACGTATAATTTTTAAAATATATACGATATGGAAATGCCCTTTGAGGCGGATGTCCTCCATGTCAGCCTCCTTGCAGGTAGGAAAGCAGGCCGTCGGCGCCGGCGTCGGAGATGCCGGGCAGCACCACCAGCGCGCCGCTGGTGGCCAGCACCAGCACGCAGCAGCGGCACAGGCGCAGAAGGGGGGTGGAGAACCGGGCCGAGGCGCTGACCCAGCGGGTGGGCAGGCGGCGGCTGGTCTTGAACAGAAGGCCGCAGCTCAGCCGCACTTCGCCCAGGGTGACGCTGCCCTCGAAGCTGGCGCAGCGGGCGGGCAGCCAGCCGAGGCACAGCCCCAGCCAGAAGGCGGCGAACACGAGGCCCGCGCCGGTGCTCTGCCAGAAGATGAAGGGGGCGGCGGCAGCGCCCGGGGCCAGGGCCCACAGGCAGACCACCGCAACGCCTTTTTTGTCCAGCCTGAAACGCATCACCGGCCCGTCGCCTCCTTCCCAAACAGCGGCAGAGGGAACTCTGCCCCGATCATACCTGATTATACTTGATTGCGCCCCGAAAAGAAAGGGGAAGGGGCGGCGGGTTCTGTTTTGGGGCAAAGTGTGGTATAATAGCCGCCAAACAGCTGTTATATATTTTATGCGCGGCGCTTTGCCGTCCGGCCCATGCAGGCCCGGCGGCCGGCTTTTTGGTGCGCGATGCTACCCTTTCGCCGGCGCGCTGTGGTATAATACAAAACAGACAAGGGCCCCCGGCCCCGCAGCGCAAAAGGAGAGAACCGATGGAATATCTCAAGGTCATTTTGTACGGCGTCATCGAGGGCGTCACCGAGTGGCTGCCCATCAGCAGCACCGGCCACCTCATCCTGGCGGAGAAGCTGCTGGCGCTGCCCTATTCGGAAGAATTCATGAGCATGTTCCGGGTGGTCATCCAGCTGGGGGCCATCCTGGCGGTGGTGGTGCTGTATTTCCCGCGGCTGTGGCCCTTCACCACCGATGCGCGCCACAAGTACCAGCGCCCGGCGGTGTGGCGGCTGTGGTTCAAAATTCTGGTGGCCACCCTGCCGGCCATGGTGCTGGGCCTGCTGCTGGACGACTGGTTGGACGCCCACCTTTATAATTATATCACCGTTGCGGCCATGCTCATTCTCTACGGCGTGTTCTTCATCCTCATCGAGAACCGCCGCCGCCGGCCCACGGTGCGCCGCATGGACCAGCTGACCTTCCGCCACGCCCTCATCATCGGCTGCTGGCAGGTGCTGGCCATGATCCCCGGCACCTCCCGCAGCGGCGCCACCATCGTGGGCGGCCTGCTGCTGGGGCTTGCCCGCCCGGTGGCGGCGGAGTTCACCTTCTTTCTGGCCATCCCGGTGATGGCCGGGGCCAGCGGCCTGAAGCTGGTGAAATTTGTGGCGGACGGCGGCGCTTTCACCGGCGGCGAAGTTGCGGCGCTGGCGCTGGGCTGCGCGGTGGCCTTTGCGGTGAGCGTGGCGGCCATCCGTTTTCTGGTCAGCTTTGTGCAAAAGCACGATTTCAAGGTGTTCGGCTGGTACCGCATCGCCCTGGGCGCGGTGGTGCTGGCGGCCGCCTTTCTGGGATTCTGATTTTTGGTGCAAGGAGTGTAAAACAAGATGGAAAAGGCGAAGGTTTATTACAGCGATCTGCGGGCAAAGCCCGGGCTGAACCTGCTGCAAAAATTGCAGCGGCTGGTGCGCGCCGCGGGGCTGGACACCATCGAGATGCAGGACAAATTCGTGGCCATCAAAATCCATTTCGGCGAGCCGGGCAACCTGTCCTACCTGCGGCCCAACTACGCCAAGGCCCTGGCGGACGTCATCAAGGCCCAGGGCGGCCGGCCCTTTTTGACCGACTGCAACACCCTCTATGTGGGGCGGCGCAAGCACGCGCTGGAGCACATCGAGGCGGCCTATGAGAACGGGTTCACCCCCTTTTCCACCGGCTGCCAGGTCATCATCGCCGACGGCCTCAAGGGCACCGACGAGGCGCTGGTGCCGGTGGCGGGCGGCGAGTATGTCAAAGAGGCCAAGATCGGCCGGGCCATCATGGACGCGGACGTCGTCATCAGCCTCAACCACTTCAAGGGGCACGAGGCCACCGGCTTCGGCGGCGCCATCAAAAACCTTGGCATGGGCAGCGGCAGCCGCGCGGGCAAGATGGAACAGCATTCCTCCGGCAAGCCCCAGGTGGACAAGGGGCTGTGCCGCGGGTGCCACGCCTGCGAAAAGGACTGCGCCCAGGGCGCCATCTCCTTTGACGGGGCGAACAGGGCCTCCATCGACCAGGGCAGGTGCGTGGGCTGCGGGCGCTGCCTGGGCCGCTGCAACTTCGACGCCATCTCCTGCCCCTCCGACGCGGCCAGCAAGCTGCTGAACTGCCGCATCGCCGAGTACGCCAAGGCGGTGGTGGACGGCCGGCCCAGCTTCCACATCAACCTGGTGATGGACGTTTCCCCCAACTGCGACTGCCATTCGGAGAACGACGCGCCCATCATCCCGGATGTGGGCATGTTCGCCTCCTTCGACCCGGTGGCCCTGGACCAGGCCTGCGCCGACGCCTGCAACAACATGCCGGTGCTGCCCGGCAGCCAGCTGGCGGACAATCTGGCCGCCCCCGGCTTCTGCGCCTGCGGCGACCACTTCACCGACAGCGCCCCCGTCACCCACTGGCAGTCCGCCCTGGAGCACGGCGAGAAGATCGGCCTGGGCACCCGGGAGTACGAACTGGTGAAGGTGTGATCTGTGGTATAATGCCAAAATAAATTACAAACAGTATAAAAGGCCCCGGAAGGAATTCCCTTCCGGGGCCTCAGACTGTCGAAAAACCTGTTGTGGCAATCAAGCCACAGCAGTTTTTTTGCATAGAAACAAAAAAGAAAATGGAAAAAGCAGCGAAATGCACGGCGATTCTTCTTGCAATTTCGTCCGTTTTCC
>DWXV01000077.1 GCA_019119025.1 Candidatus Allofournierella excrementigallinarum
GGGATTTGGACCCGAGCGCCGGAAGGCGCGGGCAAAAAATCCGACCGCCGCCAGTGGCGGATACAGGGAGGATTTTTTGGCGCAGCGGTCGGCAAGGCCGAGGCGGCAGCGCCCGCCGATGGCCGCGCCGCTCACCGCAAGAGGGCCTGCGAAGCAGGTTCAACTCCGACCGCCGCCGCCCGGGGTCTGGTCTGCTGTGCTTACTTTTTCAAATTCACCCCCCTTTTTTGCCACGGAATGATGCCGTTTTTACACAAAAACCGGGCGCGCTGCGGATGTCGATTCTGCGGCGCGCCCTGCCTGCCGTTTTGCCAGGGAGGAAATCGGCAGCCGGCCCGCCTGGCCGCAAGCTCATGGCGGGCCGTTATGGCGTGTTCGCACCCCATAAGGACGGCGTATTCTGCCGCGAAAAGGCCCGGGACGCCGCGCGGATGTCCTCCACCAGCTGACGCACCACCGGGTATGTCTCGTAGGCGGCCTTGGAATAAAAGAGCATAAACTGGCCCCGGGCGCATTCGTCCACGATGGGCACTCCGATCAGCCGCCCTTCCTGAACGCCTTTATAGCGCAGGGCCGCCGGCCAGAAGGAGAGGGCATAGCTCTCGTTGTCCTTTTCCACCAGGGGGATCACGTTGGCCACCGTTTCCACTTCCACCTTTTTCTGGTCCGGGCTCAGGCAGAGGATCCCATGCAGGAACCCCTCCGGCATTTCCGGCACCCGCTCGTTCTGATCCAGATCCGGCAGGATCAGGTAATAATCCCGCAGCTGCTCAAAGGTCACCTCTTTCCGCTGCGCCAGCGGATGGCGGGTGTTCACCAGGCACCGGTAGGCGCCGCTCATCAAAAGCACGGGCGGGTTGCCCTGGATCTCGGTCAGGCGGCGCAGGTGTTCGCCCTCCCGGCACATCACCAGCGCCAGCACCGGCTTGTGGCCCGAACGGGAGATGAACCGCTCCGGCTGCTCGGTCACGGTGAAGTTGATGACCAGTTCCGGATATTTCTTGCGGTAGCGAAGCACGATGTCCGGAAGCAGGAAATCCGGGAAGGAAAGATAGGTATAGATATCGATCAGCTTGGGCTGGTCGTCCCGGCCCATCGCCTTCCACCCGTCGTAGAGGTCCAGCACCTGCTGCGCCTCGGCATAGACTCTGCACCCTTTTTTTGTCAGGTGCACCCCGCTGGCGGACCGTTCCACCAGCGGGTAGCCAAGTTCCTCCTCCAGAAGTTTCAGGGATTTGGTGAGGCTGGGCTGCGCCACATACAGCTGCTGGGCCGCCTTTGTGATGGACCCCGCCTGCACCAGCGTCACAAAATACCGTAACGACTGAATTTTCATCCTTTTCCCCTCCTTGCAGGACATAGCTTTTTTTCATGTCTCTTCTTTTTTATGTATTATCCATAAAATTATCAACGTGTTAATATAATCATAAGCAAAGCGACGAAACCGCACAAGGCTTCATCGCCGGAGCATCCGACAAAAATCGACAAAAAAAGGAGTGTGCAGCATGACAAAGCGCGAACGTTTCGAGAAATTCCTCGCCAACGAACCGGTGGACCGGGTCCCTGTGGCCTTCTTCCACCACTTCACCACCGAGCAGGAGTGGCTCACCGGCCTGACCAACGAAGCCGCTTTTGAAAAGAACATCGAGGGCCACCGCGCCGCCCGCGCGAAATTCGACCCGGACGTGATCAAAATCATGAACGATACCCTTATGATCATGCCTGTGGACACCTCGTTTGTCAAGACCCCCGCCGACCTGCGCAAGATCCAGCCCCCCATGCCCGGCTCCGCTTTCTTTGAGAAGAGCAAGGAACTGACCAAGCGGGTGGTGGCCATCTATGAGGGTTCCGACGCGCCCATCTACATCACCGCTTTCAGCCCCTGCCTCATCCTGCGCAACAGCATCAGCGGCATGGACATTGGCACCGAAGTGGCCCATTCCAAACTCTACAGCTTCCTGGAGGAGGACCCCGACTCCGTGATGGCCGCGCTGGACATCATTGCCGACAGCGTGAACGCCCTGAACAAGATGCTGCTCACCGAGTGCGGCGCCGAGGCCGTTTACCTGAGCGTGAACAACCAGGCCCACTATGTGCCCGACGAGTTCTATGTGAAGTACATCGCCCCCTCCGACAAGAAGGTGCTGGCGGCCGCCAACGAGCTGAGCCGTTTCAACATGCTGCACATCTGCGGCTACCACGGCAAGAGCAACAACCTGGAGCTGTTCAAGGACTACGACGTGCCCGTGTTCAACTGGGCGGTGCATGCCGAGGGCGTCGGCCTGGCGGAAGGCAAAAAGCTGTTTGGCGGCAAGCCCGTGTGCGGCGGCTTTGCCCAGGCGGAAACCATCTACACCGGCACCCGCGAGGAGATCACCGCCGAGGCCTGCAAGTACCTGGACGAAGCGGGCCAGGTGGGCGTGATGCTGGGCGCGGACTGCACCGTTCCCACCGACATCGACGACGAGCGCCTGGAGTGGGTCCGTCAGGCCGCCATCCAGTACGCCGCCAACCCCCGCGTGAAGCTGTGAGCCCGTGGAAATACATTTTGTAAGGAGGGAATCGTTTTGGAAAAGCAAACTCGCAGCGGTTGGGATACCTTTAAAGCCTGGTTCGGCATCGGCGCGCTGATGTTTGGCACATATTGCGGCGCGAACATGGCCTCCGGCGTGTATGCCTCGGCCTACATTGTGACGCTGGGCGGCGGCTGGGCCTTTGTGTGGCTGGCCATCTTCTGCTTCGCCATGTCCTTCTTCTGCGCCATCGGCCTGGACTTCGTGCGCGCCTTCAAGGCCACCAACTACAACGCCTATTATATGGCGCTCTATGGCCTGCACAAACCCGGCTCAAACCCGGTGCTCAAGACCATCGTCACCGTCTTTTTCGACGTGTACACCATCCTGATGGGCCTTGTCACCGTGGCCGCTACCGTGGCCCTGTTCGCCGAGCTGTTCAACTCGCTGCTGGGCGTGCCCGTGTTTTTGGGCAGCGTGATCGCCGTGCTTCTGTTCACGGTGCTCACCATCTACGGCGCGTCCTTCCTGCGCAAGTTCAACACCGTGATGACCGTCTCCCTGCTTGTCTCGCTGGCGGCCATCCTGATCGCGGTCATCGCCGTCAAGGGCGACGTGCTGGCCGAGCGCATCGGCAACTTCAGCATCGGCCCTGACTGGGGCCTCACCACCGTCGCGGCCCACACCTCCATGTTCATCTCCTACTGCTTCACCACCTCCAGCTGGGGCTCCTCGCTGAGCAACTATGCCGATCAGATCCACACCAAGAAGGACGCCATCGGCTCCGGCATCACCATCGGCGTGATGGTCACCCTGCTCTTCGTCGTCACCGGCGCCATCGTGCTGCCCTTCATGCCGGAAGTGTACGAAGGCACCCCCATCCTGGAGATCTGCCAGCAGTACCTCAGCCCCGTGCTGACCATCGTCTACTGGATCGTGGTCATCTTCTCGGTGGTCTCCACCGCCCCCACCTTCACCTTTAACGTGGCCAACCGCTGGTCCGTCGTGTGGAAGAGCGAAAAGGTGCCTCAGCGCGCCAAGTTCTTCGTGATCGCGCTCATCTTCCTGCTCACCTGCTGGTTCATCTCCGGCGTGGGCCTGATGGCCATCGTGCAGAAAGGCTATGTGCTGCTGGGCAACCTGGCGCTGTTCGCCATCGTCATCCCGCTGTTCATCTCCATCGTGCGCGTCGCCATGGTGGACAAAAAGGAAAAGCTGGAAGCTTCCAAGCAGGCCTGACCCCCCTGCCCGCCTGATGCGGGCGCCGCCAGGCCGGCACTGACCCGGCGCCCGGTAATGCCTTCGTATTATCGGGCGCCGTTTTGTTTCAAACACACCCTGCTGTTGAAAGGAGCCCGTCACCATGGTACCCGGTCAATATGAAAATTATTTGAAGATCCTGAACAAAGAGCTTATTCCCGCCATGGGCTGCACCGAACCCATCGCCATCGCCTTCGCCGCCGCCAAGGCCCGGCAGGTGCTGGGGGCAATGCCTGAAAAAATGGTCGCTCTTTGCAGCGGCAACATCATCAAGAACGTGAAGGGCGTGAACGTGCCCAACGCCGGCGGGCAGAAAGGCATCGAGGTAGCCGCTTTGCTGGGCGCGCTGGCCGGCGACCCCGATCTGGAGCTGGAGGTCATCAGCCGCGTGCCGCCCGAGGCCGCCGAAGAGGTGCGCCGCCTGGCGGCCGCTGGCGTCTGCCGCTGTGAGCTGGCGGAGGGCGTGGAGAACCTGTACATCCGCATCGAAGCCGAAGCCGGGGCCGACGCCGCGGTGGTGGAGGTAAAGACCAAGCACAACCACATCGCCCGCATCGAGAAAAACGGCCAGGTGCTGCTGGAGGCGGACGACATCCCCGCCGAGGACGGCGGCGACAAGAGCCAGCTGAACCTGAAGGACATCCTGGAATTCGCCGACACGGTGAAGATCGAGGACGTGAAGGCGCTGCTGGACGAGCAGATCCGCTGCAACAGCGAGATCGCCCGGGTGGGCCTGGAAGAGGATTGGGGCGCGGGCGTGGGCCGCACCCTTCTGGAAGTGTGGGGCGACAATGTGCGCACCCGGGCCATGGCCAGCGCCGCCGCCGGGTCGGACGCGCGGATGAACGGCTGCGCGCTGCCGGTGGTCATCAACGCGGGCAGCGGCAACCAGGGCATCACCTGCGCCATGCCGGTGGTGACCTACGCAAAAGAGCTGGGCGTCAGCGACGAAAAGCTCTACCGCGCCCTGACCCTGACCAACCTCATCGCCCTGCATCAGAAGCGCTACATCGGCAACCTGTCCGCTTATTGCGGCGCGGTGTCGGCGGGCACCGCCGCCGCCTGCGGCGTGGCCTATCTCTACGGCGAAGGCTACGACGTCATCGGGCGGACCATCGTCAATTCCCTGGGCAATGTGGGCGGCATCGTGTGCGACGGCGCCAAGGCCTCCTGCGCGGCCAAGATCGCCAGCGCGGTGAACAGCGGCCTGCTGGGCTACGAGATGGCAAAGCGGGGCCGGGTGTTCCCCTTCGGCGAGGGCCTGGTGGAGGAGGACTACGAGCATACCATCCGCAACTTCGGCCGCCTGGGCAGGGACGGCATGAAGGCCACCGACGTGGAGATCCTGAACATGATGATCGGCAAGTAACGCCCTTCCTCTTTTCTCACGGCCGCCCCGTTCCGGGGCCGGGCGGAGGCCGCGCCGCAGCGGCCTCCGCCCTTTTTGCATTGAACCTGCCGCCGGGATGGAGTAAAATGGGGGCAAAGCGATTCTTTCATCTTTTGGAAAGGAATGTCAGAACATGAAGTACGATTTCACTTCCATCCCGGACCGCCGCGGCAAAGACGCCCTCGCCGTGGACGGGCTGGGCCAACCCGGCGGTTTTGCCCCCGCCGCGCCCAAGGCAGGGTTTGACGCCATCCCCATGTGGGTGGCGGACATGAATTTCGCCACCGTGCCCACCATCCCCCAGGCTCTTGCTGAGCGGGCGGCCCACCCTCTCTACGGCTACTTTGAGCCCACCGGCGAATACTTCGACTCCATCATCGCCTGGCAGGAAAACCGCAACGGCGTGACCGGCCTTTGCCGCGAGTGCATCGGCTACGAGAACGGCGTGCTGGGCGGCGTGATCAGCGCGCTGAACGTGGCCTGCTCCCGGGGCGGCAGGGTGCTGCTCCACTCCCCCACCTATGTAGGCTTTACCTCGGCCCTTTCCAACAACGGCTACGACATGGTGCTCAGCCCGCTCAAGCGGGACGGGGCGGGCGTGTGGCGCATGGACTTTGCGGACATGGAGGAAAAGCTGCGCGCCCAGAATATCCACGCCGCCATCCTCTGCTCGCCCCACAACCCCTGCGGCCGGGTGTGGGAGCGCTGGGAGCTGGAGCAGGCCATGGCCCTGTTCGAGAAGTATGAGGTGACGGTGGTGTCCGACGAGATCTGGAGCGACATCATCCTGGAGGGAAACAGGCACATCCCCACCCAGTCGGTGGGCGAGTGGGCGCGGCAGAACACCGTGGCGCTGTACGCCCCCAGCAAGACCTTCAACCTGGCGGGCCTTGTGGGCAGCTACCACATCATCTACAACAAGCGCCTGCGGGACCGGGTGCGGAAGGAATCCAGCCTGAGCCACTACAACAGCATGAACGTGCTGAGCATGCACGCGCTCATCGCCGCCTGCCAGCCGGAGGGCCGCGAGTGGCTGGAGGAACTGCGCCAGGTGCTGACCGCCAACGTGGACTACGCCTGCCGCTTCATCCAAGAGCACTTTGAAGGTGTGGACGCGGCCCGGCCTCAGGGCACCTACATGCTGTTTGCAGACTGCACCCAGTGGTGCGAGGCCCACGGCAAAACCATCGGCGAGGTGGAAAAAGCCTGCTGGGACGTGGGCGCGGCGGTGCAGGACGGCCGGGCCTTCCACGGCCCCTGCCACCTGCGCATCAACCTGGCCCTGCCTCTCAGCCGGGTGCAGGAAGCCTTTGACCGGCTGGACAAATACGTGTTCAACGCCTGAGGGCGAAAAACGCGCAAGGCCCCCGGGGCGGCCTGACGGCCGCCCCGGGGGCCTTTGCTTTCAGGGGCGAATGCTCAGTCGATGACGGTGCGGGTGCGCCCGATGCCCACCGCCGCAGCGGTGAGCTTCTTCCAGGTGTTGCAGCCGCAGACGCCGTCCACCGAGAGGCTCACCGAGCGCTGGAAGGCGCGCAGGGCGCTCTCGGTGTTGGGGCCGAACTTGCCGTCCAGCGTGCGGGTGGAATAGCCCAGGGCGTTCAGCGCGTCCTGCAGCACCAGCACGTATGCGCCCACCGCGCCCCGGCGCAGGGTGGGGTAGCCGGAGGTGGTGCCGGAGCAGGCGGGCCGGCCATAGCGCCGGTCGAAGTGGACCCAGGTGGGGGTCATGCTCTGAGGCTCCACATAGCCCCAGGCGCCGGTGTTTTTGGCCGCCCTCCAGATGGCGTTGCGGGCGCTGGAGCCCTGGCCCTGGCCCACGTCGAAGGCCACGCCGACATAGTGCTGGCTGGCGGTGCCATGGCCGCCCTCCCAGATGCGCTTGAAGGCGTAGCCCACGTGGATGCCCCTGCCGTAGCTGCGGCGGGTGAGGTTCCAGGCCTCCATGGCCGCGGTGGTGGTCCACAGGGTGGGGCTGGAGGAGCTGCCCCGGAACTCCCGCACCCGCAGGGTGGTGCCGGTGGAGAAGGGCATGGCGTCGCTCTCGTTCAGGTTGTAGGTCAGCAAGCGGTTTTCATAGGAGTCGTAGACGAATACTTTGGGCATGCCGGGTCTCTCCTTTCGTTACTTGGCGCAGTTTGCGCAGGATGCGGAAACGGACGGGTCGAGCAGGTCGAAGATGCTCTGCCAGGTCTGGCGGTCCACCACGCCGGAGACTGGCAGGCCCAGCCCCTCCTGGAACAGGCGCACCGCCTGTTCGGTGGCCGCGCCGAACACGCCGTCCACCGGCACGAATTCCGCCGTGCAGTAGAGCACCGCCACCTGGTTCATCAGCTGCTGCAGCTGCATCACCGCGTCGCCCGCGCTGCCCAGCTGCATCACATAGCCGGGATACTCCGGGCCGGCGTCCAAGGCGATCTGCTCGCTGCCCGCCGCCGCCAGGCTGAGGAAAGTAGCGGTGAGGGCGTTCCAGGTGATCTCGTCCGCCGTGCCGGTGACGGGCAGGCTGAACTCGCTCTGGAAGCTCTCCAGCGCGTTTCTGGTCCTGGAGCCGAACACGCCGTCGATGCCGCCGGGGGACTGGACCTCGTCGTAGAAATAGGCGATGTACTCCAGCAAAAACTGCAGCCAGGCCACGTCGCTGCCTGCGGCGCCCTCGGCCAGCGCGAACCCCGGCCAGGGCAGCAGGCGGTAGGCCTGCACCAGCCCGTCGCTGGTGCGCAGGGTCTGGCTCTGCTGATAGAGTTTCTCCCAGGTGGCGGGCCCGATGACGCCGTCCTGGGTGAGGCCGAACAGCTTCTGGAAGGCCTTCACCGCCGCCTCGGTGGAAGGGCCGAACTCCCCGTCGATGTTGATGCGGGGGATGGAAGGGTAGTAGGCGCTCATCAGCACAAGATAGAACTGCGCCTCCCGCACGGCCCGCCCGGTGCTGCCCAGGCGCAGCGGGCTGCCGGGATAAGCGCCCGGACGCTGGTTCGGGGCCAGCAGCTGGTTGGTCACGTCGGCATAGATCTCATAGAGCTTCTGCCAGGTGGCGGGGCCCACCACGCCGTCGGCAGTCAAACCGAACTCGCGCTGGAAGGCCCTCACCGCCGCCTCGGTGCCGGAACCGAAGATGCCGTCCACCGCCGGGCTGGGGATGGAGGAGTAGTTGCTGGCGGCGATGCGCAGCCAGAACTGCACCTTGCGCACCGCGTCGCCCCGGCTGCCCACACGCAGCGGGCTGCCGGGATAGCCGTTGTTCGACTGGCTGATGTCGCTCTCAAGGCTCTGGTACTGGCTCCAGATGGCATCCCAGGTCATGCGGCCCACCACGCCGTCGGCAGCAAGGCCGTTTTTCTCCTGGAAGGCCCTCACCGCCGCCTCGGTGCCGGCGCCGAAGATGCCGTCCACCGCAAGATCGCGCAGGCCGGGGTCGAACTCCGCCAGCTGCTGCAGCCAGAACTGCATCTGCTCCACGCTGTTGCCCCGGTCGCCCCGGCGCAAGGGCGTGCCGGGATAGCCGCTGCCGGTGATGGTGTCCTGGCTGCCGGTGGGTTTTTCGCCCTCGCTGGTCAGCTCCGCCAGCTTCTTCACGCTGACGTAGATGTAGCTGATCTTATACCAGGTGGAGCGGCCCACCACGCCGTCGGCGGTGAGGTTGAAGTGCTTTTGGAAGGCCTTCACCGACGCCTCGGTGGCCGCGCCGAACACACCGTCGGTGCCGGGGCTGCCGAAGGCGGGGTAGTTCTTGGCGATGCGGGTCAGCTGGCGCTGGATGATGCGCACCTCCTCGCCGGAATCGCCCCGGCGCAAGGGCGTGCCTGGGTAGCTCTGGGGGATGCCCTGGATGTTGTTCGTGCGCACGATCTCGATGTCGCTGCCGTAGTAGTAGCGCAGGATCTGCAGGGCGTTCAGCCCCGCGTTCGCCCGGTCCACGGTGCCCCACTGCTTCATGCCCGGGCAGCTGACGGTCTTGCCGTCGCAATACTCGGTGTAGTAGGGCTCGATGGTGCCTTCGCGGCGCACGTAGGTGTTGAAGATGTCGTCGGTGATGCGCTCCATGGGCTCGAAGATCTCCCGCCCGTGGACGTAGTACTGGTCGTAGCTGGTGGAGTTGGTGATGTTGAAGTTATAGCCCTTGCTGGGGTACCACTCGGTGAAGATGCGGTTCAGCGCCAGGCTGATCTGGGCGTGGATGTTGGCCCGCAGCGCCTGTTCCGGCCAGGTGGGATACACCTCACTGGAGGCCACGTTGGCGATGTACCTGCGGAAACTCACCGTCACGTTCTTGGCGCTGGCCGCCGGCCTGCCCAGATGCACCGTGATGGTCTCGGGGATGATGGGCACGGTGAGCACCCGCGGCTCGCACAGCTGCACCGGCGCGGTGCTGGGCGCTTCGCTTCCGGGGCTGTAGAGCTGGTGGGGCGGCACCGCAAAGCTGTCCGGCTGGGGGGCGGGCGCGCCCAGGCGCTGCATGGGGCGCATCTCCAGCTGGGCCAGCGTCACCTGCCCCGCGAACAGCTGCAGGCCTTCCAGCGTCAGGGTCTGGTAGCCCTCCTTGTCCGCCGTCAGGTCCCACACGCTGTAGGGCCGCTGCGTGGCATTCTCGTCCAGCGAGATCGAGGCGGGCGGCGCGGGCAGCTCCAGGTCCGGGGCGTTGCCCTCGCCGTCGGTGTAAAATTCCATTTCCTGTGCCGGCTGGCCGCCGGCGCAGCGCAGGCGGATGCGCACATCGCCCACCGGCGCGCTTTCCCGCGCCGCATAGGTCTGCACCCGCAAAATTCCGTTGCTCATAGGCTGATGCTCCTTTTCTTCAGGATGGAAGGGCGGCTGACCCACCTTATTCACCGGGGCGGCGGGCCGTTCCTCTTGGCTTTTGGGGCAAAGTGTATTATACTGGTTGCAGCAAGACCTTCTCATGGAAAGGAGCCGAAGAAAATGCGATACACTGTGGAAAATGAATTTTTGCGCGTGGAGGTGGACACCCTCGGCGCCGAGCTGGCCAGCGTGGTGGACAAGGCCTCCGGCGCCCAGATGCTCTGGCAGGGCGACCCCGCTGTGTGGCCCCGGCGCGCGCCCATCCTGTTCCCCTACTGCGGCAAGCTGGCAGGCGGCAGCTTCACGGTGGAGGGCAAAACCTACGCCGGCGCCCAGCACGGCTTTGCCCGCGACCTGGAGCATGAGTTTTTGGGCTGCGACGGCACGGCCCTGCGCTTCCGCCTTGCCAGCAGCGCCGAGACCCTGGCGCTGTTCCCCTTCGACTTCGTTCTGGAGAGCACCTATGCCCTGGAGGGCCGCACCCTGCGCCACACCCTGGCGGTGACCAACTCAGGCAACAGGGAGCTGCGCTTCGGCATCGGCTATCACCCCGGCTTCAACCTGCCCTTCGATGAAAAGCACACCACCGAGGACTACGAGCTGCGCTTTGACGTGCCCCAGACCCCCATCGTGCAGGAAGTGGAGGCGGGCTACCTCACCGGCGGCGCCCATCCGATGATGGAAAGCAGCCGGGTCATCCCCATGGACGACCGCATGTTCGACAACGACTCCATCTGCATGGGCGGGCTTTCCGCCAAGACCCTGTGCCTGGTGGAAAAAGACACCGGCCGCCGCATCACCTTTGACATCGAGGGCTATCCCTACACCCTGATCTGGAGCGCCGTGGGCGACCCGAAGCTCCACTTCCTCTGCGTGGAGCCCTGGCGCAGCCTGCAGGACAGAGCGGACGCCTCCGGCGACTGGGCCGAGAAGCCCTGCGCCGCGGCCCTGGCCCCCGGCGAAAAGTGGGATACCACCCTGGCCATCACCTTCCAGCGCTGAATCTGAACGACAAAGCGCCGTGCGCGGATGCACCGCGCACGGCCTTTTCATCCCTTGAACAAGGAGGCTTTTTTATGTCCACTGCCTTTGAGAGCCGCACCGCCATGCTGCTGGGCGAGGCGGGGGTGGAAAAACTTCGCCGCGCCCATGTGGTGCTGTTCGGCCTGGGGGGCGTGGGCGGCTATGCGGCCGAGGCGCTGGCCCGGGCCGGGGTGGGCGCGCTGACCCTGGTGGACGATGACCGGGTGGCCGAGAGCAACCTGAACCGCCAGATCATCGCCCTCACCACCACGGTGGGCATGCCCAAGACCCAGGCGGCGGCACAGCGGGTGCTGGCCATCAATCCCGCCTGCAGGGTGGTGGAAAAGGCGCTGTTCTACACGCCCGAAACGGCGGGCCAGGTGCCGCTGGAGGGGGCGGACTATGTGGTGGACGCGGTGGACACCGTGACTGCCAAGCTGGAGATCATCGCCCGGGCCCGGGCGGCGGGGGCGCCTGTGATCAGCTGCATGGGCACCGGCAACAAGCTGCACCCGGAGCTGCTGCGCCTGTCGGTGCTGGAAAAGACCGAGGGCTGCCCCCTGGCGCGGGTGATGCGACGGGAGTGCCGCGTCCGCGGCCTCAAAAACGTGCCGGTGGTCTATTCCCCCGAACGGCCCCTGACCCCCGCGGCGGAGCTTGCCGCCGGTGAAGGGCCGGGGCCCCAGCGCCCCGGCGCGCCCCGGCGCCAGACCCCCGGCAGTGTGAGCTTTGTGCCGGGGGCGGCGGGGCTTATCCTGGCGGGCAAGGTCATCCGGGACATCGCCGGGGTGGAGTGAGCCGCACCGCTGAAAGAAAAAGCGGCCCGGGGCCTGCGTGTCGCAGGCCCCGGGCCGTTCGCTTTTTAGTTACGCCGCCGAGGTGTCCCCGTCCTCCAGCGCGTCCGCCTGGGCCAGGCCGGAGATGGTCAGGCCGCCGCTCATGTAGTGGCTGCCGCCGTCGTAGGCAAGGCCGATCTTGTAGCGGGCGCCCGCCTCCAGCCCGGTGAAGGTGCCGGTGCGGCATTCGCCGTCGGCGGTGAAGTACATGGTGCCGCCGTCCACATATTCGCGGCCGCCGTAGGTCTCCTTCCAGAGGGTCACCCGGTAGGAAAAGCGGGTCTCGCTGGTGGTGGTGGCGCTGCTGGTGACGGTGATGGTGTCGCCCGCGGGGGTGAAGTAGCCGCTGGTGCGGGCCTGCACTCCGTTGAACACCATGTAGAGGGTGTCGCCCACGATGGTGGAGGCCAGGGTGGCGGATGTGTCCAGCCCTTCCTCAGGCCAGGTGATGCTGCCGCCGGGCTGGGCTTCGTTCTGGGTGGCGGCCTCGGGCTCTTCCTCGCTGCCGCAGCCGGGCAGCAGGCTCAGAGCCAGCGCCAGGGCAAGGGCCAGCGCCAGAAAACGGTTTTTGCGCTTCATAGTTTTCCTCCGTAAGGCGGCGGGCTTTGACAAACCCGCGCGCCGTGTTACAATAAGGTCAAGCGGAATGCCCGCCGCCGCAAAAGCGCGGCGAAGGGTGGATGCTATTTTATTATAATCCAAAAACGGCCGTCTTACAAGGCCAACCGCCCCGAAAGGAGTTTTTATGATGGATGCCCTCGACTGTGTGGATCTGGTGCGCCACGGCATGGTGCGCTTTCGTGTGCCCGGCGGCCCGGTGGTGTACACGGACCCCTTCCAGTTGGAGAAAGCCCCCCACGACGCCGACCTCATCGTGGTGACCCACAGCCATTCCGACCACTTCTCCCCCGATGACCTGCGAAAGGCGGCGGGGCCGGACACCTGCTTCGCGGTGACGGCGCCGGTGGCCGACTGGCTCACGGCAGAGATGGGCGTGGACCCCGCCTACATCAGCCTGCTGACCCCCGCGGCCCCGGACCTGGTGTTCGAGTGCGGCGTGGTGCTCACGCCGCTGGCCGCCGAAAACAAAAATCATCCTCTGGGCTTTGGCTTCGGCGCGCTGCTGCGGATGGGCGGCTTTTCCTATTATGTGGCGGGCGATACCGATGTGCTCAGCGATGTGGCGTGCGACGTGCTGTTCGTGCCCTGCGACGGGCTTTACAACATGCTGCGCTACATGGACCAGATCCCCGGCCAGCTGGCCGCCATGGACCACAAGCCCGGCGTGGTGGTGCCCTATCACTACGCAGGCTACATGGAGGGCACCGACAACAATGGCCCGCGCCTTGCGGAAAAGCTGAAGGCCATGGGCTTCAAGGTCAAGCTGCTCTGCCGTCCGTGAGCGGGTTTTAAAAAGGAAGAAACGAGCGTCCCTTGAGCCAAATCGGCTTTTGGGGCGCTCGTTTTTTTGCACTGTGCGGGATGTGCCTGCCCGGCAAAGAAAAAGGGCCCCCGCCTTGCGGCAGGGGCCCCTGAAAATGGCAAAGAGAAAGCCGGCGCCTACCTATTTTCCCGGGTCGTCTCCAACCAAGTATCTTCGGCACTACGGAGCTTAACTGCTGTGTTCGGAATGGGAACAGGTGGGGCCTCCGCGTAATCGGCACC
>DWXV01000078.1 GCA_019119025.1 Candidatus Allofournierella excrementigallinarum
CCGGCGTGGGCAAGACCGAGCTGGCCAAGGCCCTGGCCCAGGCCCTGTTCGATGACGAGAAGAACATGATCCGCATCGACATGACCGAGTATATGGAGAAGTTCAGCGTCAGCCGCCTCATCGGCGCCCCTCCGGGATACGTGGGCTATGAGGAGGGCGGCCAGCTGACCGAGGCGGTGCGCCGCCATCCCTACAGCGTGGTGCTGTTCGACGAGGTGGAAAAAGCCCACCCCGACGTGTTCAACATCCTTTTGCAGGTGCTGGACGACGGGCGCATCACCGACAGCCAGGGCCGTGTGGTGGACTTCAAAAATACCATCATCATCCTCACCAGCAATCTGGGCAGCCAGTATATCCTGGACGGCATCGGCCCGGACGGCTCCATCAGCGCCGAGGCCCGCGCCGCGGTGGAAGGCCTGCTCAAGACCCAGTTCCGGCCGGAGTTCTTGAACCGGCTGGACGAGATCGTCTTCTACAAGCCCCTGACCCGGGAGGAGATCGGCGGCATCGTGGAGCTGCAGCTGGCCGACCTGCGCCGGCGCCTGGCCGAAAAGCAGCTGCGCCTTGCGGTGACCGACGCGGCCAGGGCCTTCATCATCGACGCGGGCTACGACCCCGTCTATGGCGCCCGGCCGCTGAAGCGGTTCATCCAGAGCAAGGTGGAGACCCTCATCGCCCGCCAGATCATCGGCGGCGGCCACAACGCCGGCGACACCCTGACGGTGGACGTGGAAAACGGCCAGCTGGTGCTGCGCTGACAGTTTTAAACAAAGAACGGCCCGCCCCGTGGAAAACACGGGGCGGGCCGCTTTTTTGTTTTCAGCCGTTGTGCCGGTAGAGGGTGTAGCCGGAGAATTCATGGAATTCCGCCCGCCCGCTCACGGCGGTGTACTCCCGGGCGATGAGGCTCGCCACATCGGCGTTGGTCACATTGCCCACCACCAGCCAGGCCGGCGGGTCCGCCGCGAGACGCTGCGCCTGTTCGGCGGCCATCTCCGGGTCGGCGGCGCTCTGCCACTCCTGGTGGATGAAGTAGTTCTGAGCCGGGCGGATGTCGGCGGCAAGATACCACTGGGCGTCCACCTCCCAGGCCAGCACCGAGTCCCGCTCGCCGGCGGGGATGACCGCCGCCATGCTGCGGGCGATGTTGTTGTAGTCCGCCGTTTCGCCGGGCCAGCGGGCCATGAAGCTGTCCCGCTGCCAGCCGGGCAGCCGCGCCGCCAGGCTTATGAGATACGCCCCCGCCAGCACCAGCGCCAGCCGGCCGGCGGCGCGCTTGCCGGCAGCTTTGCCCTCCGCCCACAGCTTCCACGCCATGCCCAGCGCCAGGGGCACCAGCGGCGCGGCGATCATGAAGTAGTGCAGGTAGGGCCGGTTGGAAAAGAGCAGATACATGTTCAGCCCGGCGGTGAGCAGCGCCGCCCAGCCCAGGGGCCGCCGGGGCGCGCGCAGGATCCGCACCAGGGCCAGCACCGCCAGAAGCAGCACCGGCGCGCCGAAGTCGAACACCGTGCGCCGGAAGGTGGCGGAGGCCCAGGGAGAGCCGCCGTAGTAATCGGTGAGGGAAAATCCGGCGGCGTAGAGCAGGTTGTAGCCGATGGTGCCGTAGAGCATCTGCCCCAGCGCGCCGTGAAAAGCGAAATAGACGCCAAAGGGCGCGGTGACGGCGACAAATCCCCCCAGGAAGGCGGCGGCGTTTTTCAAAAGAACGGCCCACTGCCGTTTGAACAGGGTGTAAAGGGCGATGGCCAGCACAAAGCAGCAGATGCTCACCGCGCTGGTGACCCGCAGCAGCAGGATGGCCCCGAAGGAGAGGCCGTAGACCGCTGCGTACCGCCAGGGGTGGGGCGCGTCCGGGTCGTTTTTCAGCCTTTCGCACCAGCTTGCGGCCAGCCACAGGCTGGCGGCGATGAAGGGCAGGGCGTACTCCTCGGTCATGTTGCCCTCGTCGAAGGTGCGGGCCAGATACACCAGCGCCGCCCCCGCCGCAAACGCCGCCCCCGGCCGGGGCAGATACACCCGCCCCAGTTTGTAGAAGAAAAAGAGGGCGGCGGCAAGGCTCACCGTCTGGGGCACCAGGATGCCCGCCCGGCCATGGAGCCAGTAGCCCAGCATGTCGATGAAGAAGATGAGCGGGCCCTTGTGGTCAAAGAGGTCCCGGTAGGGCACAGACCCCTGGGCCCAGTATTTGCCGATGGTCTGGAAGATGGCGGAATCGTAGCCGCAGTAGCCCGGCCAGAGGAAACTGGTGGAATAGGAAAAGCGCAGAAGGAAGGCCGCCGAAACGCCCAGCAGGCCCACGGCGATCACCCCATGCGCCCAGCGCTTTTTTGAGCTGCTCATCCGCCCGTTCCCCCTTCCGTTTTTGATAACAGAAACAGCGTACCACAAAACCGCCCAAAAGGCAATCCGCCGGGCGGCGGAGCGATTTGGCGGCTTTGGCGGCCTGTTTTGCGCATATCGCACAAAACCTTATTCTCTATTTTGTAAACATCGTCGATTTTTCCTCTATCAAACGGGGCGCGGCGGGGTGTATAATTGCCGAAGAAATCCAAGCGCCGCTTTTGGCGGAGGGAGGAAGGAACATGGAACGCACCAGTGCGGGCGAGATGCAGTTTTCACTGCTGAAGATGACCTGGCCGGTCTTTATCGAACTGCTTTTGCAGATGCTGGTGGGCAACATCGACCAGATCATGCTCAGCCGCTACAACGAGACGGCGGTGGCGGCGGTGGGCAACTCGAACCAGATCATGAACACGCTGATTTTGACCTTCACGGTCATCAGCCTGGCGGCCACCATCCTGTTGAGCCAGTATCTGGGGGCGCGGCAGCCCGGCAAGGTGCGCCAGATCTACACCCTGGCCGCCGGGCTGAACCTGGTGCTGAGCCTTGCCATCACCGTGGGGCTGCTGCTGGGGGCGGACGGGATCCTCGCCGTCATGCAGGTGCCGCCCGAGGCGGTGCCGGAGGCCCGCAGCTATCTGCTCATCACGGCGCTGAGCCTGCCCTGCCAGGCGCTGATGCTCACCTTCAGCGCTTTCCTGCGGGCCCACGCCCACATGCTGGTCATCATGTGCTCCACCGGCGTCATCAACCTCATCAACATCGCAGGCAACACCGCCTTCATCTACGGCCTGGGGCCTCTGCCCCGGCTGGGCGCGGCGGGCGCGGCGCTGAGCACCAGCCTGTGCCGCACGGCGGGCATGCTGATGATGCTGTTCGCCTTTTTCAAAAGCGTGGAGGGCGCGACCTTGAGCCCCAAGGTGCTGCGGCCCTTCCCCACCGACCTGCTGCGCCGGCTTTTGAGCATCGGCCTGCCCGCCGGGGGCGAGGGCCTTTCCTACAATCTCTCCCAGAGCACCAGCCTTGTGTTCGTGAATACCATCGGCACCTACGCCGTGACCGCCCGGATGTACATGAACATGTTCGCCCAGGTGTGCTACATGCTGGTGAACGCGGTGAGCCAGGCGGCGGGCATCATCATCGGCTACTGCATCGGCGCAAAAGACTTCGACCGGGCCGACCGGGAGAACTGGCGGGTGCTGCGCCTCTTTGCCCCGGTGACGGTGGGCATCGCCCTGCTGCTGGCCATCTTTGCAAAGCCTTTGTTCAGCCTGTTCACCAGCGACGCGCGGGTCATCGAACTGGGCTGCCGCACCATGTGGGTGGAAGTGGTGCTGGAGGTCGGCCGCGCCTTCAACATCGTGCTGGTGCGCAACCTGCAGGCGGTGGGCGACGTGAAGTTCCCGGTGGCGCTGGGCATTTTGAGCCAGTGGATCGTGGGCGTGGGCGTCGCCTGGCTGTTCGGCCTCTACCTGGGCTGGGGCCTGGTGGGCATCTGGATGGCCTTCGCCCTGGACGAAAACCTGCGCGCCGTGATGTTCATCATCCGCTGGAAGGCGGGCAGGTGGCGCAGCATCAAAACAGTGTGAAAAAAAGCGCCTGCGGCAAAAACTGCCGCGGCGCTTTTTGTCTGTTTAAAAGGGCGGGGCGTCCTCGTCCTTTTCATCCCCGGGGGCCGGAGGCGACCAGGGCTCTGAGTCAAGAAAGGCGCTCTTTGCCTCGATGGCGTCCCGTGAAAGGGCGTTGAAGGCTTCCTCCAGCCAGGCCCTGGCCGCGTCGACGCCCTCCTGCCCGAAGGGAAAGGCAGCCGTCTTTACATGCTCGGTCTTTTCCATGCACCAGGGGCCCAGCCACCACCAGGCGCGCAGTTCGTCCCCCTGGCGCAGGGCCTTGTAGTTGAACTGGCCCGCGCTGCCCGAGACGGGGTTGCCGTTTTTATACCACTGAAGGGGATAATAGGGATAGTTGAACCGTATCACGCGCCGCGCCGCCTTTCTCTGCCTTGGATGGGGCCGCCTCTTGCATCCCGGCCCGGATTATTTTATTATAGTGAAGAAAACGGGACTTTGCAAATCCTCTTTCGAGAAGGAGGCCGGGCCATGGGGGCCGAACAGAGCGAACTTGTGTTTGAAACGGTGGCGCTGGCCGGGGAGATCCTGGTGTCCAGCGGGGCGGAAATATTTCGCGTCACCGAAACGATGGAGCGCATCGCCGCGGCCTATGGATGCGAGGGGTTCGAGCCCTTCGTGCTGAGCAACGGCATCATGATGACCGCCAGCGACGGCCGCCGGCACTGCCTTGCCAAGGTGCGCCACATCCCCCTTTCCGGCAGCCGGCTGGACAGGGTGGACGCGGTGAACCAGCTTTCCCGGGAGATCGCCCGGGGGATGCACACCCCCGAAGAGGCCCGCGCCCGCCTTCTGGAGATACAGAAAATGCCCCGACGTCCCCGCTGGCAGCAGGTGCTGGCCAGCGGCGTGGGCGCGGGCTCCTTCTGCTATATCTTCGGCGGCACCCTGGCGGACGCCGCCGCCGCCTTCCTTGCGGGGCTGGCGCTCTATCTCTATCTGCTGGTGGCGGTGCGGGGCCGCCTTTCCAAGATCGCCGCCAACATCACCGGCGGCGCGCTGGTGTGCGCGGTGGCCATCCTGCTCACCCGCCTGGGCCTTGGCAGCCAGCTGAGCATGGTGACGGTGGGCTCGCTGGTGCCCCTGCTGCCGGGCGTGGCCTTCACCAACGCCATCCGCGACATTGCCGACGAGGACTACATCTCCGGCGCGGTGCGCATGCTGGACGTGTTCCTGGTGGTGGTGTGCATGGCCTTTGGGGTGGGGTTTGTGATGGCCCTCTGGGCACGGCTGGGAGGTGCGCTGGCATGACCCTTTGGCGGTTTTGTTCCGAAGTGTTTTTCGCGGGCCTGGGCACCATGGCCTTTTCCCTCATCTTCCATGTGCCCGCCCGCTACTATCCCCGCTGCGGCCTCACCGGGGCCGCCGGGTGGCTGGTGTACATCGCCCTGAAAGGGGCGCTGGGCGCTCTGACGGCCACCTTCTTCGCCACTCTGGCGGTGGTGCTTATCAGCCGGTTTTCGTCGGTGCAGCTGCGCTGCCCGGTGACCATCTTCCTCATCTCCGGCATCTTTCCGCTGGTGCCGGGCCTGGGCATCTACCAGACGGCCTACGCCCTGGTGGAAGGGGACCTGACCGGGGCCGGTCTCACCGGGTTTGAGACCGTGAAGCTGGCGGCGGCCATGGTGCTGGCCATCCTGGTGGGGTTTGAAGCGCCCGCCGCCTGGTTCGCCCGGCTGGCGGAGCCCTTTGCCCAGGCGGAAAACAAGCGATAAGGAGGCCGCAAAGAATGCAGTCCGATTGGAAGACCACCGCCCGGTTCGCCCTGCGCCAGTCGCTGGGGGTGCTGTTCGGCTATGTGTTTCTGGGCACGGCCTTCGGCATCCTGCTGCGGCAGGCGGGCTTTGGGGCGCTTTGGGCCCTGGCGTTCAGCGGCCTTGTTTACGCGGGCAGCCTGCAGTTCGTGCTGGCGGGCTTTCTGGCCGCGCCCACGTCCCTGCCCACCGTGGCGCTGATGAGCCTGTTCATCAACGCGCGACATCTGTTCTATGGGCTTTCCTTCATCGAGCGCTTTCGCTCCATGGGCAAAAAGCGCCCCTACATGATCTTCTCCCTCACCGACGAGACCTATTCCGTGCTCTGCGGCATGGACGAGACGCCCGCCGGGGTGGACAAAAACGGCGCCATGTTCCTGGTGGCTTTGCTGGACCAGCTCTATTGGGTGGCGGGCAGCCTGCTGGGCACCCTGGCCGGCGGCCTGCCGCTGGACTTCACCGGCATCGACTTCTCCATGACCGCTTTGTTCCTGGTGATCTTTCTGGAGCAGTGGCGGGGGGCGAAAAGCCATCTGCCCGCCCTGCTGGGCCTCGGCTGCGGGGCGGCGTTCCTGCTGGCCCTGGGGCCGGACCATTTCCTGCCGCCCGCTTTGTGCGTCACGGTGGCGTTGCTGCTGCTGGCGCGGCCGGTGCTGAACAGGGAAAGGGGGGCGGCATAAATGGAACTGTATCCCCTGTGGGTGCTGCTCATCGCCGCCGGGGTGACCCTGTTCACCCGGGCGCTGCCCTTCGCCGTGTTCGGCAGAAAGCGCGCCATGCCCGGGGCGGTGCGCTATCTGGGCGGGGCGCTGCCCGGGGCCATCATCGCCATCCTGGTCATCTACTGCCTGAAAGGCCTGCCCGCCGCCGGCGGGCTGGAGGCCGCCTTCCAGCTGGGGGCGCTGGCGGTGACGGCGGCGCTGCACCTGTGGCGGCGCAACACCCTGCTCAGCATTTTCGGGGGCACGGCGGTGTACATGCTGCTCATCCGGCTGCCCCTGTGAGAGGCAAAACGGGAAAGGCGGCCCCGCGTTTGCGGGGCCGCCCCTTTGTTATTTTCGTTTTCGCAGCAGGAAAAAGCCGGCCGCCAGCAGAGCCAGATACCCCAGCCAGAAGGCGGCGCCGCGCAGCGCTTTGAAGGTCTCCCAGGGCATTTCCGTGTCCAGGAGGACAATAGCCGCCCGCGCTGTAAGAGAATACAGCGGCAGCGGCGCAACGCCCGCCAGGTCCAGCCAGGCGGCCCAGAAGGGGCCCTTCTCCCCCGCCAGGGTCTGCCCGATGAAGTAGAGCGCCAGCCCCACCGCCTGGACGGCAAAACCCGCACAGGCAGCGAAGGGGCGCAATTCCTGCCGGCCTGTGTGGGCAAAGAACAGCCCCACGGCCACCAGGGCGGGCGAAGCCGCAAAGAGGATGCGCCCCGCCAGCTTTCGCTTTGCGGAGGCGGGTTCCTGCGCCGGGGAAACGCCCTTCAAAAGCCAGTCGGTGGTCACGCCGAACTCTTCGCTGGCGGCCACGATCTTTTCCACATCCGGCGTGCTCTGGCCGCTCTCCCATTTGGACACCGCCTGCCGGGAGACCCCCAGCCGCTCGGCCAGCTCCTCCTGGGACATGCCTTTTTCCTTTCGCAGCTGCTGCAGCCGCTGTGCTGTGTTCATGGGCCTGCGCCTCCTTTCGTCTCTCCCCCATCATAACAGAAAGAGCGGTTGCAGGGCTACCCCCTTTGCCTGCCCTTTTGTCAACCGGCGGTTGCAACGCCCAAAAAAGCCCCCGGACGCACGCGTCCAGGGGCTTTGCTTGTGGGGGAAGGGTCACCGCTCTTCGCGGAAGTAATTCACGCCGAGGCTGGCGGGGATGTGGGCGCCCTTGCTGCCCCGGATGCTGGTGACGACCAGGATGAGGGCGGTGATGAGGAAGGGCAGCATGTCGAAGAAGGCGTCGGGCCAGCCGGCCATGAAGCCCATCTTGTAGTATTTCAGCACCCGCAGCGCGCCGAACACGAAGGAGCCCAGGATGGCAACATGGGGCTTCCAGGCGGCGAAGATGACCAGCGCCACGGCGATCCAGCCCAGGCCGTTCACGCTGTTGGAGATCCACACGCCGCTGTTGATGATCATGGAGCAGTAGGCGCCGCCGATGCCGCAGATGCCGCCGCCCAGAAGGATGTTGATGTACTTCCAGCGGTTCACCTGGATGGAGGCGGCGTCCGCCGCGGCGGGGTTTTCGCCGATGGCCTGCACGTTCAGGCCGGTCTTGGTGCGGTAGAGGTAGAAGCCGCAGCCGGCGGCCACCAGGATGCCGATGTAGACGAAGGGGTTATAGCTGAACAGCAGCTCGCCCGCCACCGGCAGGTCACTTAAGGCCGGGATGGTCACGCTGCGCATCTGGGCGGTGACGTTCTCGGGCAGCTTGAGGGTGCTGGCGCCGCTTTTGTCCAGCATGTAAACGCCGATGAAGTTGGACAGGCCCACCCCGAAGATGGTCATGGTCAGGCCCGCCACGTTCTGGTTGGCCAAAAAGGTGACGGTGAGCACCGCGTAGATGAGGGCGGCCAGCACGCCCGCGGCAAAGGCCGCCAGCAGGGCCAGGGCGAAGTTGTCGGAAAGGTAGCCCGCCATGAAGCCGGCGCAGGCGCCGATGGCCATCATGCCCTCCACGCCCAGGTTCAGATGGCCCACCTTTTCGTTGAGAATTTCGCCCACGGTGCCGAAAAGCAGCGGGGTGCCAGCGCCCACGGCGGCCACCAGGAATTTGATGAACAGGTCCATGACTCACTTGCCTCCCTTCGGCTGCTTTTTGCGCACGGCAAAGCCGTAGCGCACAAAGAATTCACTGGCCAGGATGAAGAACAGGATGACGCCCTGCAGCACGTCGGCGCTGTCCGCCGAGAGGCCGAACTCGCTCTGCACCACGCCGCTGCCCTTTTCCAGCACGCTGAACAGGAAGCTCACCACCAAAATCATGCCGGGGTTCAGCTGGCACAGCCAGGCCACGATGATGGCGGTGAAGCCCACGCCGCCGGCCACGCCCATGGACAGGGTCATGTCGCTGCCGCCCACCTGGCACACGCCGGCGATGCCGGCGATGGCCCCGGAGAGGAACATGGTGCGCAGCACCACCTTTTTCACATGGATGCCGGCGTAGCGGGCGGTGTCCTGGCTTTCGCCCACCACGCTGATCTCATAGCCGTGCTTTGTGTATTTGAGGTAGACCCACACCAGCGCCACCAGCGCCAGCATGATGATCCAGCCGAAGTGCACGCCCAGCACCTTGTCCAGGCCGGCGTTTTTGTCGAACCGGGCGATCTTGTTGAAGCCGTTGGCCCCCTCGTCCCGCCAGGGGCCGGACTGCAGCCAGGAGACGATGTGCAGCGCGATGTAGTTGAGCATCAGGGTGAACAGGGTCTCGTTGGTGTTCCAGCGGCTTTTGAACGCCGCGGGCAAAAGGCCCCACAGGCCGCCGCCAACGGCGCCCGCCGCGAACATCGCCGCCAGCAAAAGGGGGTGGGGCCAGCTTGTGCAGAAGAGGGCGAAGAAGCTGGCGAACACGCCGCCCATAATGAGCTGGCCCTCGCCGCCGATGTTCCAAAAGCGCATCTTGAAGGCCAGGGTCACCCCCAGCGCGCAGATGCACAGGGGGATGGTGTACTTGATGGTGGCCTGGATGGCCAGGGGGCTGCGGAACGCGCCCTTGACGATGGTGGCGTAGACCGCGAAGGGGTCGTGGCCGATGGCCAGGATGAAGACGCCGCCCGCCACAAGGCTCAGGGCCACCGCCGCAAGGCGCAGGGCCACCGTCTGGCGGCCCGAGCGCTCGGCGTGCTTCACCGTGTGCAGCAGCGGCTCGCGGTGGGTCTTGACAATTGCAGGCTCGTTCATCGCTCCGCCGCCTCCTTCCTCTTTTCTTCCTCGCTCATTTCGCCGGTCATCATCCGGCCGATCTGCTCCTTGGTGGCTTCGCCCGCTTTGACCACGCCGGTGACCTTGCCGTGGCAGAGCACCAGGATGCGGTCGCACAGCTCCAGCAGCACGTCCAGGTCCTCGCCGATGAACATCACCGCCACGCCCTTCTCCTTCTGCCTGTTGAGAAGGTCGTAGATGAGGTAGCTGGAGTTGATGTCCAGGCCGCGTACGGGGTAGGCGGTGATGAGCAGGTTCGGGTCGGATTCAATTTCCCGCCCCAGCAGCACCTTCTGCACGTTGCCGCCGCTCATCAGCCGCACCGGGGTCTCGATGCCCGGCGTGACGATGGACAGCTCTTCCACCAGCTTTTTTGCCAGCGCCCGGGCAGGGGCACGGTCCACGAAGGGGCCCTTGCCCGCGCGGTAGCTTTTCAGCAGCATGTTGTCGGTCATGCCCATGCTGGCCACGAGGCCCATGCCCAGGCGGTCCTCGGGCACAAAGCTCATGGAGATGCCCAGGTCGATGATGGCCTCGGGGCTCTTGCCCAAAATGTTCTCTTTTTTATAGAGCACCGCGCCCTTTTTGGCGGGCAAAAGGCCCGCGATGGTTTCGCACAGCTCCTTCTGGCCGCTGCCGGCAACGCCCGCCACGCCCAAAATCTCGCCGCTGTGGATGTGGAAGCTCACGTCGTCGAGGCCGAGGCTGCCGTCCGGCTTTTCCACCGTCAGGTCCACCACCTTCAGGATGGTGTGCACGTCTTTCGGCTCGGGGCGGCGGATGGCCAGGCTCACCGCATGGCCCACCATCAGCTCGGTGAGGCGGTTCGTGTCCACTTCGGCGGTGGCCACGGTGTCCACGCTTTTGCCCTTGCGCAGGATGGTGACCCGGTCGCTGATGGCCAGCACCTCGTTCAGCTTGTGGGTGATGATGATGACCGCGCAGCCCTTGGCTTTCATCTGCCGCAGAATGTCGAAGAGCTTTTCGGTCTCCTGGGGGGTGAGCACGGCGGTGGGCTCGTCCAGGATCAAAATCTTCGCGCCCCGGTAGAGCACCTTCAGGATCTCCACCGTCTGCTTTTCGGAGACGCTCATCTCCCAGACGGGCTTTTCCGGGTCGATCTCCAGGCCGTAGGCCTCGCACAGGCCCTTCACCTCGGCCCGCAGGGCCTTGCGGGAGGGCATTTTGCCGGGCATGCCCAGCACGATGTTCTCCATGGCGGTGAACACCTCCACCAGCTTGAAGTGCTGGTGGATCATGCCGATGCCCAGGGCCCGGGCGTCCACGGGGGACGCGATGGACACCGGCTGGCCGTTCACGAAGATCTGGCCGGCGTCCGGGTGGTAGATGCCCGAGAGCATGTTCATCAATGTGGTCTTGCCGCTGCCGTTCTCGCCCAGCAGCGCCAGCACCTCGCCGTAGTTGACCTCCAGGTCGATGGCGTCGTTGGCCACCACGGAGCCGAAGGCCTTGGTGATGCCGCTGCACCGGATGGCGCACTGCATTTCTGCCATAAGTCCTTTTACCTCCTCGGGGTGATGTGAAGGGGGAAAACCGGAAAAAGGGCGGTCAGAGACCGCCCTTTTCTGAGCTTTGTAAAAGCCGGCCTTACAGAACGTTCACGTTCTCGTAGTACCAGTTGCAGCTGCCGTAGTCGGCGCCCTCCAGGGTGTGGGCGTTGCCCTCGTTGTCCATGATCTCGGTGGCGCCGTCGAACACGTCCCACTCGCCGGAAATGATCTGGGCCTTGACCTCCTCCACCTTGGCGATCATCTCGTCGGTCACCAGGTCGGCGTTGAACTCGCCCAGGGTCACCAGGCCGTCGGCCATGTCGCCGAAGTAGTTTTCCACCTTTTCACCGGCCACCCAGGTGCCGTCGATGACGTTCTGCACGGCCTTGGTGTAGTAGACGCTCCAGTCCCACATCACGCTGGTGAGGGTGGCGCCGGGGGCGTCCTTGGTCATGTCGCTGTTGTAGCCCACGCCCCAGACGCCGTGCTCCTCGGCAGCGGTCTGGGGGTTGGGGGTGTCGCAGTGCTGGCCGATGACGTCGCAGCCCTCGGCGATCAGGCGCTCGGCGGCCTGCTTCTCGCCTTCGGGGTCGAACCAGCTGTTGGTCACGCTCACATAAACCTCGGCGTCGGGGTTCACGCTGGCCACGCCCATGGCAAAGGCGTTGCAGCCGCTGGTGACCTCGCCGTTCTCCTGGCCCATGGCGGCCACGTAGCCGATCTTATTGGTTTCGGTCTTCATGCCGGCGATGATGCCGCTCAGGTAGCGGGCCTGGTAGATGCGGCCGAAGTAGTTGTTGAAGTTGGTGCCGTTGGACTTATAGCCGGTGCCGTGGCTGAAGATGACTTCGGGGAACTCCTCGGCCAGGGCCTCGCAGGTGTCCATATAGCCCCAGGAGGTGGCGAAGATGATGTTGCAGCCTTCCTCCACGCACTCGGTGATGGCGGTCTCCACGGCGGCGGCGTCGGTGTCGTCCACCGAGATCTTGCGCACGATCTGGTCATCGGCGAGGCCCAGGTTCTGCTGCATGCCGATGATGCCCTGGTCGTGGGTGTAGGTGTAGCCGCTGCCCTCGGCCGGGTCGGACAGGTGGATGACGCCCACCTTGATGTCCTCTTTGGCGATGCCGCCGGTGGCCTCGGCCACGGAGGCGGGCTCGCTGGCCCCGGTGGAGCCGGAGGCGGGCTGGCTGGTGCTGGCGGGCGTGCCGCCGCAGGCGGCGAGGCTCAGGGCCATGGCGCCGGCCAGCAGGATGCTGAGAAGCTTTTTCATGTTCGGTTTCCCCCTGTTTTTATTGTTGCAAGAAAACAAGAAACGGGGTAAGCCGAAATACTTACCCCTTGTTCGGAACACTATCATTTTAGCCCGGCCTGTTCACGATTTCAACACATTTCGCGAACTTCGGCGCTTTTGCCAACCCTTCGCCCCTTTTGCACAATGGTTTTTGTTCGTCTGCCCTAAAGGAAAAACCCGCACAGCGGCCTGCCGTGCGGGTTTTTTGGCTTTTTGCCGGTGCAAAAGTATGACTTTACACTTTCTGTTTTGCGGACGATCGTGCAAACGTCAGGTGGGCCATTTCCGCCTTGCCGCCAGCACATACCCGCCCCCGCAAAGGCCCAGGGTCAGCAGCGCCAGCTCGGTGGCCACAAGGCCCGCGCCGCTCAGCAGCACAGCCACCGCGTTGAACAGGGTGTGGGCGGCAATGGCGGCGAGATACCAGCCCGGCTGCCGGCGGATCACGGCGGTGAACACGAGGCTGGTGGCAAAGAGGTGGAAGAGCACCGCGCTCACCCGCTCCAGCAGCGCCAGGGCCGCAAGGCCCGGGCCGATGGCCGCCAGCTGGGCCGTGAGCTGCTGCAGCGCGGCGCTGTCCAGCCCAGCCAACAGCAGGCCCAAAGGCCCGGCCGGGTCTGCCAGGGCGGCGGCCAGCAGCAGGTTATTCAGGTAGGCCATGCCCATCACCAGCATCACCTCGCACAGGCCGTGGCCCAGGCCGAAGCTGACCATGTCCTTCCAGGTGCGGTAGTTTTTCAGGATGGCCGCGCCCGCCAGGCGGGCGGTCTCTTCAAACAGGCCCGCGGACAGCCCGCCCACCACCACGGCGTAGAGCACGGTGTTCGCGGCGAAGGCGTTCAGCGCGCCGGCGGCGGTGAGCAGCTGCAAAAGGGGGATGCGCAGCACCATCTGGCTGACGAAGAAACTGGCAAAGCCCAGCGCCAGCGGCGCGAGGCGTATCTTTTTCAGCGCGCCCAGGGCGATGAGCAGCGCCACCGGCAGTACAAGGGTGCAGAAAGCGGCGACGGCAAAAGCCGCCATCTGCACGCTGGACAGGGCAAATGTCATGGTCGTTCCTCCCCGTCTTCGGTCAGTCGATAAATTTCACGGCGGTGCCGTAGGCGATGCACTCGGCCGCGCCCTGCATCACGCTGGAGGAGGCATAGCGCATGCAGACGATGGCGTCCGCCCCCATGGCCTCGGCCTGCGCCGCCATGCGGCCGGAAGCGATCTGCCGCGCCTCGTCCAGCATCTCGGTGTAGGCGGTGATCTCGCCGCCCACCAGGGTCTTCATGGCGCTCATGAAATCCTTGCCGAAGTTCTTGCTTTGCACCACGCTGCCTTTTGCAATGCCCAGCACCTCATAGCGGCGGCCGGGGATAGTCTCAGTAGTTACGATAAGCATCTTCTTCACCCTTTCGTATTTCTTTGAGCCGCTGGCGCAGCGCCAGCAGCGCGCCCGCCACGAACACCAGCGGCCAGCCCGCCAGCAGCAGCGCCACCGGCAGGGGCACCGGGTCCACCGTGAGGGCCCACACCATCAGCCCCTCCGCCATGGCCATCAGGCCGATGAACGCCAGGGCGGACAGCCAGGCCCCATGGGCCTTGCGTTTGCGGTCGGTTTTTTGCACGTCGATAAAGCGCACCCCCTCCTGTTCCAGACGGGCCATCTCTGCCAGCGCCGCCTCCGGGTCCAGGGCGGACAGCAGGCCGGGCGTTTTTGCCAGCTCTGCGCAGAGCCGGCGGGCGGTGTCCAGATTCTTTTGACGGCTCTCCAGCATCACCAGGTGCCGGCGCAGCCCCTCGTCCAGGGTCAGCGTGCCCGCCAGCATGGCCTTTATCTCCCCCAGCGGCACGTCCAGCTTGCGCAAAAGTTTTATCCGCCGCAAAGCGGCAAGGTCGGCGCCATCGTAGTCCCGGTAGCCGTTGCCCGCCTGCCGCCGGGGGGCCAGCAGCCCCTCTTTTTCGTAAAAGCGGATGTTCTTGGCGCAAAGGCCCACCCGGGCCTCCACCTCCTTGATGCGCACCCTTCCCTCCCCCTTTCTGTGCCCAGTGTAAACCATCCACAAAGGGGAAGGTCAAGCGTTTTTTTCAAAAAAAGGCCGGGGCATCGCGCGGGAATGCGCCCATGCCCGCGGCCCGCCTTTCGTTTTAGAAATAGCTGCGGATCTGGAACTTGTCGCCGGTGTCCACTTCCTCCTCGATGAGGGTGGTGTGGCTTTCGTCCCAGTGCACCGGGACGGCCTTGCTGCGGGTCAGGCGCAGCAGCTCGTCCACCCGCTTTTTCTCGGACGCGTCGTAGAGCAGGTAGGACACGCCCTCCTTCTTGGCGCGGCCGGTGCGGCCGATGCGGTGGGTGTAGTATTCGTTGGAGGAGGGCACCTCGTAGTTGATGACCGCGTCCACATCCTCCACGTCAATGCCACGGGCGGCCACGTCGGTGGCCACCAGCACGGCGATCTTGCCCTCCCGGAAGGCGGCCATGATCTTGTTGCGCTCGCCCTGGGACAGATCGCCGTGGAGGCAGTCGGTGACGAAGTGGAGGCGCGCTAACTGGTTGGTGAGGGTGGCGGTGGTGAACTTGGTGTTGCAGAACACCATCACCCGCTTGTAGCCGCCGGAGATGATGATCTGGGCCACGTCCGCCAGCTTGGAGCGGCCGGTGGTGCACAGGGTGTATTGGGTGATCTTGGGCTGGCTGGCCTCGACCGGCTGGACGATGATCTCCTCCGCGTCCCGCTGGTAAAGCCAGCCGATGTCCATCACCTCGCGGCTGATGGTGGCGCTGAACATGCACAGGCTCCTGCGGGCCTTCATGGCGTCGATGATCTTGCGCACGTCCTTGTAAAAGCCCATGTTCAGCATCTCGTCCGCCTCGTCCAGCACGATGCTGGCAACGGCGCTCACGTCGATGTTCTTGTGGCGCATGTGGTCCATCAGGCGGCCGGGGGTGGCCACCACGATCTGGCAGCCCTTTTTCAGGCGGCTGGCCTGCTTTTGCATGTCCGCCCCGCCGTAGACGCAGACGGTGCGCACCTCGGGCAGAAAGTGGGTCAGGTCCTGAAGGTCGCCGGCGATCTGCTGGGCCAGCTCGCGGGTGGGGGCCAAAATGACCGCCTGGGGCAGCGGGCGGGAAGGGTCGATGCGCTCGATGATGGGGATGCCGAAGGCGCAGGTCTTGCCGGTGCCGGTGGGGGCCTTGGCAATGACGTCATGGCCCGCCATCATCACGGGGATGGTCTTTTCCTGCACTTCGGTCATCTCGGCAAAGCCCATGCGCTCCACCGCCTGCAAGATCTCCGGCCGCACGCCGGCGAGGTCTTTGTACAGCATAGTTTTTCTCCATTCTGTGCCCCGCCCCAGCCGCGCGCCGGGCCGCGGGGTCCTTTATTTTATGTTCAACAGGGGTATTATACCACAAAGCAAACGGCGCAGAAAGGCCTTTTTTCGGCTTTTGACGCCCTAGCCTTTGCGCGGCGGCGGCGGATGTGGTATAGTGGAGGGCAGGCAAGGGAAAAGGAGGCATGCGGCCATGTACGACGAGCTGACCGAAGTGGACATCAAAAAGATGCAGGAGGAGATAGACCACCGCATCCTGGTGCTGCGCCCCCAGTACATCAAGGACGTGCAGGAGGCCCGGGCCTTCGGCGATCTGAGCGAAAACTTTGAATACAAAGAGGCCAAGCGGCAGAAAAACCGCAACGAGAGCCGCATCCGCTATCTGCAGCGGATGATAAAAACCGCCCGGGTGGTGAAGACCGGCCACGCCGAGGGCAGGGTGGGCCTGTTCGACTATGTGACCCTGTATCTCCCCGAGGACGAGGAGGAGATGGAGGTGCACCTGGTGACCACCCTGCGGGTGGACGCGGGCGGCGGCCACATCAGCCGCCAGTCGCCTTTGGGCCGGGCCATCTTCGGCCGCAAGGTGGGCGACACGGTGACGGTGCAGGTGAACGCCGACGTTTCCTACCCGGCGACCATCCGGGCCATCCGCCCCGGCGCGGACGACGAAAGCCTGCCCATCAGCCAGTACTGATTGCCCGCCGCCCGCCGGTGTGGTATACTGGTTATATATGCTAAAATACAAAGCGGGCGGCCTTTGCCGCCCGGGAACGGAGTGACAGATATGGTTCGCATCACCATGCAGGACGGCGGCGTCATCGACCTTGCGCTGGACGCCCAGGCCGCCCCCATCACCGTGGAGAATTTCCTCAAGCTGGCCAGCGACGGCTTTTACGACGGCCTGACCTTCCACCGCGTCATCCCCGGCTTCATGATCCAGGGCGGCTGCCCGGAGGGCACCGGCATGGGCGGCCCCGGCTGGCACATCAAGGGCGAATTTGCCCGCAACGGCGTGCAAAACCCCATCAAGCACACCCGGGGCGTCATCAGCATGGCCCGCGCCATGGACCCCAACTCGGCCGGCAGCCAGTTCTTCATCATGCACGAGGACGCCCCCCATCTGGACGGCGGCTACGCCGCCTTCGGCCATGTGGTGGCCGGCATGGACGTGGTGGACCGCATCGCCCAAGTTGCCACCGACTACAACGCCCGCCCCCTCGCCCCCGTGGTGATGGAAAGCGTGCGGGTGGTGGAGGAATGATCGCCAGGGCCAAGGCGCTGCTTTTGAAATACCGCGAGGGCATCGCCTATCTGTTCTTCGGCGGGCTTGCCACCCTTTTGAACATCGTGCTGGCTATGGTGTTCCGCTTTTTGGGCCTGCCCACCGCCGTGAACACCGTGCTGGACAACATCCTGTGCATCCTCTTCGCCTATGTCACCAACCGGCTGTGGGTGTTCTGCAGCAGCGCCAGAGGCATGGCCGCGGTGCGGGAGTTTTTCTCCTTCGTCACCTGCCGCCTGGGCACCCTGGTGCTGGACGTGGCGGTGATGTGGCTGGGCGCGGACCTGCTGGGCCCGGTGCTCATCGCCCCCGAGCGCCAGGACCTCTGGTTTTTGGGCGTGAAGGTGTTCTCCAACGTGCTGGTCATCGTGGCAAACTACGTTTTTTCCAAACTCATCATCTTTAAAAAGAAGGGCTGAAAGCCCCGCCTTTTCCCTCCCCGGCAGCGGGGAGGGATTTTTTGTGCCCGCCGGGCGGCCCGCCCCGCCCCCCTTTCCGCGTTGGCGGAAAGGGGACTTTTTTGCAGGCGCGCCCCCGCGCTTTGCGCCCTGCCGGGGCCGCGCGAATATTTTTTGATTTTTGTAATATTCTATTGACATTTAATATTATACGCAATATAATATTGCCAGAACCACAAAGGAGGCGATGGCATGGCGTTCAACACAGGGGCAGCTCTGCTGGACGCGCTGGTGCTGAGCACTGCCGAGCGGGAACCCACCTACGGCTACCGCATCACCCAGCAGGTGCGCCAAATCATGGTGGTCAGCGAGAGCACCCTGTACCCGGTGCTGCGGCGGCTGCAAAAAGAGGGCTGCCTGGAGACCTACGACCAGGAGTTCGCCGGGCGCAACCGGCGATACTACCGGCTCACCGAGACAGGGGCGGAAACGCTGGCCCGGCTGCGGACGGACTGGGTGGAATACCGCGATAAGATCGACGCAATTCTATTGGACGAGGGGGATGCACAATGACCCGGGAAGAATTTCTCCGCCGGCTGGATGAACTGCTGGCGGATGTGACACAAGAGGAGCGGGCCGAGGCCATCCGGTTTTACGAGGAGTATCTGGACGACGCCGGCCCCCAGCAGGAGGCCCAGGTGCTGGCGGAACTGGGCAGCCCGGAAAAGGTAGCGGCCATCATCAAGGCCAACGTGCCGGGCAGCCGGGTGACGCCGCCCCCGGCAGGGCCGGAGGGGCCCGAACCGCCCCCGCCCGACCCGGCACAGCCGGCGGGGCCCATCCCGCTGCCCCCCTGTGCCCGGCCGGGCGCGACGCCGCCTCCTCCGCCGCCTGCGCCAGCCAAGGGCATGAGCGACCGCACCATCCTGTTCATCCTGCTGGCAGTGCTGCTCAGCCCGCTGTGGCTCAGCATGGCGGGCGTCATCCTGGGCGTGCTGCTGGGCATCCTGGGTGCGGCCGTGGGCTTTTTCTTCGGCGGCGTGGGCACCATCGTGGGCATCGTGGCGGTGCTGGTGGCCAACACCCCCGCCGCCTTTGGGGCGGGCATCCCGGTGGGCCTGTTCATGGTGGGGCTGTGCCTGCTGGCCCTGGCCCTGGGCGTCGCCCTCATCACGGCGGCGGTGTGGCTGGTGGCCTGGCTGCTGCCGGCGTGCTGGCGGCTGGCAAAACGGGCCTGGCGGGCCCTGACGGGTAAAAAGGAGGCAAAGTGATGAAGGGGATCTTAAAGGTTTTCGCTGTGGCCGCCGCGCTGGCGGTGCTGGGCCTTACCCTGATGCTGGCGGGCTTTGCCACCGGCGGCCCGGCGGTGGCGCGGCAGGCGCTGAACTACACCAGCCTCACCCAGCGCCATTACCACGGCTGGGTGCCCGGCTGGCTGGAGCGGGCTCTGGGCTGGGCCGACGATGCAGACCGCTGGGCCGACGATTTCGAGGACGGCATGGACCGCTGGGCCGACGATTTTGAGGACGGCATGAACGATTGGGCCGACGGCTTTGAGGACGACGTAGACCGCTGGGCCGACGGCGTGGAAGACTGGGCCGACAGCCTGCACGCCGGCCAAAGCGGCGTCTGCTGGGGCCCCGGCGCATTCTTTGATTGAGCGAGCGGCGTTTTGCAAGGAGGAAACAATGGAACCGAAACGGCTTTACAAGGGGCGTGAAAAGATGCTGTGCGGCGTGTGCAGCGGCATCGCCGAGTACTTCAACCTGGACCCCACGCTGGTGCGTCTTGCCGCCGTGGCCCTGACCATCTGGTGGGGCAGCGGCCTTATCGCCTACATCGTGGCGGCCATCATCATGCCCGAGCCGCCCTATAATGGCTGAAGCAAAAAATCCCCCGCCGCGGCGGGGGATTTTTTTAGTTGAACGCTTCCTCAAAGGGGATGCAGTAGCCTTCCGGCAGGGCGCTGACGGTGTAGCTCACATACACGTTGCCCCCGGCGTTCTCATAAAAGGCTTCTTCGGGGGTCAGATCCGTTTTCAGCCAGAAGCGGTAGACCGGCTGGATGTAGGGGTTGAGGCTGCTCTGGGCATATTCCAGCTGCCAGCCCTCCGCCTGCTCCGCCGAGAGGTCGTACTCCCGCATGCCGCTGGCCTGCTCCTCGTCCAGCACCGTTTGCAGGGCGGCCTTTGCCTCCTCGGGGGTGCGCAGGGGGTAGTCGCCCACCGTTTCGCTCTCGGGCGGGAAAGTCAGGTTGAAATGCCGCAGCTCGCCGGTACCGTCCAGATCCCCCGTCACCCGGCGGAAGCTGTAATTGAGGAGGCGCTCGGTCACCGTGGCGCCTTTGGCCTCAAAGCAGAAGTGCTGAAAACAGTTTTCACCACCGTAATAGTTGATGTCGGTGCACAGCTCGTATCCGGGCGTTTCAATGCCCGCCAGCTCCCCGAACAGGGCCAGGGCCGCCTCGTCCCCCGCCCGGGGGTCGCCCAACGTTCCATCCCCGTTCCGGAAGGCGTTGACCGTGGTGCCGGAGGCGGAAACGTTCCACGCCTTTGCCTTGGAGGGGTCCAGCTGTTCATGCAGGGGCAGTTCCGGCTCCCAGTGGTCCGGGTCCATCAGGCTACCGGACAGGTTATAGGGCCACAGGTCCGGGCTGGGGTAGCCGGTGGGGGCCTCCTCCGCCTCGTCCTGCACCAAAGGCAGGCCCAGGGCTTCGGCGGTGGCGTTCAACAGGCCGGCGAGAGGGGCGGCGTGTTCGCCGCTCTGGGCATGCCACACCGGCAGGGTGGCGGGCAGCTGGTTGGCGGAGATGTTCCAGGTGGGGTTATTTCCCCGGATGTCGTCCAGGCTCTCGGCCACGAAGGTGACCCCGCCGCCCATGCCGGCGGAGTCGTCCCCCAGCACCAGCACCGGCAGACCCTGGTATTCCCCCAGGTCGAAGTTTCGCACCGGGGGCTCGGTCCGTTTGTCCTGGGTGCCTTCCTGGGTGGAGCCGGTCTCCCCTTCCGCCCGGGGAGCGGCGTTCAGGCTGTATTCCGCCACGGCCGGGCTGCTGGCCGCGTCCTGGGCGGTGCCGCCGCTGCCGGCGGCAAAAGGTGCCAGGTAGCGCACCGCCGCGGGCGCCACCAGCAGGGCCACCACCGCGGCGGCAGCCAGCTGGGGGGCGAACCGCTTTGCCACCCGCAAAGGGGGCGTGGTTTTTTCCTGCTGGGCGCGGGCGGCGGCCATTTTTTGCAGGGTGGCGGCCTTCCAGTCCTCGCTGGGGGCGACCTTGTCCATGGCGCTCTGGTAGTCTTTGTGGTCGGGCATGGTCAAAACTCCCCTTTCAACGCTTTTTTCAAAAGTGCACGGCCCCGGGCCAGCTGGCTGAGCACGGTGTTCTGGTTCATCTCCAGCAGACCCGCAATCTCGGCGGTGGAATAGCCCTGTATGTAGTGCAGATAGATGACCTGCCGGTATTTCATGGGCAGGCCGCCCACCGCCTTCATCACCTCGCTCTCGGCGGGGGTGAAGGGCACGCTCAAGGTTTCGTCCAGGCCGTCGGTGCGGCTCTGCCACACGCTGCGGAAGTGGCTTTTGCAGCGGTTGATGGTGCAGCGCAGCAGCCAGGCCTGCTGGTGGTCGGGGCCGTCGAAGGACGGCGCTTTTTTGAGCAGGGTCAAAAACACCTCCTGGGCGATGTCCTCGGCGTCCTGCATGTTCTTCACAAGTCCAAAGGCCGTGCGCAGCACCAGCGGGCCGTAATGCTCCACCGCCTCTTCCGGCGTGAGCACTCTGTCTGCCGCAAGCTTCATGCCCCGCGCCCCCTTCCGTTTTTTATACTTTTTTCCACCGCCTATTATTGCACAGGCGGGCGAAAAAAGCAAAAAAGGCCGCCCTGTTTTTCCCAGGGCGGCCCTCTTGCCGTTTTTTTATTTGCGCTTTGCGTCGCCGGGGGCCTCGTCGGCGGCCTCGAACCAGAAGGTCGTGCCTTTGCCCACGGTGCTGTCCACCCCGAAGCGGAAACCGTGGCCCCGCAGGATGGCCTTGGTGATGGACAGGCCCAGCCCGGTGCCCACCTTGCCCGCGTCGGAGCGGCTGCGGTAGTAGCGGTCGAAGATGTAGGGCAGGTCCTCGGGGGCGATGCCCGCGCCGTGGTCCTCCACCTCCACCCGGGCGCAGCCGTCTTTCGGCGTCACCCGCAGGATGAACACGCCGTCCTCGCCCACGTGGTGCATGGCGTTGCCCAAAAGGTTATGGAGCACCCGCTCCATCATGGCCGGGTCGGCGCTGACCATGCAGGGCTCGTCCGCCTGCAGCTGGAGCCGGCAGCCGTTCTGGGCGCACACCGCCTCATAGCGCTGGGCCACCTCCTCGCAGAGCTGGCTCATGTCGAAGCGCACCCGCTGAGGCTGCTCGGTGCCGCTGGACACCTTGGACAATTCCATCACGCTGTTCACAAGGCCCGAGAGCCGGTCGGTCTCGTCCACGATGACGTTCAGTTGGTCGGTGCGCTTGGCCGCGTCGTCGCCGGTGAGGTCGCGCACCGTCTCGGCATAGCCCTTGATGAGGGTGAGGGGGGTGCGCAGGTCGTGGCTGACGTTGGCCAGCAGTTCCCGCTGGAGCTGGGCCGAGCGGGACACCTGGTCCGCCATGTGATTGAACTCCTCCGCCAGGCGGCCTATCTCGTCGGAATGGGGCACGCTGACCCGCACGGAATAGTCGCCGTCGGCCATCTTTTTCGCCGCGCCGGACAGTTCGCTCAAGGGCCGGGTGAGCCAGCGGCTGAGCAGCCAGGACACCCCCACCGCCAGCGCCAGCATGCACACGAAGATGGCGGGCATCAGCTGGCCCTGCACCACCGCCGCCTCGCTGACGCGGGTGAGGGTGGTGGAGATGATGACCGAGTAGCTGCCCCACTCGCCGTTTTGGGCCAGCTTGCCCACCACCATCTGCTGGGCGCCGCTGGAGGTGCCCACGATCTGGCTCACCGAGCCGTTCGCCATCACTGCCTGGCGGAAGGCGGTGATGGTGTCGCTGTCCCGCTTGGTGGTGATCTTGCCGCCGAACAGATCGCCCGCCGATTCGTGCAGCAGGCAGGGGTAGACGTTCTCGCTGCTGGCCACATGGCGCAGGGTGGAATCGGCGATGTCCACGCAGCAGTTGCGGAAGTCGAGCCGCCCGTCCCGCGCGGCCTCGTCCACGCTGGCCCAGAACTCGTCGTTCTTCACCGCATCGGAAAAGGCGAAAGCCCGGTAGCTCACCGGCGCGTCGCAGGCCTCGATCATGGCCGCCAGCCGGTCCACCTGGGCGTTGAGGTATTGGTAGATGTGCCGGTTGTAGAGCGGCTGCAGCAGCTGGGCCGAAATGAGCCACACCAGCCCCAGCACCAGCGCCACCACAACGCAGAACACGATCATCATCTGATAGCGCAGGCTGAAAAAGGCCCTGCGCCCGGCGCGGGCCGCCGCTTTCTTTGCCGTGTTCATTTACTTCACCGCGTCCGGGTCGAACTTGTAGCCGATGCCCCACACGGTGACGATGGCGTCCCGGTAGCGGCCCAGATGGCTGCGGAGCATCTTGATGTGGGTGTCCACCGTGCGGTCCTCGCCGAAGTAGTCGTAGTTCCACACCTTTTGCAGGATGCGCTCACGGCTGAGGGCGATGCCCCGGTTGGTGGCCAAAAACACCAGCAGGTCGAACTCCTTGGGGGTGAGGCTGGCCTCCTGGCCGTCCACCTTCACGCTGTGGCTGGCCTGGTCGATCACCAGCCCGCCGAAGGCATGGGTGCCGCCCTCGGCCTCGGTGCGGGGCATGGTGCGCGCCAGCACCGCCTTCACCCGGGCCACCAGCTCCCGGGGGCTGAAGGGCTTGACCACGTAGTCGTCCGCCCCGCCCTCCAGGCCCGCCAGCTTGTCGTATTCCTCGCCCCGGGCGGTGAGCATGATGACCGGGGTGTTTATCTTGCGGCTGCGCATCTCCTTGAGGCAGGTCATGCCGTCCACAAAGGGCATCATGATGTCCAAAACCACCAGGTCCACGTCCCCGCCGGAAAGGGCGGCCAGGGCGGCGCCGCCGTCCCCCGCCTCCTCGCAGGAAAAGCCCTCGTGCTCCAGATGGGCCCGGATCAGGTCCCGGATGCGGGGCTCGTCGTCCACGATCAGAATTTTTGCCATGCTTTATGCCTCCCTTGCTGCGCAGTTGGTCTTTTTCTACCCTTTCATCATAGCGGGTGAATGTGGCGAAAGTGTGAAACGCCGCCAAAAAAGCCAGCTTTTCGTTGACGGTGGCCCGCCGGGGCGGTACAATAAAGCCATCCCCGAAAAGGAGGGTATGTGGGAAATGATCATCGAATGCCTGCTGGCCGCCGCCGCGCTGGCGCTGCTGGCCCTGTTTCTGCTTTTGCCGGGGCATGCGCCCTTTGCCAAAAAGGCGCCGTTCTCCGGCTGGTGCTACGCCCACCGGGGGCTGCACAGCCCGGATAGATCCATCCCCGAAAACAGCCTTGCCGCCTTTGCCGCCGCGGCCGGCGCGGGCTACGGCATGGAGTTGGACGTGCAGCTTTCCAAAGACGGCGAGGTGGTGGTGTTCCACGACGACACGCTGGACCGGGTGGCCGGGGTGGCCGGCCGGGTGGACGCCTTCGACTGGGCGGAATTGAAAGAGATGCCCCTGTGCGGCACCGGGCACCATATGCCGCTTTTTTCCGAGGTGCTGGCCACCGTGGCGGGGCGCACGCCCCTCATCGTGGAACTGAAAAGCGGCCCCCGGAACGAGGAGCTGTGCCGCAAGACGCTGGCGCTGCTGCGCAGCTACGAGGGCGCTTTCTGTGTGGAAAGCTTTGACCCCACCGTCGTGGCCTGGTTCCGGCGCAGCGCGCCGGACATTCTGCGGGGCCAGCTGTCGGACAGCTGCGCTTCTTTCCGCAAGGACGGCAGCAGCCTCCTTGGCGCCTTCGCCCTGAGCCGGTGCCTGGGCAACTTCCTGGCCCGGCCCCAGTTCATCGCCTGGGGCCCGAACCCCAAAAACGCGGCGGTGCGCCTCGTCGAGGCCTTCGGCCCCATGAAGGTGTTCTGGACCGCCCGCCCCGGCATGGACCACGCCGCCCTCACCGGCGAGTACGACGGGGTCATCTTTGAGCATTATGCCCCGCCCGCCCGCTATTAAAACCCTGAACACAGCTTCGCCCGCCCCGGCAGCCGCCGGGGCGGGCGTTTTTTCATTTTTCCCCCTTGGCCCGCAGGTAGCAGCGGTAGAGCCCTTCCAGCAGCAGGCCGGGGGCGAGGGCGGGCTTTGTCTCGCAATAGGGGGCCACAAGGCCCGCCAGCCCGCCGGTGAGCAGGAGGCTGGGCGCGCCCTCGGACTCGTCCATCTCGGCGGCCATGCGGCGGAACATGCCGTCCACAAGGCAGGCCGCGCCGTAGATGACGCCGCTGCGCATGCTCTCGGCGGTGGTGGTGCCGATGGCGGGGCCCGGCGGCTCGAAGGCGATGGAGCGCAGATGGCTGGCCCGGTCCACCAGGGCGTTTAGGCCGAGGGCCACCCCCGGGGCGATGGCCACCCCCAGCACGTCCCCCGCCCTGTTCTGGGCGCAGAAGGTGGTGGCGGTGCCCAGGTCCGCCACGATGGCGGGCATGGGAACGCGGGCCAGCGCCCCCTCGGCCCCGGCCAGCATGTCCGCGCCCACCGGGTCCTTCGTGAGCACCCTGAAGCTGATGTTGGAAGTGCCCAGCACCACCGGCTCCTGGCCGGTGACGGCAAAAAGGGCCTGCCGCACCGCGTCGGTGAGGGCGGGCACCACGCTGGACAGCGCGCACCCCTCCCACCGCCCCACGCCGAAGGGGGCCAGCACCTTTGCCAGCGCGGCGGCGCAGCTGCCGGCGTTCCAGCCGCGGTCGGTGGGCGTTTCAGCCGAAAAGGCCGCCCTGCCCTCTTCCCAGCCTGCCATGTTCAGCCTGGTATTGCCCATATCCACCAAAAGAACCATTCTGCTCCCTCCCGGGTCCTTGTTTCTTTTCAGTATACCCCGCCATCCGCCTTTGCGCAAGAATAAAGCGGCATACGGCGGAATAGGTATAAACAGGAGTTCCCACGACAGACGAGGAGGGTACGAGACATGTTTGTGTTGACATTCGGCAAAAACGGCCTGCGGCGGCTGGGCGCCGTCGCGGTGTGCGGCGTGGCGCTGGCGGGCGCGGTGTTCGCCGTCGGCAGCTTTTTCAGGGAGGACGGCGCGGCCCCCGCCGCCGCGAACGGCGAGGCCGCCCAGGCGGACCCCACCGCCATGAAGATCGAGGGCACCGACGACATCCAGGCCTTCTTCAAGGCCTTCGGGCTGGAGGTGGACCTGGCCACCGCCACGGTGGATAAGGTGAAGATCCCCAAAAGCTGGGACGAGAGCTTCTCCGCCTTCAACACGGTGGTGAAGGAGAGCGGCCTGTCGCTGGAAAAGTACAAAAACAAGACGGTGGAAAAATGGGTGGTGCTGTGCCCCGGGCGCAGCACCGGCGAGAACAAGGTGAGCGGCGTTCTGCTGGTGTATAAGGAGGAGCCGGTGGGCGCTTACCTGCTGGCTTCGCCCAGCGGCGAGGTGACCGGCCTTGTGAGCGCCGCGGCCACCGTCGCGCCCCTGGGCGACGAGCAGGCCGCCGAGACAGCCGCCGGCTTTGGGGAGGAGGCGGCCTCCGCCGCCGCGGCGGCTACCGGCGGGGACGCCGCGGCGAACGCCCCGCTGACCGGGGAGGCCGCCGAGACCGGCGGCGAAATCAGCCTCGAGGACGCGGGCGCCGTGCCCATCGAGTAAAAAACTTGAGCCCCGGAGCCATGGCGGCCCCGGGGCGTTTTTCGTTTTGTTTATTCCGCGTCCCACTGGGCAATTTTGCGGCCCATGAGCACGCCCATGACGCTGGCCATCATCAGGCCGCGGGTCCAGCCGCAGGAGTCGCCCAGGCAGTGCAGGCCCGCCACGTTGGTGACCAGGTCCGCATCCATCTTGACCTTATTGGAGTAGAACTTCAGCTCGGGGCTGTAGAGCAGGGTCTCGTCGCTGGCGAAGCCCGGCACCACCTGGTCCAGCATCTGGATGAAGGCGATGATGTTGGTCATCGCCCGGTAGGGCATGGCGGCGGTGATGTCGCCGGCCACCGCGTCCACCAGGGTGGGGCGCACGTTGCTCTGGCTCAGTTCCTTGGGCCAGGTGCGCTTGCCGTCCAGGATGTCGCCGTAGCGCTGCACCAGGATGTGGCCCGCGCCCAGCATGTTGGTGAGCTCGCCCACCTTCTGGGCGTATTCGATGGGCTGGTTGAAGGGCTCGGTGAAGTTGTGGCTGCACAGGATGGCCAGGTTGGTGTTGTTGCTTTTCTTTTCTTTATAAGAGTGGCCGTTCACCACCGCCAGGTCGTTGTCGTAGTTCTCCTGGCTGACGAAGCCGCCGGGGTTCTGGCAGAAGGTGCGCACCTTGTTCTTGAAGGGCTTGGGGTAGCCGATGAGCTTGGATTCATACAGCACCCGGTCCACCTTTTCCATCACCTCGCCCCGCACTTCCACCCGCACGCCGATGTCCACGGTGCCGGGCTTGTGGGCGATGCCGTGCTGGGCGCAGCGGCGCTCCAGCCAGTCGGCGCCCCGGCGGCCGGTGGCCACCACGGTGCGGCGGGCCAGAATTTCCTCCTCGGCGCCGCCCTTTGCCGCGCGCACCTTCACGCCGCGGCAGACGCCTCCCTCGATGAGCAGATCCACGCATTCGGTGTCAAAGCGCATCTCCACGCCCTCGGCCAGCAGGTGCTCCTGCAGCGCCAGATACAGGTCCTGGGCCTTCTCGGTGCCCAGGTGGCGGATGGGGCAGTCCACCAGCTTGAGGCCCGCCTTGATGGCGTTCTTGCGGATCTCGCGAATTTCCTCGCCGTCGTAGATGCCCTCCACATGGGGGTCGGCGCCAAACTCCAGATAGATGCCGTCGGTGTAGTCGATGAGGCTCTGGGCAAATTCTTCGCCGATGAGGCTGGGCAGTTCGCCCCCCACCTCATAGCACAGGCTCAGCTTGCCGTCGGAAAACGCGCCCGCGCCGGAAAAGCCGGTGGTGATGTGGCAGTAGGGCTTGCAGTTCATGCAGCGGCCGGTCTCTGCCTTGGGGCAGTGGCGCTTTTCCACCGGCCTGCCCTTTTCGACGATGACGATCTTTTCTTTTCTGCCTTTGCGCAGCAGCTCCAGCGCGGTGAAAATGCCGGCGGGGCCGGCGCCAACGATCACAAGATCGTACATGGTGAATGACCTCCTGTTCCCTTTCTTGTGCGGGCATGAAAAGGCCCCCCGCCAGCGGACGCCGGCAGGGGGCTTTGCTTTGCCTTATCCCTTTTATTATTAGCACAAAGTAATACTTTTGTCAAGCAGGGGATTTTTTGCCCTCACGGGCCTTCGAAGGTGATGGTCTGGGCCTGCGCGTCCACCCGGGCGTTCACCCCGAAGGGCAGGATGCACCGGGGCAGGGCGTGGCCCACGCTCACATCCGCCAGGATGGAAAGGGTCGGGTCGTCCACCGCCGCCGCCAGCCGCCGGTGGTATTCCTTTCGGTGCACATTGTCCATGGGGCGGCCGAAGAGGATGCCGTTCACCGCCTTGAACACCCCCGCCTGCTTCAGAAAGCCCAGGGCGCGGCTGAACTTTTCCGGGCTCATCTGCTCCTCGCTGGTCTCCAGCAGCAGGATGCGGCCCTGCCAGTCCGCCGCGCCGGGGAACAGGCCGTATTGCTGGCACAGGGCGGGCATGTCGGCGTAGCGTTCGCCGTCAAAGAAGTCGTGGATGGTGTCCAGGCAGCCGCCCAGGATTTTGCCGCTGAACACCGGCGGCCCCTGCAGCAGCTTCCAGCCTTCGGCGGGGTGGGCGGGCAGCGGCGTGCCAAGCCGGGCGGGGCTGTAGTCGGCGCGGCCCTCGTACCACACCTCGCTGGGTTTCACCTGCCGGATGGAGCCGGTGCGCAGCAGCTCCTCAAAATACCGCCGGGTGTAGGGCAGCATCTCCTTGTCCATCTCGCACACGTCCGACAAAAAGGCCTGGCCGTAAAAGGTGGGCAGACCCACCTTGTGCAGCATAAAGTGGTTGACGGTGGAGTCGGAAAAGCCCAGGAAGGGTTTTTGGCAAGCAGCCTTTTCAAGCTGGCCCTCGTCGAAGAGGTACGGCAGCAGCCGGTAGGTATCGTCGCCGCCGATGGCGCAGAGGATGAGGTCCACATCCGGGTCCCGGAAGGCCTCCAGCAGGTCGGCGGCCCGCTGTTCCGGGTGGGCCTTCACGTAGTGGATGCCTTTGAGGGCGTGGGGCATAAATTTCACCCGGAGGCCATAGTGTTCCAGCCGGCGCACCCCCAGCTCCAGTTCATGGCGGACAAACTCCTCCCCCAGCGTCCCGGCGGACAGGCTGACCACGCCCACAGTTTTTATCATTGTGCAGCCCACCTTCCCATAAAATTATTTCCCGCCGCGTTCGCGGCGGGAAGCGGTGTGTTTTCAGCCTTGGGCCGCCCGCAGGATCAGGTCCGCGCAGGCCTCGTCGCCCAAAGCGGTGTTGAGGCACAGGTCGTAGTGCCCGGCCTCGCCCCAGCGGTATTCGCTGTAAAAATTGTAATAGGCGGCGCGGCGGCGGTCCTCCTTTTCCACCAGAGCGTTCGCGGTGCGCTCGTCGGCGCCGGCGGGCACGGCCCCTTGCGCCTGGGCACGGCGGCGGCGGAACTCCAGCGGCGCGTGCAAAAAGACCCGCAGCACGCCGGCGCGGCCCCGCAGCACATAATCGCCGCAGCGGCCCACGATGACGCAGGGGCCCCTGTCCGCCAGCTGGCGGATGATCTGGGACTGGACCACGAACACCTGATCGCTCAGGGGCAGGTCGCTGCCCATGGTGTAGAGATTGTAGAGCAGGCTGCCGCTGAGGCGCTTTTCGCCGGCGGCGACGGCCTGTTCCGACAGGCCGCTCTCCTTCGCGGCCAGGGTGATGAGCTCCTTGTCGTACATGGGCGCGCCCAGGCTCTGCGCCACTTTGCGGGCAATGTCCAGCCCGCCGGTGCAGAACTCCCGCCCGATGGTGATGACGCTGTATTTCATGGTCTTACCCCCTTTTGATGCCGTTTCCGTTCCGCCCTCAGCCCGGCAGGTGCACGTCGCCCACCATCGTGCAGCCGCTGGGGTCGATGGCATAGACGGTGATGCGGCCCTTGCCGCCAAACAGCTCCGGCGGCAGCTGCACGCCCCCCTGGGCCGTGGGCTTCAAAAAGCGGAAGGCCTTGTGGGCGGTGGTGGCGTGCACGGTGCCGTCCGTCACGGCGCAGGCCAGGGTGCCGGCAAACCCCTCCGGCAGGGGCAGGTCGGCGCCGTTCTCGTCCTGGAACATGTAGACGCCCACCTGCTCCAGCGCCCGCAGCCGGGCGTGGCGGCGGTGGGGGCATCCCTCGCCCCGGCCCTTCTGCCGCCCGGTGATGACCAGCGCCAGACCCTGATAGGCCTTCCAGAAGGCGTCCAGCGGGTAGGAGCGCTCGGCCTCCGCGTCGGTGGGGGCGAGGCTGTCGTTCACCAGGGCAAAAGCGCCCTTTTCCCCGGTCTCAAAGCCCCGCAGGGCCATCATCTGGGCTTCCACGTCGGCAAAGGCCCCGGGCAGGTACGCCTTGCCGTCGGCCTCCGCCTGCTCCTCGCTGGCGGCGTAGCGCATGAACACGCCCACCGAGTCGCCCTGTTTGACGCACTGCCACAGCCGCTCCGGGTCCAGATAGGCAAGATACGCCCGGTAGCCGTAGCAGCCGGCCAGCGCCGCCGCAAAGGAAAAGTTGCGGGTGCCCATGTCCGCGTCGCCGTGGTCCAGCATGGACTGGCCCAGCTCCTCGGGCAGCACGTCCTGCCCCCAGCGGTTGAGCAGGCTCGCCAGGGTGACGGGGGTGCTCATGCCGTCCCGCAGGGAGGGGTCCCGCAGCTTCTGGCTGTAGGCGGGCAGGTGCAGGGCCCGGCTGTAAAGGGCGGGAGGCTGGGCCTGTCCGTCCACCGGGCGCACGCTGGCGGCCAGCAGCCACACCCGGGGGGTGAGGCGCTCGTCGTCGGTGTAAAGATAGATGCGCAGCTGGGCCTGCACGGCGCGGCCCCTGCCCACGTGCAGCACATTGTGCCACATGAACACCGGGTCCGCCTCGCTGCCGGTGACGCTGGCCCGCTGGATGTAGGGGCTCCACTTGCCGAAGCTGAGCCAGCCGCTCCACTCCTCGCCCGCCCGCACCCGGGCCTGGGCCTCCACCACGGTGCCCGGCGGCGTGTCGGCGTTCCAGCTCATCACCAGCCGGTCAAAGGCGGGCAGGTTCACCGGCTGGGAGGTGAAGCATCCGTAAAGCACATGGCGGCCCGCCGCCTGCTCCAGGCACACGCCGTCCTCGGTGAGGGCCACGTTGTCCAGCTCGCCCCGGGTGAAGGCATTGGTGCCGCTGAGGATGTAAAGGTTCTTCGCGTTCTGCATATCGCTCGTCCCCCGCTGCCGCCCGAAGCCTTTGGGCACCGGCGCGGCGTTCTGTGTCTGGTTTTATGGTATCCCATTTTGGGGCGCACTGTCAAGCGCGGCAAAAAGGCGTTCGGGCGCGCGGCGGGGGCGTTTCGACCCTGCCCGGCGCCAAAAAGCAAAATACCGCTTGTACATTTTCCGCTGAACTCGTATACTATAATCAGTTTTGCGCCCACGGGCCGCAAACGGACCAAAACCCAGAATAAAGGTGTGTGCCATGAAGATCATTATTGCCGGCGACGGCAAGGTGGGCCTTGCCCTGACGCGGCAGCTGCTGCACGAGGGCCACGAGGTCACCATCGTGGATTCCAACCCCGTTGTGCTGCAGGCCAACATGTACCAGTACGACGTGATGGCGGTGCAGGGAAACGCCGCAACCATGGAGGCCCTGCGCCAGGCGCAGGTGGAAAAGGCGGACCTGCTCATCGCGGCCACCAGCGCCGACGAGATCAACCTGCTGTGCTGCCTGACGGCAAAAAAGATGAACAGCCGCCTGCATACCATCGCCCGGGTGCGCAACCCGGACTACACCGAACAGCTCTTCTTCATGCGGGAGGAGCTGGGCCTTTCCATGACCATCAACCCGGAGCTTTCGGCGGCGCGGGAGATCTTCCATCTGCTGCAGTTCCCCAGCTTTTTGCACCGGGACAGCTTTGCCAAGGGCCGGGTGGAGATCGTGGGCCTGCGGGTGGACGAGGGCAGCCGGCTGGAGGGCGTGGCGCTGCACCAGCTTTACAAGATCGCCCAGGTGAAGGTGCTGGTCTGCGCCGCGCTGCGCGCCGGTCAGGTGGTCATCCCCGACGGCAGCTTCGAGCTGAAAAAGGACGACCGCATCTTCGTCACCGCCCGGGCGGTGAACCTGGCCCAGCTCATCAAGAACCTGGGCATCGCCAAACAGAAGGTCCGCCGGGTGATGCTGGTGGGCGGCGGCCACATCAGCTTTTATCTGGCCCAGCGCCTGCTGGACGCCCATCTGAGCGTGAAGATCATCGAGCAGAACCCCACCCGCGCCCGCTTTCTGGCGGAGAACCTGCCCGGCGCGGCGGTGGTGCTGGGGGACGGCTCCTCCCAGAGTTTTCTGGAGAGCGAGGGCCTGGGCGAGGCCGACGCGCTGGTCAGCCTGACCGGCATCGACGAGGAGAATATCGTGCTGAGCATGTACGCCCACAGCCAGGGCGTGCCCAAGGTGGTGACCAAGGTCAACCGCCTGGAGTACAACCGGATGTTCGAGACGCTGGACATCGGCAGCATCGTGAGCCCCAAGGACCTGTGCAGCGCGCTCATCGCCCGCTATGTGCGGGGCATGCAGAACAAGACCGGCAAGATCCTGGCGCTGCACCTCATCGCCGAGGGCAACGCCGCCGCCATGGAGTTCCGGGTGGATGAACACACCCATCACCGGGGCGTGCCCCTGAAGGACGTGCCCCTGCGCCGGGGCGTGCTGATCTCCTGCATCAGCCGGGGCGCCGACACCATCATCCCGGACGGCACCTCCAGTTTTGACGTTGGCGACACGGTGGTGGCGGTGAGCACGCTGGACGCCCCCGTGATGCAGCTGAACGATCTGTTCGTGTGACGGGCGCGCCCGCCGTCGGGAATTTGTGAAGAGGAAGTGCGGACTTGAATTTTCGAGCGATCAACCACACCATCGGCTCCATCATCCTTCTGGAGATGGCCTTCATGCTGCCCAGCCTTGTGTGGTGCTGGGTGGACCGGGACGGGCACTCCGCCCTCGCCTTCGGCGCGTCGCTGCTCATCATGGGCGTGTGCGCCGGGCTGTTTCTGCTGGTGGGCCGCCGGGCCCGGGGCAGCATCTTCGCCCCCGAGGGCTTTGTGACGGTGGCCATGTGCTGGATCGTGCTGTCGCTGCTGGGCTGCCTGCCCTTTTACATCAGCGGCCAGATCCCCAGCTACATCGACGCTTTGTTCGAGGTGGTGAGCGGCTTCACCACCACCGGCGCCTCCATCCTGGCGGACCCTGCCGAGATGAGCCGGGGCCTTCTGTTCTGGCGCAGCGCCACCCACTGGCTGGGCGGCATGGGCATTCTGGTGTTCATGCTGGCCATCCTGCCCGCGCGGCAGGGCGGCGCGCTGCACCTGATGCAGGCGGAGAGCCCGGGGCCCACGGTGAGCAAGCTCACCCCCCGGCTGCGCCAGACCAGCAAGATCCTCTACGCCATCTATCTGGCGCTCACCCTGGCCTGCATCCTGTTTTTGCTGGCGGGGGGCATGTCCCTGTTCGACAGCCTGTGCACCGCCTTCGGCACCGCCGGCACCGGCGGCTTTGGCATCAAGGCGGACAGCATGGCAAGCTACAGCCCCTATCTGCAATGGGTGGTCACCGTGTTCATGGCCCTGTTCGGGGTGAACTTCTCGGTGTATTACCTGCTGCTTCTGCGCAAGGTGGGCCTTGCGGTGAAGGACGAGGAGGTGCGCCTTTATTTCCTCATCCTGCTGGTCGCCGGCGCGCTCATCGCCTGGGACATCCGGGACCTCATCCCCGATCTTTCCGAGCGCATCCGCCACGCCTATTTCCAGGTGAGCAGCATCATGACCACCACCGGCTTTTCCACGGTGGATTTTGACGTCTGGCCCGCCTTTTCCAAGGCCATCCTGCTCTGCCTGATGGCGGTGGGCGCCTGCGCCGGGTCCACCGGCGGCGGCCTGAAGGTGATCCGCCTTTTGCTTATGGTCAAAAGCCTGCGCCGCGCCATACGCCGGACCCTGCGCCCCAGCAGCGTGCAGCTGGTGCGGGTGAACGGCAAGGTGGTGGAGGACGATGTGCTCCACAACGTGAGCGCCTATCTGGTGGCCTATGTGCTCATCCTCTTCGGCAGCTTCGTGGTCATCTCGCTGGACGAGCTCAGCCTGGAGAGCAACATCTCCGCCGTGTTCTCCTGCTTCAACAACATCGGCCCCGGCTTTGACGCGGTGGGCCCCATGGTGAACTACGACTGCTACAGCGGCCTGTCCAAGCTGGTGCTGACGCTGGACATGCTGCTGGGCCGCCTGGAAATTTTCCCCCTGCTGGCGCTGTTCAGCCGCCACAGCTGGAGCCGCCGGCTGTGACCTTTGGCCGGGCGGCTGTTCCATGGACTGTGCCTTTTGACTTTGCGCCGGGCGGCCCCCGCCCGCCGGCTTTTTCCCGCGGCGCCGCTCCTTTGCGCCGTATCCGCGGCAAACAAAACCCCCTGCCACGGCAGGGGGTTTTGTTTGCGGATATTTAACACGGAATATTCCGTTTCGTTTTAGTCTGAAGGCTCGCCCTTGCGGCGCAGGCCCTTGAGGCCGTCCTCCTCCTTGACGCCCAGGGCGCGGGTGAGCGCGCCCAGCAGCCCCGCCGCCAGCGCCGCGCCGCCAAAAACAGCCAGCACCTGGGGCCAGCGGCCGGTGAGGGCGTCCAGCAGGGCGGTGAGACGTTCCAGGTCCATGGGTCTGTTCCCTCCTTTGCCGCTCAGCGGCGGGCGGCCACGCTCTGGCGCACCTGGGCGCGCCGCAGCTTGGCGGCGGCCAGCTCCCGGTCGCGGGCGGAAAGGTCCGTCTGCTCCAGCTGCCGCCTTGCCTGCGCCTCAGAGGCTTCGGCCCGGGCGGCGTCGATGTCCTCGGCCCACTCGAAGGTGTTTGCCATCAGCCGCACCCTGCCGCCGGCCACCGACAGCATGCCGCCGATGCAGGCGGCGCGGCGCACCGTGCCGTCCTCGGCGGTGACCCGGGCCTCGCCCATGCCCACCGCAGTGAGATAATCGCAGTGGCGGGCCAGGATGGCCACATCGCCGGTGATGGTGCGGCAGAAGAGCTTTTGGGCCATGCCGTCATAGGCCTGGCCGCCGGGGGTGACGATCTGCAGCGGAAAACTGGTCATGCGGTTTCACCTTTCCTTGCCGCGGCGACCACCTCGTCGATGGCGCCTTTGAACAGGAACGCCGACTCGGGCAGGCCGTCGTGTTTGCCTTCCAAAATCTCCTTGAAGCCGCGGATGGTCTCTTTCAGCGGCACATACCGCCCCTCCATGCCGGTGAACTGCTCGGCCACGGTGAAGGGCTGGCTGAGGAAACGCTGGATCTTGCGGGCGCGGTTGACGGTGACCTTGTCCTCTTCGCTCAGCTCGTCCATGCCCATGATGGCGATGATGTCCTGCAATTCCTTGTAGCGCTGCAGCACCTGCTGCACGCCGCGGGCCACCTCGTAGTGCTCCTGCCCCACCACGTCGGGGGAGAGGATGCGGCTGGTGGAATCCAGCGGGTCCACCGCCGGGTAGATGCCCAGGCTGGAGATGGCGCGGGACAGAACGGTGGTGGCGTCCAGATGGGCGAAGGTGGTGGCGGGGGCGGGGTCGGTCAGATCGTCCGCCGGCACATACACCGCCTGCACGCTGGTGATGGATCCCTCTTTGGTGGAGGTGATGCGCTCCTGCAGCGCGCCCATCTCGGTGGCAAGGGTGGGCTGATAGCCCACGGCGCTGGGCATGCGGCCCAGCAGCGCCGACACCTCGCTGCCCGCCTGGGTGAAGCGGAAGATGTTGTCGATGAAGAGAAGCACGTCCTGGTGCTCCTTGTCGCGGAAGTACTCGGCCATGGTCAGGCCGGACAGGCCCACCCGCATGCGGGCTCCCGGCGGCTCGTTCATCTGGCCGTAGACCAGGGCGGTCTTGTTGATGACGCCCGACTCCTTCATCTCGTTGTAAAGGTCGTTGCCCTCGCGGGTGCGCTCGCCCACGCCGGTGAACACCGACAGGCCGCCGTGCTGCTTGGCAACGTTGTTGATGAGCTCCATGATGAGCACGGTCTTGCCCACGCCGGCGCCGCCGAACAGGCCGATCTTGCCGCCCTTGGCGTAGGGGCAGATCAGGTCCACCACCTTGATGCCGGTCTCCAGGATCTCGGTGGTGTTCTGCTGTTCCTCATAGCTGGGGGGGTCCCGGTGGATGGGCCAGCGCTCCGCGGTCTCGGGGGCGGGCAGGTTATCCACCGGCTCGCCCAGCAGGTTGAAGATGCGGCCCAGGCACTCGCGGCCCACCGGCACGCTGATGGGGCCGCCGGTGTCCACGGCTTTGGCGCCGCGCACCAGGCCGTCGGTGCTGCTCATGGCGATGCAGCGCACCACATTGTCGCCGATGTGCTGCGCCACCTCCACGATCAGGCTCTTGCCGCCGTTCTCCACCCGGATGGCGTTGAGCAGGCCGGGCAGCTGGCCGTCGGGGAATTTGATATCCAGCACCGGGCCGATGACCTGCACCACGGTGCCCTCGTATTGATTCGGCATGGACATTTCTCCTTTTTTCGGCGTTTGCCGCGGGCGTTTCAGCCCTCGGCGCCCGCCACGATCTCGGTGATTTCCTGGGTGATGGCCGCCTGCCGGGCCCGGTTGTAGTGCAGGCTCAGGGTTTCGATCATCTCGCCGGCGTTCTTGCTGGCGGCGTCCATGGCGGTGCGGCGGGCGCCCAGCTCGCTGGCCACCGATTCGCACAAAGCCCCCCAGATGAGGCCCGCCAGATACTCCGGCACGATGGCGTTGTAGACCGTCTCGCAGTCCGGCTCGTAGAGGGTAGTCATGAGGGGACCGGCGCCCTTTTCTGCCTGCCGGTAGTTCAGCGGCAGCAGCTTCAGGGTGGCGGGCTGCTGGCTGAGCATGGAGACGAAATTGGTGTAGGCCAGGATGATCTCGTCAAATTCGCCCTTCACGAACCCTCCGGCCAGGGTGCGGGCCATGTCGTAGCAGCCGCTCATCTCCACCTCCGCGGCCACGGCGTAGCGGTCGGTGACCACGGGCATGCCCCGGCGGCGGTAATGTTCCAGCGCCTTTTTGCCGATGGGCAGAACGCACCAGTTTTTGCCTTCGGCGTGGGCGGCCACCGCCTTCAGGATGTTGGCGTTGTAGCCGCCGGCAAGGCCGCGGTCGCCGGCGATGACCACATAGCAGCTGGTCTTCACCGGGCGCTGGGCCGTATAGGGCGAGCGGAACTCGTCGTTGGAATAGGCGATGTCATCCAGCGCCGCATGGAGCGCGTCAAAGTAGGGGCGGCTGTGCTCCACCCGCTCCTTGGCGCGGCGCAGCTTGGAGGAGGCCACCAGCTCCATGGCCTTGGTGATCTGCATGGTGCCTTCCACGCTTTTGATGCGCAGTTTGATGTCCTTCATGGACGCGCCTGCCATACGCTCTGCCTCCTCACTTCGCCCGGGCGTTCAAAAACTGCCGGGTGTAATCGTCCAGCGCCGCGGCGAGGGCCTTTTCGGTGTCCTCTTCCAGCCTGCCGGTGGTGCGGATGGCGGAAAGGACCCCGGCTCCATGGGCGTCCATGTACTCGTACAGGCCCTTTTCGTACTCCTTCACGTCCTCCACGGCCACGTCCTTCAGGCAGTCCTTGGTGACGGCGTAGAGGATGCACACCTGCTTTTCCACCGGGATGGGGGAATTGCGGTCCTGTTTGAGCACAGCCACGATGCGCTCGCCCTGGGCAAGGCGCGCCTTGGTGTCGGCGTCCAGGTCGGAGCCGAACTGGGCGAAGCTCTGCAGCTCGCGGTACTGGCTGTAGATGAGCTTGAGGCTGCCCGCCACCTTCTTCATCGCCTTGATCTGGGCGTTGCCGCCCACGCGGGACACCGAGATGCCCGGGTTCACCGCCGGCATGACGCCGCTGTGGAACAGCTCGCTCTCCAGGAAGATCTGGCCGTCGGTGATGGAGATGACGTTGGTGGGGATGTAGGCGGACACGTCGCCCGCCTGGGTCTCGATGATGGGCAGGGCGGTCAGGCTGCCGCCGCCGTACTCGGGGGCGATGCGGGCCGCGCGCTCCAACAGGCGGCTGTGGAGATAGAACACGTCGCCGGGGTAGGCCTCACGGCCCGGGGGACGGCGGATGAGCAGGCTGAGGGCGCGGTAAGCCACGGCGTGCTTGGAGAGGTCGTCGTAGATGACCAGCACGTCCTTGCCCTGGCTCATGAAGTATTCGCCCATGGCGCAGCCCGCGTAGGGGGCGATGTACTGCAAAGGCGACAGCTCGCTGGCGGAGGCGGACACCACGATGGTGTAGTCCATGGCGCCGTTTTCCTCCAGCGTGTTCACCAGCTGGGCCACGGTGCTCTGCTTCTGGCCGATGGCCACGTAGATGCAGATGACGCCGGCGCCCTTCTGGTTGATGATGGTGTCGGTGGCGATGACCGTTTTGCCGGTCTGGCGGTCGCCGATGATGAGCTCGCGCTGGCCGCGGCCGATGGGGATCATCGAGTCGATGGCCTTGATGCCGGTCTGCAGCGGCACCGAGACGCTCTGGCGCTCGATGATGCCCGGCGCGGGGGATTCGATGGGCCGGTATTCCTTGGCCTCGATGGGGCCTTTGCCGTCGATGGGCTGGCCCAGGGCGTTCACCACGCGGCCGATGAGGGCTTCGCCGGCGGGCACGCTGACCACGCGCCCGGTGCGCTTGACCACGCTGCCCTCCTTAATGCCCTCCTCGTCGCCCAAAAGCACGATGGAAACGCTGTTCTCCTCCAGATTCTGGGCCATGCCGTAGGCGCCGTTTTCAAACTCCACCAGCTCGCCGCTCATGCATTTTTCCAGACCCACCGCCCGGGCGATGCCGTCGCCCACCAGGATCACGGTGCCGGTCTCGCTCTGCTCGATGACGTTCTGGTAGTGCTTGATCTGCGCCTTGATGATCCGGGTGATCTCTTCGGGTTTCAATTGCATTCTTTCACCTTCTCCGATTACAATGTGGCTGCCAGCAGGCGGCGCACCTCGTCCAGCCGGTTCTTCACCGTGCCGTCCAGCCAGGCGCCCTCCACCTCCAGCCGCACGCCGCCCAGGCACCCGGGCTGCACCCGGGCGGTGAGGGCAATGGTCTTGCCGGTGAGCGCCTCCAGCTTTTTCTTCAGCGCTTCGGTCTGCCCTTCGCTCATGGGCACCGCCGTCACCGCCGTGGCCTCCAGGATGCCGTGGGCGGCGTTGTAGCGCGCCCGGTATTCCTTCAGGCAGTCCGGCAGGGCGCGGATGGCGCCCTTTTCGCAAAGCAGCTTGAGGAAATTCAGCAGATACGGCTCCGCCTGCCCGCCGAAGGCCTCGTCCAGCGCAGCGCAGCGCTCGGCCTTGGGCACGCTGGGCATCGCCAGCAGTTTTTCCCAGGCGGGGTTCTCGGCCAGCAGCCGGCGCACCTCGCCCAGCTGCTCCAGGATGACCTCCTCCAGCCCCTCCTCGGCGGCCAGCTCATAGAGAGCGCCGCCGTACTCGGCGCCCGCGGCGGTCATGACGCGTCACCCACGTTTTCGATGAAGCTGTCGATCAGGGCCTTGTGGTCGGCCTCGCTGATCTCCCGCTCCACCACCTTGCTGGCAATGGCCATGGCCATGCCGCCGATCTCGTCCTTGGCGTCGTTCAAAGCCTTCTTGCGGGCCTGCTCGATCTCCGCCTCGGCCTTCTGCTTCATCTGGGCGGCCTGGGCGCGGGCGGCGGCGAGGGTCTCCTCGCTGCGGGCCGCGGCGGTCTTGTCCGCCTGGGCCAGCATGTCGGCCACTTCCTGTTTGGCCGTGGCCAGATGGCTCTCGTACTCGGCCTTTTCGGCCTCGGCGGTCTCCTTGGCCCTGCGGGCGTCGTCCAGCATGGCGTCGGCCCGGGCCTGGCGCTCGTCCAGCACCTTCTGCACCCGCTCGAACAGCAGCTTCTTGACGATCAGCGTGAGGATCAGCAGGTTGCCCAGCATCATGACCATGTGCCAGGGCGTTATGGTGACCAGATCTTTAAATTGTTCCAATGGTCATTCCCCTTTCCTGCGGCTTATCGGGGCCTGTTTTCAGCCCAGCATGCCGATGAACATGCCCGGCGCGACGAACAGCAGCAGCAGGCCGGTGACGAAGCCGTAGATACCGGTGGTCTCGGCGATGGCGCAGCCCAGCAGCATGGTGCTGGTCACGTCGCCCTTGCACTCGGGCTGGCGGCCGATGGCCGTGCAGGCCTGGCCCACGGCGTAACCTTCGCCGATACCGGGGCCGATACCGGCGATCAGAGCGAGACCCGCGCCGATGGCGCAGCCGGCCAGAACGATTGCTTTTTCCATCATAGATAGTTCCTCCTAAAATGAAGTGCTTTGTTTATGCCGCCCCCCTCGGGGGGCGTTTTCCTCGCGGCCGGCGGCCGCGCCGGGTCAAAAGGGTCAGCCGTCCGCCTCGGCGGCGTTGGCGATGTACAGCATGGTGAGCATGCAGAAGATGAAGGCCTGCATGAAGCTGCTGAACAGGTCAAAGTAGATGGACAGCACCGCCGGGACGCCCAGCTGGAAGAGGGGGATGAGGCCGAGCACCTCGCCCAGCGCGCCCGGCAGCATGCCCAGCAGGGCGTTGCTGGCCACCGCCAGCGCGGCGTAGACCAGCGTGCTGATGACGCCGCCGGACATGATGTTGCCGAAGTGACGGAAGGCCATGGAGATGGGCGTTGCCAGCTCGCTGATGATGTTGAAGGGGGTGAACACCGGGATGGGGGTGGTGAAGCCCACGAGATAGCCCTTCAGGCCGCCGGTCCGGATCTTGGTGCAGGTGATCATCACAAACACCAAAAGCGCCCAGGACAGCTCGGTGGACAGGTCGCTGGTGGCGGGGTACAGCCCGATCAGGCTGGACAGGCTGCACAGCGCCGAATAGCTGAACAGCGCCCCGATGAAGGGCACGAAGTGGGCGTAGCGCTGGCCCATGTTGCCGATGACGAAGTTCTTGCAGGTGGTGACCAGAAGTTCTGCCACCGCCTGCTTTTTGCTGATCTTGTCCACGGTCAGGCCCCGGCCCAGCCACCAGCACAGCAGCGCGATGGCCGCCAGGATGATCCAGGCGTTCAGCAGGCTCTCGGTGAGCTGGAACTTGCCCAGCAGCGGCACCGACCAGGAGGACTCCCAAAGGATCTTCGGGCCGGTGATCTCAACGTTCATGGTCGACTTGTTCCCCCTTTTCCTCGTTGTCTTGTTCCTTTTTGTAAACGCCCGTCAGCTGCATCACCGCGATGGTCAGACGGGGGAAAAGCAGCGGCAGCGCCGCCGCCACCCAGTGGAGGAAGGGCATGCTGACCGCCAGGATCAGCCACAGGGCCATCACCAGCATGCGCATGCTGTAGGAAAACTGCATGAGCTTGCGGCCCCGTTCCTCGTTCGTCTCGCGGGTGATCTTCTGCACCGTGAGGCCCAAAAGCAGGAAGTTGAGCACCGCCACCGCGCCGCCCAGCACGCCCCCCAGGGCCACCGTGTAGTCAAAACGCCCCAAAAGGGCGAACACGGCGAGCATCGCCGCCACCCCCACCGCCACGCCAAGGGCGATGTGGGCGGTCTCTTTTTTCACAGCCGGCTGCAGTTTCATCCGGACGTTCCTCTCTTTCAAACATGGTCGTTGAATGCGGCGGGGCCCTTCTGATCCGGTTTGTTCCTGCGCTGCACATAGCGGTAGAACCCCCAGAAGGACGCCGCCGCCGCGCCCAGGCCCAAAACCAGCGCCGGCGCCATGACCCAGGCGGGCCAGCCCTTGGCGTCGATGAGCCACCAGGCGGCGAAGGCGCACAAAAACGGCGGCGTGACCAGCGAAAACCCCAGCTGCGTGAGCCAGGCCAGTTCCCGCAGCGCGTTCATCCAGCCCTTCACCCGGCACGCCCCCCTTTTTCAGCACGGCCGATACCGCCGCATGATTGAATATTATACCAAAAAAGAGTTGATAAAACAATTCATTTTGTGGACCGGGCACAGTTTTTTTACAATTTAGCCCCCTGCGCCGCCCGCTTGCCGTGCCCCTGCCTTTGTGATAAAATGAAGAAAAACGCAAAGGCGGTGGCGGAATGCTGCTTTCCATCGTGGTGCCCTGCTACAACGAGCAGGAGGCGCTGCCTTACTTTTATGAGGAGATCTGCCGGGTGGCCGGGGAGATGAAAGCCAGCCACGGGGCGGAGTTCGAATTTATTTTCGTGGACGACGGCTCCAGGGACAACACCCTCGCCATCGCCCGCGAGCTGTACAAAAAAGACCCGCGGGTGCGCTACATCAGCTTTAGCCGCAACTTCGGCAAGGAGGCGGGCATCCTGGCGGGGCTAAAAGCCGCGAAGGGCGACTATGTGGCCATGATGGACGCGGACCTGCAGGACCCGCCCGCCCTTCTGCCCCGGATGCTGGACGCGCTGCTGCAAGAGGACTACGACTGCGCCGCCACCCGGCGCACCAACCGCAAGGGCGAGCCGCCCATCCGCAGCTTTTTTGCCCGGATGTTCTACAAGATCATCAACCGCCTCAGCGACGCCGACATCGTGGACGGCGCGCGGGACTACCGGCTGATGCGCCGGCGGATGGTGGACGCCATCCTGGCCCTGCCGGAGTACAACCGCTTTTCCAAGGGCATCTTCGGCTGGGTGGGCTTCAAGACCAAGTGGCTGGAGTATGTGAATGTGGAACGGGTGGCCGGCGAGACCAAGTGGAGCTTCTGGAAACTGTTCCTCTACTCGCTGGAGGGCATCGTGGCCTTCACCACCGCGCCCCTGGCGCTGGCCAGCCTCGTGGGCATCGCCTTCTGCGCGCTGGCCTTTGTGATGATCGTTTTCATCATTGCGCGCACCCTGCTCTTCGGCGACCCCACCAGCGGCTGGCCCAGCATGGTCTGCATCATCTTTCTGTGCAGCGGCGTGCAGCTGTTCTGCATGGGGGTGCTGGGCCAGTATCTGGCCAAGACCTACATGGAGGTGAAGCGCCGCCCGGTGTACATCGTGCGGGAGACCGAGCGGGACGAGGCGGAATGAACCGTCCGCCCCGCCTTTGAGGAGAAAAACATGAACAGGCCCATCTGAGAAAAGAACACATCGCCCGAAGCGCCGGAACACACCGGCGCCTTGTTTGCCGTGTGTTTGATTCAAGGATGGGTCTTTTCTATGCTGAAACGGAATCTTTTTTGCATGTATGCCATCGCCCTTTTGCAGGGCATGGTGTTTTACGCCCCTGTGGCCACCCTCTACCGCCGGGCGGCGGGGGTGTCGGTGTTCGAAATTTCCCTCATCGAGGCGGTGTCGCTGGCGCTGTGCGTGGCGCTGGAGGCGCCCTGGGGGTATCTGGCCGACCGGCTGGGCTACCGGCGCACGATGGTGCTGTGCTGCGGGCTTTACTTCGTTTCCAAGCTGGTGTTCTGGCAGGCGGATTCCTTCGGGGATTTTCTCGCCGAGCGCATCCTGCTGGCGGTGGTGCAGGCAGGGCTTTCCGGCACGGACAGCGCCCTTCTCTACCTCTCCTGCAAAGGGCGGGACAGCCTGCGGGTCTTTTCGGTTTATAACGCCCTGTCCATGGCGGGGCTGGTGGCGGCGGGGGGCGTGTTCGCCCTGCTGCCGGCGGGCAGCTACCGCCTTTCTGCCCTGCTCACCGCGGGCAGCTACGCCCTGGCGCTGCTTTTCGCCCTGGGGCTGCGGGAGGTGCGCGGCCCGGAGCCCGCCCCGGCCCGGGGCAGCTTTGCCGCGGCGGTGCGCGAGGCGCTGGGCGGCGGCGTTCTGCCGCTGCTGGCGGGGGCCGCGCTGCTGGCGGAAGTCTGCCAGGTGGCCACGGTGTTTTTGAACCAGCTGAAATACGAGGCCTGCGGCCTGGGCCCACAGGCCATGAGCGCCGCCTATGTGGCCGCCTCGCTGCTGGGCCTTGCGGGGGCCTTCTCCCCCGCCCTGGCCCGGCGGCTGGGGATGCGGGGCGCGGCGGCATTCTGCGCCCTTGCCTGCCTGGCGGGGTGCGGCGTGCTGGCCGCCGCCTCCTCCGCCCCGGCGGCGGTGGCCTCGGTGCTGGCCCTGCGCACTTCCTCCAGCCTGCTGGCCCCCTTGACCGACGAGGAGCGCAACCGGCGGCTGAAAACAAAGGACCGGGCCAGCGCGCTGAGCGTGCAGGCCATGGTGATGGAGTGCTTTGCCATCGCCGTGAACCTGGCGCTGGGGGCCCTTGCCCAGCAGAGTCTTGCCGCCGCCTTCCTTTTGGGGGCGGTTTTGTCCGCGGCGGGGCTGAGGCTGCTGCTTTTTCGCCGCAAAGCATAAACGAAAAAAGGCACGGGACGCGTCCCGTGCCTTTTCGCTTATTTTGCGATGTAGTATTCGCTGCCCATCACATAGGGGTTATCCGCGCTGTAGGCCACATGGCCGGCCAGGCAGTCCGCCCAGGCCTTGTAGCCCGCGGCCACCATGTGCAGGCCGTCGGAGGAGTACTCCGCTTTGAGGTCGCCGTTCTCGTCCGCCAGGGCGGAGTAGACGTCCACGAAATAGGCCCCCTTTTCCAGCGCCAGCGCCGCCAGCTTTTCGTTCACCCGCTGGATGCGCTCTTTATAGATGCCGGCGCTGGAATAGTCCGCCGCCACCGGGGTCATGGTCTGGACGTAGACGTCCGCCTCGGGGGCCGCCTGGCGCACAAGGTCGATCATCTGGCCGTAGTAGGCGATGAAGCTGTCCTCCACGGCCTCGCCGTCCCGGGCGGCCAGGGCGTTGGCGCCGAACATCAGGTAGATGCTTTTTGGGTCCATCTGGGCCGCCACGTCCAGCGGCACCGATTCCTCGCCGGTGTTGTAGTCGGTCATCACCACCCGGTTCACCACGTCGCCGGGGGTGGCGCCCCGGTAGCCGCGCACCGTGGCCACGCCCTTCACCGGGTTCTCATAGAGGCCCAGGCCCTCGGTGACGCTGTCGCCCAGAAACAGGGCGGTGGAGAAATAGGTGTTGTCCACCCGGCCGCAGGCGGGCAGGCAGATCTTTTCATAGTCAAGGCCGGTGTAGCTCCAGCCGCCGGTCTGCTGCACCGGGCCCATGCTGGCGAACTGCACCCCGCCGCCCGTTTCGGTCACCGGGTTCTCCATGGGCAGGGGCGCGAGCACGCTGCCCGCAAGGCCGGTGGCGCCCGGGTCCGGGGCGCTGTTGGCATCGGCGCCCTCCCCCTTGCCGCTCACGGCCTCGATGGCCCAGGTGATGGCCCAGGCCAGGCCCAGCAGCGCCAGCACCGCCAGCACAAAGGCCAGGCCCCTTCGGGTCTGGCGCCGCCGGCGGCGGGCGATGGTCTCTCTTCGAAATTCACGGTAGCTGGCCATGCCGGCCTCCTTCTAAGTTTCAGGCGGTGTGGGTGGCCAGGTACTCGGCCATGATGGGGTAGGCGTTCTGGTTCAGATGCACCTTGTCGGCGGCCGCCAGGTCCTCCCGCAAATCGCCGTTCGCATCCTGCAAAGCCTCGTAGACGTTCACGAAATGGCAGCCCTTCTCCCGGGCCAGCACCGCCAGCTGGGTGTTCACCCGCTGGATGCGCTCTTTGTAAAGGCCGGGCTGGCTGGCGCCGGGGCGCACCGGGGTGATGGACTGCACATAAATGTCCACCTCGCCGCCCAGGTCCGCCTTGAACATATCCAGCATCTGGCTGTAGTAGGCCAGGAAGGACTGTTCGGTGGCCTCGCCGTCCCGCACGAGGGTGTTGGTGCCCAGCAGGATGTAAAGGCGCAGGGGGTTGGAGTTGATGATGGTCTCGTAGATGTTTTCCTCGCCCCGCCCGGACGCGTCGCCGGGGTCGGCGGTCTGCCTGTTGACCACGGCGCTGGGGCCGATGCTCCTGTAGGCGCAGATGAAGGCATGGGCCTTCATGGGGGATTCATAGATGTTCCAGCCCTGGCTCACGCTGTCGCCCAGGATGGCGGCGCGGTCGAAAAAGCTGTAGTCCACCGCGGCGTTCGCGCCCACCGCCAGCATGCGGTAGTCCGCGCCGTTGATGGTCTGGTCCAGGGTGGGCTCCACCGGCGTGGAGGTGTTCCAGGTGGCGGCGGGCTGGCCGCCCTGCTCACCTTCGGAGGAAGAGGTGCTCTCGGAGGCGGAGGCGGGCTGCGACGCACCGGAAGCGGAGGCGCTGCCGGAGGCCACCAACTGCCCGTTGCCGGGGGTCCAGCCCGCGCCGGTGAGCACGGTGTACAGCGCGAAGAACGCCACCCCGCACACGGCGGCGGCAGCGACGATCAGCAGCGACAGGCGCAGGATGAACTTGCGCCGGCGGCGGCGTTTCACCTGCTCGCGGAATTCCCGGTAGGTAGCCATTTTCTCTCCCTCTTTGTCCAAATGGTATACAATGAGTATTATACCCCAGCGGCAGGCCCCGCGCAAGCAAGGCCACAGAAAATTCACAGTCTCTTATCCAATATCAGTATTTTCCGCAAAGGGGCGGAATATGCCGCCGCCCGCCGCCCATATTTTATATACGAGCGGGCGGGGGCCGGTTATTTCACCCCGGCGGCCTGCTCCCGCTTTTTCGCGCCGGCCAGGTTGTAGAACAAAAGCCCCGCCAGCACCACGGCGATGCCCAGAAGGCTCATGGGGCCCACCCTTTCGCCCCAGAACAGGGCCACCCACACCGGGTTCAGCACCGGCTCGGTCATGCACACGAGGTTTGCCGCCACCGGCGCGGTGGTGGCAAGGCCCCGGGCCATGAGGATGTAGGCCGCGCCCACCTGCACCGTGCCCATCAGCGCGATGGCGCCCCAGCTGGCGGCGCTCATGTTCGGCTCGGCGGCCAGCCAGGGCAGGCCCACGGCAAAGCCCAGCACCTGGCTGAAAAAGTAGCTGGAAAAGCTGTCCGCCCCGGGGAACATGTTCACCATGAACACCACGGCGTAGCAGCTGGCGGCGGCCACCGCCAGCACGTTGCCCGCCATGCCCCCCGCCTCCAGGCTGCCGGCAAAGCAGCAGGCCATGCCGGCGAACACCACGCAGCAGGCGGCAAGGTCCAGCCGCCGGGGCTTCTGCTTGAAGAACACCCAAAGATACAAAAGGATGAACACGGGGCTTGTGTATTGCAGCACCACCGCGTTGGCGGCGGTGGTGAGCCGGGTGGCCAGGGTGTAGGCCACGTTGCAGGCAGTGATGCACGCCGCGCACCCCAGCACCGTGCGGTTCGCCCGCACCGGCAGCCCCGCCGCCTTCATATAGCCGAAGGTGACCAGCGCCGCGAACAGGTTGCGCCCGCTGTTCACCGCCATGGCGTTCCAGGGGATGGCCTTGATCATCAGCCCGCCGAAACTCATCAGCACTGCCGCGGCCAGCACAAGAAAAACCCCGTTTTTTTGCCTTTTCATGCCCTGTTTCCTCCCCCTTCGGCCCCGCCGCCCGCCCTTTCGCGGGCCGGGGGGCGCAATGCTTTATCATTGTACCGCAGACGGGGCGGTTTGTCACGGGATTTTGCGCGTTTTCACTTGACGGGGCACCCCCGCACTGCTACAATAAAGAGAGATGTAGTTTTTAATACCAGATGGGCCGCCCGCCGGCTTTCTGCAAAAGGAGATATGCCCTATGTCCTGGATCATCGTCAGCGACTCTTCCTGCGAACTGCGCAGCCTGGAAAACCCCGCCCCCGGCCTCAGCTTTGCCACCGTGCCCCTGAAGATCCGGGTGGGCGAGCGGGAATTTGTGGACAATTCCGCCCTGGATGTGGACGCCATGATGGACGCCATGCACAACTACAACGGGGCCTCCACCACCGCCTGCCCCAGCCCCGAAGAGTGGGCGGAGAAATTCATGCAGGCGGACAACGTTCTGGCCATCACCATCAGCAGCAGCCTGTCCGGCAGCTACAACAGCGCCATGGTGGCCCGGGAGATGGTGCTGGAAAGCCACCCCGAAAAGCGCATCCATGTGCTGGACAGCCTGTCCACCGGCGGCGAGATGGCCCTGGCCATCTGGAAGGCAAACGACCTGGTGGCCGAAGGGCTCTCCTTCGGCGAAGTGGTGCGCCAGTGGGAGATCTGGTTCCAGGGCCGTCAGGTGCTGTTCGCCCTGGCCAGCTTTGACAATCTGGTGAAGAACGGCCGTTTGAGCCGCCTGGCAGGCTTTATGGCCGGCGTGATGAGCATGCGGGCGGTGGGCCGCGGCAGCGAGGATGGCAAGCTGGAAATGCTGCACAAGACCCGCGGCGAGACCCGCATGCTGGCTTTGCTGCTGGAAGAGATGGACCACCGGGGCTACCAGGGGCTGGAGCCGGCGGTCATCAGCCACTGCCAGAACGAAAAGGCCGCCCTGATGCTGAAAAACGGCATTGAAAAGAAATGGCCCGGCGCCAAAGTGGTGGTGCTGCCCTGCAGCGGCCTGACCAGCTTCTACGCCGAGACCGGCGGCATCATCGTGGGGTACTGACCATGAAGCAGACCCGGGCGCGGGACGCCGCGCTGCTGGCCGGCGCGGCCGCCCTCACCGCCGCGGGGCTGGGCCTCGCCTTCTATGCCGCGAAGCTGGAGCCCCGGCGGCTGGCCCTCACCCGGCCGCCGCTGGAAAAAAAGCCGCCGCTGCGGGTGGTGTTTTTCAGCGACCTGCACATCCGGCGCGCCGGCGCGCCCGAGCGGCTGGAGGCGGTGGCGGAGCGCATCAACGCCCTGAAGCCCGACCTTGTGCTCTTCGGCGGCGACTTTTTCGCCAAATTCCTGCGGGACGCCTGGGCCCTGCCCTTTTCCGAGCTGGCGCGGCAGCTGCGAAGCATCCGCGCCCCCAAAGGCAAGTACGCGGTGCTGGGCAACCACGATGTGCGCCAGGGCGCGCGCCCCTTCTTTGAGCAGCTGTTCGCCGCGGGCGGCTTCACCGTCCTGTGGGACGAGATCGTTAGCCCCGCGCCGGGGGTGGCGCTCTGCGGCCTCTCGCCCTATTCCGACGGGCGGGCGCTGCGCCGCATGCCCGCCGGCGGCTGGCGCGTCTGTCTGTGCCACATGCCGGACAAGGCCCGCTATCTGCCGCTGAAAAAAGCGGACCTGATGCTCAGCGGCCACAGCCACGCCGGGCAGGTGCGGCTGCCGGTGCTCACCCGGCTCGTCCTGCCGCCGGGGGGCAAGTTCTACCCCTACGGCCTCTACCGGCCCCAGGGGCCGGGGGCGGCCCAGCTGTATGTCAGCCGGGGCATCGGCATGAGCGGGGTGCCCTTCCGCTTCCTTGCGCCGCCGGAGCTGGTGGTGCTGGGCTGAAATTCAAGCGACCCGTCCGGGGCCCCGCCGGGGCCCCGGATTTTTTTTGCAGAAAAAATGAACCGCCGCCCCTTTGGCGACGACTACAAAGCGAAACAGGCGCCTGGATCAAACAAACAAGGAGGTGGGCCCCGTGCAGGCATGTCAGGTGGAGCAGCTGCTGGGCAGCTACGGAACAGAGCTTTACCGCTATTGCCGGCGGCTGGCCGGCTTCGGCCCCGACGGAGAGGACCTTTACCAGCAGACCTTCCTTCGGATGCTGGAGCTGGACCTTGCCCCGGACGAGGGCCGCAATCCCCGGGCGCTGCTCTACAGCGTGGCCACCGGCCTGTGGCGCAACGAAGCGCGCAAGCGCAGCCGGCGGGCGGCCATCGCCCGCCCTGTGGAGCTGGACGGCGACGACCCGCCGCCCCTTGCCGGGGGCGACGAGCCGGAGGCGGCGGCGCTGGCGGCGGCGGAACACCGCGCCCTGGCCGCGGCGGTGGAGCGCCTGCCGGACAAGTACCGCGCGGCGGTGCTGCTGGCCTACGGGGCCGAGCTCCCTCTGGAAGAGGTGGCCCGCATCGAAAAGCTGCCCAAAGGCACGGTGAAAAGCCGGCTGCACAAGGCCCGGCTTTTGCTGAAAAAGGAAATGGAGGCGAGGGGCTATGGACGAGAAGAATTTTGACCGGCGGCTGGCCGCCGCCCTGCAAAGGGGCGAAGGGCCGGGCGCGGAACTGAACGCCGTTCTGAAGGCGCGCCTTTACCAAAAAGAGCGGGAGCTGCAAAGCCGCCCCGCCGCCCGCCGCCTCTCGCTGTGGTGGCTGCCCATGACCGCGAACCTCTTTGTCTGCGGGGTGCCCGCCCTCATCTTCGCGCTGCCCATCATGCCCCTGGCGGCCCATCTGGCGGCCTTCGCCCTGGGCTGGCTGGCGGTGGGGGGCGTGGTGATGACCTTCGTGGGCCTCAAATGCTCTGATTTGAAAGAACAACTCACACTGGAACTGCCCCCAAGGGGCAGAAAGGAGATGTCTTGAATGGCAGCCATGCCTCTTATCCTCATTTTCGGGGCCCTTATGCTGGCCGGCGTGCTGGCGCTGGCGTTCACCGTGCTCAGCTGCGTCTGGCTCTACCGCGACAGCCGCCTCCACGGCCAGCCCCCCGCCCTGTGGGTGCTGCTGGCGGTGTTCGCCGGCCCCATCATCGCCCTGCTGCTCTACTTCATCTTCGGCCGCAGGCAGGCGCTGGAGCCCTGTGAGAGCTGCGGCGCGTCCCTCACCCGGGCGGACCGCTTCTGCCCCGCCTGCGGCGCGGCCAACAGCCGCTACGGCGAGCCCGCCCCCAAACGCAAACTGGGGGCCCTGGGCAAGGCGGCCGTCGCCTGCGGCCTTGCCAGCGTTTTGTGCATGGCGGGGCTGCTGGCGGGCATGTTCGTCTTTGCCGCCTCCGCCGCAAGCACCCCCCTCGTGACCACCGGAGGCGCCGCCATCGTGGCGGGCCTGCCCATCGAGAGCGCCGCGGACGTGAACAGCGGCTGGGTCATCATGAGCACCCAGGGCCACCGCAATGGGGTGTGGACCTTCTCCATGAGCAAGACCAGCGACGGCTACCATAAGTCCGGCCGCTTTTCGCTGGACGACCCCGGCGGCCGAACACTGGCGGTGGACGTGACCTGCGAGGGGGAAACGCTGGAACTGGACTTCATCCAGAACGGCGAGACGGTGCGCACCGAGGTCATCAGCGGCGCGGAGGGCGTGCAGTACTTTTCCCTCGCCGGCCTTGCCCCCGGCACGGTGAAGCTGCGGGTGGTGAACCACGGCGCCACCGACATCAACGGGCGCGTGTGGGTGGAATAAAAAAGAGGGCGGCCTTCAGCGCAGGGCCTTGCCCAGTCCGGCACGCAGAGCGGCCCCCCAAGCCACCAGGCTTGAGGGGCCGCCCTTTTTTATCCTTTCTGCCCGCGGGCCCAGGCCAGCAGCGCCGCCGGGTGGTTTTCCACCCGGCCCTCGATGACCTCGTTCAGCGCCGCGTCCAGCAGCCGCCCCATCCGGGGCCCTGCCCGGCAGACGCCGGCGTTCATCAGGTCGTCCCCGCTCACCGCCAGCTGGTCCACCCGCACGCAGTCGCCCCGGCGGTGGGCCTGGCGGGCCAGCTTCTCAAAGCGGGCCGTCTCTTGCAGGCGGCGGCGGATGGCCGGTGCGTCGGCGTGGGCCAGAAGGTCCGCCCGCTTCACGGCCACAAGGTCCTCCAGCGTGGGCCAGCCCCAGCGGCCCAGCCACCGGCGGGCGCCGGGGGTGTCCTGGGGCAGGGGGGCGTCGTGCCAGCGCACCAGCGGCTGCACCCCCTGCACAAGGCGGCCGGGGGCCTTCAGCCGCGTCAGCACCTCCTTGGCCAGCGCCGCGCCCCGGGCGGCATGGCCGGGGGCGTGGCCGAAGCCCTGGCCGTCCAGCAAAAAGCAGCCCGGCTTTGCCAGGTCGTGGAGCAGCAGCGCCCAGCGCACGTTGCGCCGCGGCGGCGCAAGGCCCACCGCCCGGGCGGTGTGGCCCCAGAGGTCCAGCTCGTGGCGGGGGCTGCGCAGGTCAAAGCCCAGGCAGGGCCCGATGGCGGGCACCGCCTGGGCCAGGATGCCGCCGCACTGGGCCAGCACCCGCCCCGCGCCGGGGCCCAAAAGCAGTTTGTCCAGCTCTGCGAACACCCGCTCGGCGCTCACCCGGGTCAGGGTGGGCGCGGCGGCGCGGGCGGCGGCCAGGGTGGCCGGCTCGATGGTAAAATCCAGGCAGGAGGCAAAGCGCAGCGCCCGCAAAATGCGCAGCGCGTCCTCCTCAAAGCGGCGGGCAGGCTCGCCGACGCAGCGGATGAACCCAGCCGCCAGGTCCGCCCGGCCCCCGAAGGGGTCCACGACGCCCCCCTCGTCCAGCGCCATGGCGTTGATGGTGAAGTCACGCCGGGCCAGATCCTCTTCGAGGTCCGCCACAAAGCGCACCCCGTCGGGGCGGCGGTGGTCGGAATAGCCCTCCTCCACCCGGAAGGTGGTCACCTCCACCGGGCCGCCTTCGGTGAGCGCCGTCACGGTGCCGTGGGCGATGCCGGTGTCCAGAGTGCGCCAGCGGGGCGAAAGGCAGGCTTTCACCTGCTCGGGAAGGGCGCTGGTGCACAGGTCCCAGTCGCCGGGGGCGCGGCCAAGAAGGCTGTCCCGCACGCAGCCGCCCACCGGGCAGGCCGCAAAGCCTTTGGCTCGCAGCGCGGCCAGCAGCTGGCTTACATGGGCGGGAACTTCCATCCGGCGGCCCCTCCTTTTGCAGAAATTTTTCACTCCAGGCGCCCGGTGCGGAACATCCACCAGGCGATGGCGATGGCCATGCCGCCGCTGACCAGGATGAGGAAGGAAACGCTTCCGATCAGGCCGGGCGCCAGCACGAACAGCACGCACATGAAGGCCAGCGGCGCCGCCGCCAGCTTGGGGCTTTTGGAGAAATACTTGAAGGCCAGCGCCCCGAACAAAGCGGGGATAACGTTGTTGAAGGCGGGGGCCAGGGCCGGGTTTTCCAGCACCGGGCGCAGGGGCACAAGGCACAGCACCCCCACCGCCAGCACCAGCGTGGTCACCAGGCTGCTGGTGGCCACCGACAGGGTGGAGACGATGTCGTTTTCCGGCGTTCCCACCTGGGTGCCGCAGATCTCCCGGGCGTTCACCGCGCAGGGCAGTTTGAGGTTGACGGCGTTGCCGGTGATAAAGGTGAGGTAGCTGGCCCCCGAGCCCAGCATGGGCGAATAGACCAGGAATTCCACCACGCCGCTGGTCCAGTAGATCAGCGCCGCCTGGGCAAAGCCCACGCCGAAGGCCTTCCAGTCGGGGGAGGCGTTCAGCACCCAGCCCATGGCCATGGGCACCGCCAGCAGCAGCAGGATGGCCGCCGCCGTGCCCAGCCGGCCCAGCAGGTGGGTGGAGTTTTCGTAGCGGCCGTAGAGTTCGTTCTTCTTCGCTTCGTTCATCCCGGCACCTCCTCACACCACGGCGAACAGCGCCACGGCCGCCGCCATGCCCACCAGCATGCTGCCCGCCATGGAGAAGTTGTCCAGCCAGGTCATGCCCCTTTTGCGGGCCAGATATTCGAACAGCCCCATGGCCGCCGCGCTCACCGCCGCCACGAACAGGGGCATATAGTTGCCGGCGCTGGTCCACTCGCCCAGGTACGAGCCGATGTAGGCGCTGACCAGGCCCACGAACATGGCGGTGAACATGTAGTCGCCGAAGCCCTTTTTGCCGCCCTTTTCCTTTTGGGCGGCGCTGCGCACCTTTTTCATATAGGCCTTGAGGCAGAAGATGCACAAGAAGCAGCCCGCCAGGATGCCCGCGGTCATCACCAGGGCGATGGTCAGAAACACCGGCGCGGTGAGTTCCTCGCTGCCCAGGCCCCCGCTCATGCCGGCGGCGCGGGCGGCGATGTCCGCCACGTTGCCCTCGTAGTGCAGCGCGCCGATCACCGAAAGCCTGATCCAGGGCAGCGGGATGCCCAGGCTCCCCGACAGGGCGATGACCCCCAGCAGGATGGAGACGCTGGGCAGCAGGGTGAAGGTGGCGCTGGAGGTGACGGCCCGGCGGAGCCTGGCCTTGTCCATCCCCATGGCCACGCCCGCGCGCCAGCTGCGCGCCAGGAACACCACGCAGAGCGCCGCAATAAAGGCCACCACCACGCCCACGATCAAGAACATGGGCAGGCTGTTGAGCTGTGTCAAAAGGTCCATTTCGATCCCTCCCGATTTTATCACGCTAAAGCGATGGTGTAAGTATACCAGCTTTTGGGGGCGCTGTCCAGCGGCAAACGCATCTCACAGCACCACCGAGGTGTCCAGCGTGGGGTCGAAGGTGCTGCCCTGGCTCAGCAGCACCCGCCGGTCCAGCGAAAAGCCGGCGGGCAGGCTGGTGGGGGCGTAGCCGGTGACGGCCTTGAACACCCGGTTGAAGTTGCGCAGGGTGTTGAAGCCGCACCGGGCCATCAGGTCGGCCATGGTGATGTCCTCTCCGCCGGCCAGCAGTTCCACCGCCCGGTCCACCCGCAGCACGTTCAGATAGCCCGAAAAGGTGAGCCCCGTCATCTTTTTAAAGTAGCGGGAAAAGTAGGCGGGGGACATGTGCATGAAGTCCGCCGCCTCCGCGAAGGTGCCCTCGCCGCCCTGCTGCTCCAGCAGGAGGAGCAGCTGCTTGTAGCGGGCGAGGGTGGGCTGAGCCGCCTCCGCCTGCTCCGCCAGCGGCTCGCTGCGGAAAACATCCGCCATCAGCGAGGTGATGAGGGCGTTCATCTTCTCGGCATAAAAAGGGCGCTTTTCCCGGCTTTCCCGGTCCAATTCGTCCAGCCGCGCCCCGGCGCGGTAGCGGTCGGCAAAGACCGGCGCGCGCAGCCGCAGCGGCGCGTCGAACAGCCCGGCGAACTGGGCCACCGCCGCCCGGCTGCCCGGCGCGCCGGCAATGCTGTGCACGCTCTCGCGGCTGATGAAGGCGCAGTCCCCTTCCGTCAAATCAAAAATGCAGCCGTTCAGCGTCAGCCGCACCTCGCCCCCCTGGCAGACCACCAGCTCGTCCTCAAAATGCCAGTGCGCCAGGTTGCGCAGGTTCTCGTAACGCTGCACCCACACCTTGGCCCCCGCGTCGAAGGCCCGCTTTTCCTGCTGGATCATCCGGCATGCCCCCTTTGGCGCTTTTCTGGTTTTATTATGAGGCTCAGTGCGAAAGATGTCAATAAATGTCCATACACAGGCAAACAAATTCTTTTGTCTTGTTGTGTAGAGTGCTATATTTATATCACAGTGAAATGTTTTTTTGTGCATAACTTTTATTTTTATATGTGCAAAACACATTTCCGCCCCATTCCCGGTTTGCCGGATATAAAGAGGAGGAACGTTTTATGTCCACAGCAAGCACGAAAAAAAGCCTGATTGCTCTGCTCGTCTGTCTGCTTTTGTGCCTGACGAGCATCGTCGGCACGCGCTATATGATGACCGACGGCGGCAAAGTGGAGGTCAACGACCTGAAAATCGCGATCAACACCGGGGACATCGTGCGTTTTCTGGAATACCGGCCTGTGAACGCTACGGCTGAAGAACCTGTTCCCGCGGTGGTCTACAGCCCCGGCAACGACAGCACGGCGGAAAGCGCGCGCCTGGTCGCTTCGGAACTTGCGCGGCGCGGCTTTGCGGTCTATGTGCTGGACCTGCTCTCCGCCGGGCATTCGTCCGAGTCCACGGGTGCTTCGCCCACCTATGGATTTGCGGAACTTATCGACTATGTTTACTACAACCTGCCCTACATCGACAGCTCCCGCATCGGCATTGCCGGTTATTCCAAGGGCGGCGGGAACGTGGTGCGTGTAATGACCGACTACGGCGAGGAACAGCGCAATTCCCCCGAGACCTATGAAAAGAAGGTCAGCGCAGCGCTGATCCTGGCGCCTCCCTACTCGCCTTTGGACGACCTGGCCACCGGCATCAACCTGGGCTTTGGTGCGGGCCTGTATGACCCCTACTCCCGGCTGGGTTTCAAAGATGTTCCCGGCTACTGGCCGGGCGACCTGAGCGTGAAGACCGAGATGAAGGATGTGGTCAACCTGGGGGTACCCGGCACCTTCTCCGAGGAAGACCTGCAGGACCCGAACGTGAAGGTGGAGATCGGCCATGTGTACGGCAGTTACGAGGAAAACAACGGCCGCGTGATCTATAACCCCGAGGATTCCACCCACGGCTCCGGCATGATCAGCAGCGCCTTCATCCGCGATACTGTCACCTTCTTCTCTGACACGCTGGGTGCGCCGAACCCCATTGACCCCAACAACCAGACCTATCAGATTTTGATGGCTTTCTCGGCATTGGGACTGCTCGCCGTTCTGGCGCTCACCGTGCCCGTGGCCCTTCTGCTGCTGCAAGTGCCGGTGTTTGCCGGGCTGCGCCGCCCCGCGCAGGCGCCGGTGACCGGGCTGAAGAACAAAAAGGACTGGACCATCTTCATTGTAGCCTCGCTGATCGGCGGCTTTGTGCCCCCCATCATGGCGCCGGTCATCATCCAGCAGACCAGCAAGATCTTCTCCCTGACCGGGCAAGGCACCACCGGCAGCGTTTTCGTCTACGGTGTGTCCAACAACGTGGTGGTCTGGATGATGTTCAGCAGCCTGTTCCTGTTGGCCATGTTCCTGCTTTTCCACAACCTGATCCACAAGAAAAATGGCGTGAAACTGTCTGACTATCATTTGAAAGTCAGCCTGCCGGACGTTGGCCGCATCCTCCTTCTGGGGGTCGTTGTGGTGGTGCTCTGCCACAGCGTGGTGTGGTTTGCCGACTTCTTCTTCAAGGTCGACTTCCGTCTGGTAGACCTGGCCGTCTCCGTGATGAAGTGGTCGCATCTGAAAGCATCTCTGGTGTATGTGCCTTTCTTCATTCTGTATTGGTGCATCAACTCCCTCATCATGAACGGCTGCAACCGTTTCAAGGGCATGTCCGAAGGTCTGAACCTGTTCTTGTGCGTTCTGTGCAATGTACTGGGCATCATTGTTGTTGTGGTGGTGTATTACACCATCCTCTACACCACCGGTGTGGGCATTGGCGCGTTCTCCAACTGGAAGGCCTACATGATGCTGTGCTACATGATCCTGTCCGCCACCGCTGGCACCATCATCAACCGTAAGGTCTACAACGCCACCTCCAGCATCTATCTGGGGCCGGTCATTTTCGGCACGCTGATCACCCTCATCAACACGGCAGTGTACACCCTGCCCGCCTGATCTTCATTTTATCGCGGCTTTAAGCCGCACAACAACGCTCTGTTTTTGCGGAGTGCGGCGGCAGGTCATGCTCCGCCGCACTCCGATTTCATTTATGGGGAGGCTCATTATGAACGGACTCAAGCTGCCCGCCCTCGGCATCGAACTGGGCTCCACCCGCATCAAGGCGGTGCTGGTGGACGGCACGGGCGCGCCGCTGGCCAGCGGCGCCTGCGACTGGGAGAACCGGCTGGAGGACGGCTGGTGGACCTATCATCTGGAGGAGGTGCAGGCGGGCGTGCGCGCCGCCTTCGCCGCGCTGGCGGCGGACTGGCAGGCCAAAACCGGCGCGCCCCTTGCCCGGGTGGGGGCGCTGGGCGTCTCCGCCATGATGCACGGCTACCTGCCCTTCGACGCCGCCGGGCGGCAGCTTGCGCCCTTCCGCACCTGGCGCAACACCGCCACCGGCGAGGCCGCCGCGGCCCTCACCCGGCGCTTCGGCTTCAACATCCCCCAGCGGTGGAGCGTGGCCCATCTCTATCAGGCCATGCTGCGGGGCGAAGCCCACGTGAAGGACCTGGCCTATCTCACCACCCTGGCGGGCTATGTGCACTGGCAGCTCACCGGCCGCAAGGTGCTGGGCGTGGGGGACGCCTCCGGCATGTTCCCCATCGACAGCGCCGCCTGCGACTGGGACGCGGGCATGCTGGCCTCCTTTGACGAACTGCTGGCCCGGGCGGGCCTGCCCTTCACCCTGCGGCAGGTGCTGCCCAAAGTGCTGGCCGCCGGGGAGGACGCGGGCTGCCTGACCCCGGAGGGCGCTGCCTGGCTGGACCCCGCCGGGGTGCTGGAGCCCGGCGCGCCCCTGGCCCCGCCGGAAGGGGACGCGGGCACCGGCATGGCGGCCACCAACGCCGTGGCCGCCCGCACCGGCAACGTGTCGGCGGGCACCAGCGTGTTCGCCATGGCGGTGCTGGAAAAGCCTTTGTCCCGGGTCTACCCCGAAATAGACATGGTCGCCACCCCCACCGCCCGCCCGGTGGCCATGGTGCACTGCAACACCTGCACCTCCGACCTGGACGCATGGGTACGCCTGCTGGGCCAGATGGCCGAAGCCGCCGGGGCAAAGCTCGCAAAACCCGCCCTCTACGACCTGTTCTATCAGAAGGCGCTGGAAGGCGCGCCGGACTGCGGCGGCCTTGTGAGCTTCAACTGCTATTCCGGCGAGCCGGTGCTGGGCCTTGACGAGGGGCGGCCCCTCTTTGTGCGGCGGCCAAACGCACGCCTCACGCTGGAAAACTTTGCCCGCGCCCAGCTCTATTCCACCATGGCCGCCCTCAAGCTGGGCATGGACCTGCTCTTTGAAAAGGAGCAGGTGAAGCTGGACCGCCTTCTGGGCCACGGCGGCCTCTTCAAGACCCCCGTTGTGGGCCAGAAGCTGCTGGCCGGGGCGCTGGGGGTGCCGGTGTCGGTGATGGCCTCGGCGGGCGAGGGCGGCCCCTGGGGCATGGCCCTGCTGGCCCTCTACCGCCTGCGCTGCATGCAGGGCGGCGCGCCCGCCCTGGATGCCTGGCTGGACGAGGCCGTCTTTGCCGGGGTGGAAGGCAGCACCATCGCCCCGGAGGAGGCCGGCGCGGCGGGATTTGCCGCCTTTATCAAAGATTACGCCGCCTGCATCCCGGTGGAAAAGGCCGCTGGGCAGGCACTGCGCTGACGGGAGGTTTATACCAATGAGCATGAAGCAATATGAATTCTGGTTCGTGGTGGGCAGCCAGTTCCTGTATGGCCCCGAAGTGCTGGAGACGGTGGCCGCCCGGGCCGCCGAGATGGCCGGGGCGCTGAACGCCTCCGGCCGCCTGCCCTGCAAGCTGGCCTACAAGCTCACCGCCAAGACCAGCGGGGAAATTTCCGATGTGGTGCGCCAGGCGAACCACGACCCCGCCTGCGCCGGCATCGTGACCTGGTGCCACACCTTCAGCCCCTCGAAGATGTGGATCAACGGCCTTGCCAGCCTGCAAAAGCCCTGGTGCCACCTGGCCACCCAGTACAACCGACAGATCCCGAGCGACGAGATCGACATGGACTTCATGAACCTGAACCAGGCCGCCCACGGCGACCGGGAGCACGGCTTCATCGGGGCCCGGCTGCGCTCGGCCCGCAAGGTCATCGCCGGCCACTGGCAGGACGAGGCGGTGCAAAACCGCCTGGGCCGCTGGATGCGCGCCGCCGTGGGCGCGGCGGTGAGCAGGGAGCTGAAGGTCATGCGCTTCGGCGACAACATGCGGGAGGTGGCCGTGACCGAGGGCGACAAGGTGGAGGCCCAGATGAAGCTGGGCTGGCAGGTGAACACCTGGCCGGTGGGCCAGCTGGTGGAAACCATGAACGCTGTGACCGAAAGCGAGATCGACGCGCTGATGGAGGAGTACCGCGCCCAGTACGACTTCGCCACCGACGACATCGCCACCGTGCGCTACCAGGCCCGGGAAGAGATCGCCATGAAGAAGATGCTGGACGCGGAGGGCTGCCGCGCCTTTTCCAACAACTTCCAGGACCTCTACGGCATGGAGCAGCTGCCGGGCCTTGCCAGCCAGCACCTGATGGCCCAGGGCTACGGCTACGGCGGCGAGGGCGACTGGAAGGTGGCCGCCATGACCGCCATCCTCAAGGCCATGAGCGAGGGCCAGACCGGCGGCACCGCCTTCATGGAGGACTACACCTACCATCTGGAGCCGGGCAATGAGTACAGCCTGGGGGCCCACATGCTGGAGGTCTGCCCCAGCGTGGCGGCGGCGCGGCCCCGCATCGAGGTGCACCCGCTGGGCATCGGCGGCCGCCGGCCCCCCGCCCGCCTTGTGTTTGAAGGCCGCGAGGGCGACGCCATCGTGGTGAGCCTCATCGACATGGGCGGGCGGCTGCGCCTTGTCTGCCAGGACATCCGCTGCGTCAAGCCCATCCTGCCCATGCCCAACCTGCCGGTGGCCCGGGTGATGTGGCAGGCGATGCCGGACCTTGCCACCGGCATCGAGTGCTGGATCACCGCCGGCGGCGCGCATCACACGGTGCTGAGCTACGACGTGACCGCCGGCCAGATGGCCGACTGGGCCCGGATGATGGACATCGAGTTCGTGCACATCGGCAAAGGCACCACGGTGGAAGGGCTGGAGCACGACCTGTTCCTCTCCGACCTTGCCTGGAAGCTGAAATAACAGCGGCGGGCGGCGGCTCCTCAAAAAGAAGCCGCCGCCCGTTTTCGTATTTTATGCCCCGGTGGTGAAAAGGCCCGCCAGCGCCTCGCCCACCAGCTGCCCGGAATACACCGCTTCATCCAGGGTGTTGCCGTGGCTGCCGATCTCGATGAGCAGGCTGCCGGTGGTCAGGTCCTGGTTATAATAGCGGTAGTCGAAAAGCACCGGGCGGGTAAAGCCGGGGAAGCGGCTTTCCATGGCGCTCTCCCATTTTGCCGCGAAGGCCAGGTTCTGTTTGAAGTTGGGCAGGTTGTCGCCTTTGTCCGCGCCGCAGATGATCATCACCTGGGCCGCAGTCCTGCCGTTCACGTCGGCCACCGCCTTCACCCGGCCCTCGCCGGTCTCGATGGCGTCCCGGTGGACGTCCAGCACCACCTTGATGCTGGGGTATTTTTCCAGATAACTGCGCACCGTGGCGTTGCTGCGCTCGTAGCTGCCGTTGTAGCTGGGGTAATCGTGGAGGGTGGCGTCCTGCACCGTCGCGATGCCCGCCGCGTTCAGCTGCCCGGCGATGGCCGCCCCCACCGCCACCATGTTGAGGGAGGTATCGGTGCGCCGGCAGGTGTACTCCGGGTCGAACCAGCCCAGGTCCTCCAGCTCGTAGCTCTCGGTGGCGTGGGTGTGCATGATGAGCACCTGGGGCTCATCCGAGCCCACCTCGACGCTGAAGGGCAGCGGGGCCGAGGCCGCCTCGGCCACCTCGGCGGCGGAGAGGCTGGTGCAGTTTTTGATGGTGCCCGCTTCGCAGGGGATGTAGGCGGCGCCGCTGCCCTGCTGGTAGTGGGCGCTCACGATGGCGCCCATCCCCTCGGGGGGCGGGCCGGGGGTGGGGGCCGGGGCGGCCTCCGCGTTCTCTTCCGGCTGGGCCGCCGGCTCGGCGGCTTCGGGCGCGGGGGTGGCCTTGGGCAGCAGTTCCTCGGGCGACGGGGTGGTGAACACCGGCGGGCTCTCCGCGTCCTCCACCTCGGTCTGGGCGGCGGCCACCGCCTCCTGCCGGAACATCCGGTCCGCCGCGCCGAAGGCCGCCGCCGGGCTGGCCAGCAGGCTGCCCGCCACCGCGAGGCTGCCCGCCAGGTCCGGCACGCCGGCATAGCGGCCCGCGCCCATGGCCGCCGTGCCCACCGCCGCCGCCAGCGCCAGCGTGCCCAGCCGCCGCAGCGTTTTGGAATGTGCCAACGGCTTCTCCCCCCCCCCTTTTTCATAGTCCTGCTGAAAGGATATGCGCCGGGGGGCGTTCTTCATTCCATCAGTTGGCCAGATAGCACAGTTCCGCGATGGAAAGCCGCTGCTGCAGCGCCTTGTTCACCGCCAGGGACAGCAGCTCCGCGCCCTTTTTCACCACCGTGTCCAGCTGGCGGGGGGTGACGACGCAGCCCGGGCGGCCCAGGAGGTCGTCCGCCTCCATCATGGTGGGGATGCCCACCGCCAGCACCGGCACCCCCAGCATGGCCCGGGTGAGGCACTTGCCGCTGGAGGGCCGGGCGGGGCACAGGCCGGTGTCGCTGATCTGCACCGTGCGGCCCATGCGGGCCGGGTCGGAGGTGCACAGGCTGTCGATGCAGAGGATGGCGGCGGGCTTCACCGCCCGCACCAGCCCCGCAAGCACCTGGGCCAGGGGGATGCCCGTCTCCCCCGACGCGCCGGGCGAGACGCAGCACACCTCCCGCAGGCCCAGCTCGGCGGTGCGGCTGTCCGGCGCGATGCCCCGCGTCACCAGCACGCCCCCCGCCGCCCGGGGGCCCAGCGCGTCCGCCGTGACCCGGCGGTTGCCCACCCCCGCCACCAGCACGGCGCCCGTTTCGGGCAGCATGGCCCGCAGCTCCCCCGCCACGGCGCTGACATAGCGCTCGTCTTTCGAATCCGCCACGGCGAGGCTGGGCATCTCCAGGGTGGAGTAGCGCCCCGCCGGGCGGGCAAGGCCGGTGCGGGTGATCTGCACCCGGGTGAGGGTGACGGGCCCGGAGCGGGCGGTGAACAGCTTGACCCCGCCGGGCACCTGCCCTTTGGAGGGACCGTAGATCTCGTCGGCGATGTCGGTGTAAACGGACATGAAAAACACCTCGCAGCGGTATGAAGTGGCCGCCGCCCGCGCCCTTTTCGCGCGGCGGGGCCCCATGGGAGTGTGGGCCGTCAGCGCCCGCGCCATACCGCCGGAAAAAAGTTTAAAAAACGCTTGCATGCGCCGCCCAAATGTGGTATTATAAGTTGCACTGTTATGGGTAGTAAGGAGGTGGTACGAATGCCTAACATCAAATCCCAGAAGGATCGCGTGGTCCAGTCCAAGAAGGAAGCCCTTCACAACAAGGCGATCAAGTCCAACCTGAAAACAGTCGTCAAGAAGGCAAACGCTGCCATCGCCGCGAATGCCGCTGACAAGGACGCCGTTGTCAAGGTGGCTGTTTCCACCATCGCCAAGGCGCAGAGCAAAGGCGTGGTCCACAAGAACACCGCCGCCCGCAAGATCAGCCGCATGGCGAAGCGCGCGAACAAGGCCAACGCCTGATTTTTCCAGACGAAAACAGAGACCTGCCGGTTTCGGCGGGTCTTTTGTTTTGCCTTTTTTGCGGGCCGGGGCGCGCGTTGCTTCGCCGCATCCCCCCGCGCCGGGCGCATCCGGCAAAAAAAGGGCCGGCCCCCGCGCTTTTGGGGCCGGCCCTTTCGGTTTTCGGTTCAGTTCGCCGCGGCGGAGGAAGAATCAGGCGAAGAGGAGGCGTCCAGCTCCTGCTGGCCCTCTTGGGCGGCGTCCATCACGCTGCCCATGGTGCGGCCCTCGTCCACATTCATGCCGGCGATGTACTCATAGCCGGTGGCAAGGCCCAGGTCTTCGGCGGCCACCGGCTTGTCCGGGCTGCGGAAGTGCTCGTTCAAAATGCGGGCGCAGCTGTCCCGGTCGGTGTAATACACCCACTTGTGGCCGTTGATGTGAGCCGCGCCGCCGGGGGCCCGCACGATAAAGATGTTCTCCGGCTGCACCTTGAGCATGGTGCCGTAGAGGCCCCAGATGTCGGTGATGTCCAGGCTGGTGTTGATGTAGTGGGCGATCACCTTGCAGGTGCTGTAGTAGTCCGCCAGGGTGTAGTCCTCCAAAAAGGTCTTGACCAGGGCGGCGTAGAAGTACTGCTGGGTCTCCAGCCGCTGGTAATCGGCGGTGTCGTAGTTGCGGTTGCGCAGGATCAGCTCGGCGGTGTCGCCGCTGATGAGATGGGTGCCCTGCCTGGCCACCACGTCCTCCTTGCCGGTTTTCTCGTCCTTGGTGACGATGTCCCAGGGGACATACATCTCGATGCCGCCCATGTTGTTCAGCATGGTCTTGAAGGCGTCCATGTCGATGGTGACATAGTCGTCCACCGGCAGCTTGTAGAGCCTGTAGATCATGTTGGCGATGTTGTTGATGAGATTCTCCTGGTCCGGGCCGTTGGCGTAGACCTCGTTGATCTTGCCGTAGATGGCCTTTTTGCCGTCGCCCATGTCCTCGCCGTAGTAGGTGTCCCGGGGGATCTGGAAGGCGTTGACGGTGCCCGCGTCCCGGTCGATCTGCAGGTAGAGGATGACGTCGGTGTTGCCCTTGCCCTCGGCGTAGTCACGGTCGGTGTCGTAGTCGATGCCCAGCAACAGCAGGTTGTAGGTGCGGTCGCCCTCGGCCTCCAGGTCCGGGTCCTTCACCTGGTTCAGCTGGCCGGCCTCGCCCTCATCCAGGGCGGGCGCCACCTGGCTGTACATGTACCAGACTGTGCCGCAGGCGGCCAGCAGCACCACCGCCAGCACGATCAGCGCCAGTTTGACGGCGCCGCGTTTGTTCTTCGGCTTGTTCAAAGGGTCGTTCCCTCGCTTTCGGTTTTTTGCGGCCCGGGTCGGCGGACCAAAAATGTCAAAAGAGTTACAGAGTCATTATACTCCATCCCGCGGCAAAATTGGAGCATTTTTGCCCAATTTCGCCCATTGCCACAAAAGCACTTTCAATTTTTCTGCCATTTTACTATATTTTTACACGGTTTTTGTGCTCCACAGGCGCACAAAAACCCCCGCGCCAAAGGCGCGGGGGCGTTTTTGCCCTTTTTACTGGGTGACCAGGGTGGTGCCGGGGTAATAATGGGCCAGGATGTCCGCATAGCCCCAGCCGTTGGCGGCGTAGCCCCAGGCGCCCATCTGGCTCATGCCGCAGCCGTGGCCGTAGCCCCAGACGGTGAAGGTGAAGGCCTCGCTGCCCGCATCGTAGGCGACGTCGAAGGCGGCGGAGCGCAGGGTCTTGCCGTTGACGTTGTTCAGCACGCTCTCCCGCAGCTGGCGGCCGGTGGTGGTGGCGGTGCCCACCCGGATGCTGGTGACGTAGCCGCTGGAATTCTTGACGATGTCGCCAAACCAGGTGGAGGGGTCGTCGCTGCAGGCATAGAGGTCCACGCCCAGGCGCTCCTGGGCGCGGGCGGCCACCTCGCTGGCGTAGTAGACCCGGGTGCTCTGCCAGTTGGAGGCATAGTCCTTGTCGTAGGGGCTTTCCACGTTGATGAGGTAGGGCCGCGCGCCGCCCCACACCTCCTGGCTGGAGTTGGTGCCGAAGGCCGCGGAGGCAAAGTAGGGGGTGAAGGCGACGCTGCCGTTGTAGGTGAGGATCTGGCCGGCCACCTCACGGGCGGCGGCGCGGATGGTCTCGTTGGGCTCGCGGCCCGCCACGCTGGGCGCGCCGCCCTGGCTGAGGATCCAGCTGTGGGCCGCCACGATCTGGGCCTTGTAGGCTTCCACCGGGGCGTTCGCGCCCATCTCGTTGCGGGCGATCATGGCCAGGCACTCCACCAGGTCCATCTCCTGGCGCACGCCGTTCATGGTGACCGTGATGGTGCTGCCGGAAGAGGGTGTGGGGGTGGGAGTGGGTTCGGGGGTGGGCGCGGGGGTCGGGCCCGGGGTGGGCGCGGCGGTGGCCGGCGTGCTGGCCGGGGGAGTCGCGCTGGGCTTCGGGCTGGCGGAGGCGTCCGGCGAGGCGGACGGGCCGGGGCTGGCGGAAGCGTCCGGCGCAGGGGAAGCGGAAGGCTCCACCGCTTCGCCGCCGCCCACCTCGCTCAGAGGCCGGTCCTCGTCGGGCATGCCCGCCTCCTCCTGCACGTCGCTGGAGGTGGCGCCGCCGGTCTTGTACCAGTTCAGCCAGTACTGGCTGAGGGTGGTGAGGCTGGGGGCGGAAACGCCCTCGCTCTCATACACCGCCATGGGCATCAGGGGCTGCTCGGCGGGCTGCACCTGGTTGCCGAAGAGGATGGCGGCCTCGTTTTCCCGCAGCTGGCGGCCAGTGATGGCCAGCATCCGCCCGCTGGCGGAGGGGCTGTCCGCCACCAGGGTGACGAAGGCGTCGCCGTCCTGCACATTGGCGGGCATCTCGTAAAGGCTGCGGGCCTTGGCCCCCAGCACAAAGGTGAGGTAGTCCTCGTAGTTGGACAGGTCCTGCAGGCCGTAGAGGTCAAAGGCGGACTCGCCCGTCTCGGCGGGGTCCCACTCGTAGACCGCCAGCACCTTGTAGCGGTAATCGCCGCTTGCGGTGTAGAGGGTGAAGCCGCTGTTCTCTTTCAGCACTTCCTCCTGCACCAACTCGCTGAGCTGTTCCATGGAGGCGGTGGGGCAGCGCACGAGCACGTTGCTCTGGCTCTGGCCCAGGGTCTCCGAGCCGGTGAAGCGGGGCAGGGCGTCCTCGGCGGCGTTCACCACGCCCCCCTGCCGGCCGCCGGGGGCCGCCGCGCCGGCGGACCAGACCAGCGAGCCGTCCAGTTCGGGCAGGGCCAGATAGGCCGCCACGCCCGCGTCCTTGGCCTGCTGGGCCAGCAGATAGTCCCGGGCCGCGTCGTCGTAGTCGGCGGTGCCGTAGCCCACGTCGCCCAGGACGCTGCCGCCGCCGGGCAGCTTGCCGCCCTGCCACAGCCACAGCGCCACGCCGCCGGCAATGGCCGCCACCAGCAGGACGCAGCCGATCAGCCGCCCCCAGTGGGGGCCGGAGGGCTTTTGCTCCTGCCCTTCATGGGCGGGTTCGGAAGCTTCGCCGCCGAACAGCAGCTGCGCCGCGCTGGTGAGCTGCTCGTCCGGTTCGAGAAGGCCGGCGGGCGCGCCCTCGGGTCGGGGCGCCTTGCCGGTGAAAGCCGGGGCCGCGGGCGCAGGGGCGCTTTGGGCCGGGGCGGCTTTCGGGGCCGGCCGGGCCGAGGCCTGGGGGGGCTGGGCCGCCTCCGCCTTGGGGGCCGCCGGGACCGCCGGGGCGGGGGCAGCTTTGGCCGCCGCGGGGGCGGGAGCCGCCGGGGCCGCCGCTTTCGGGGCCGGGGCGGAGGCGAGGCCCGCCAGCGCCTGACCGGGCAGTTCCAGCCTCGGGGCGGGGCCGCCCAGCTTGAACCGCTCCACAAAGGAGTCCATCTCCCTGCCCTGGGCCATGCGGCGCAGCATGTCCAGCAGCCAGCCGGCGGCCAGGGCCCGCTCGTCGCCGTCCGCGGGCAGGGGCCGCACCCAGGCGTATTTGTCGTTGCAGGTGAGCACGAAGGCCGGGTGCTGCCCGTCCGAGGGGCAGTAGGCCGCGGCCCAGTCCGCCCCGGAGACCCGCAGCGCCGCGTGGGCGCGGGTGGCGGCGGGCTGCACCGGGCAGTGGGGGTATTTCTTTAAAAGGTGCTTGTTGGGCGCCACCCGCGCCCCCCGCTTGGGGTGGGCGTAGCTCTGGGCGCCGAAGTCGTAGACGCTGCCCGCCGCGTCGCATCCGGCGAGGGCGGCGTCCAGCAGCTTGCCGGTGGCGGCGTCCGCCGCCACAAACAGCCGGCCGGACTTTGCCAGCGCCTCCACCGCCACATTGGCCAGGCTCGTTTCGCCCACACAGAACACCGCGTCGCCGAAGCGGCTTTCAAAGTAGTCCTGCCAGCGGCGGCAGACCGAGGCGGCGTTCCCGCCCCGGGCGGTGACGCAGACGGCGTACTCGCCGTTTTTCATCAGAAGGTTCAGGCCCGGGCAGCCCTGGCTCGCGGCGGTGCGCAGCACCTGGGTCACCTGGTCCAGCTGCGGGCCGAACAGCCGCAGCACCAGTGAGCAGGAGTTTTGTTCCATGGCGTTCACCTCTCAATCCGGGATGTCCCGGGCGTTCACCGCGCCGGGGATGGGCAGCCCCAGGGCCAGCCGGCGGGCGGCGTCCAGGGCGTTTTTTGCGGCGGCCAGGCGGATGGTGGCCCGGTCCCGGTTTCCCAGGTCCAGGCGCTTGACCAGCACCTGGCCGCCCCGGGCCGCGCCCATGTATACAAGGCCCACCGGCTTTTCGGGGGTGCCGCCCCCGGGGCCGGCGATGCCGGTGAGGGCCACGGCCACGTCCGCGCCGGCGGCCCTGGCCGCCCCCGCCGCCATGGCGGCGGCCACCTGGGGGCTCACCGCGCCGTGCTTTGCCAGCGCCTGCCCGCTGACGCCCAGCAGCTTCTGTTTGGCCTCGTTGGCGTAGGTCACAAAACCGAAGCCGAACACCTCGCTTGCGCCGGGCACGTTCGTGACCAGCTGGCTCACAAGGCCGCCGGTGCAGCTCTCGGCGGTGGCGAGGGTGAGGCCCTTCTGGCGCAGGGCGCTCACCAGGGCGTATTCCAGCCCTTCCTCGCCCTCGGCGTAGATATACTCCCCCGCCAGCCGGTAGAAGTTTTGGGCGTAGCCCCGGCAGACGGCCCGGGCCGTCTGTTCATCGGGGGCGGCGGCGGTGATGCGGATGAGCAGCTCCGAGGTCTTGGCGTAGACGGCGGCGGTGGGGTTCTCATTTTTGAAGAGGTGCCCCAGCAGCTCCTCGGCGTGGCTCTCACCGATGCCGGTGAGGCGCAGCACGAGGCTTTCCAGCACCCGGTGCTGGCCCTTTTGCAAAAAGGGCCGCACGGCGTTTTTCCACAGAGGCTCCAGCTCCGAGGGCGGGCCGGGCAGCAGCACCGCCCGCTTGCCGCCCGATTCAAACCACACCGCCGGGGCGGTGCCGTTGGGGTTCTCGAACCAGCCGCCCTTTGTGGGCACCATGGCCTGTTTTTCGTTGTTGGCGGGGGTGGTGCGCCCGGTGGAGGTGAAAAAGGCGCGGATGCTTTCCAGCACCTTGGGCTCGAAGCGCATTTCGTCGCCAAAGCAGCGGGCCACCGTCTCCTTGGTCAGATCGTCCGCCGTGGGGCCGAGGCCCCCGGAAAACACCAGCAGGTCGCTGCGGCCAAGGGCGGCGCGCACCGTTTCCTCCAGGCGGGCGGCGTTGTCGCCCACCACCTGCTGGTGCAGCACGTCAAACCCCAGCGCCGCCAGCTCCCGGGATAAAAAGCGGGCGTTGGTGTTCAGAATGTCACCCAGCAGCAGCTCGGTGCCCACACAGATGATCTCGGCGGTCAAGTTCTTCTCCCCCTTTCGGCGGCCTCACAGCAGCAGGCCGTCCTCGTCTTCCTCCGATCTGCGCATGTCGATGCGGATGCGCTCCACCGCTTTGGCCGCCTGCTCTTCCAGCGCCGCCAGGCCGGGCATCTCCGCCTCGGCGGCCTCCACTTCGGCCAGGGTGGGCTTGGTCTTGGGGTGGGGCGGGGTGAAGATGGTGCAGCAGTCCTCATAGGGCAGGATGCTGGTCTCAAAGGTGCCGATGCGCCGGGCCACCTCCACGATCTCGGTCTTGTCCATGCCGATGAGGGGCCGCAGGATGGGCAGATCCTGGGCCGCGTCGGTGCAGGCCAGGGCCATCAGGGTCTGGCTGGCCACCTGGGCCAGGCTCTCGCCGGTGACCAGGGCCTTTGCGTCGATCTCCTTGGCGATGCGGTTGGCAATGCGCATCATGCTGCGGCGCATGAGCACGGTGAACAGCACGTCGGGCGCGTGGTCCCGGATGTACTCCTGGGGGGGGGTGTAGGGCACCACATACAGAACGCAGCTGCCGGTGTAGCCGCTGATGGTCTGGGCCAGGGTCTGCACCTTGCGCTTGGCCGCCTCGCTGGTGTAGGGCGGGCTGGCGAAGTGGATGTGGTGCAGCGCAAGGCCCCGCCGGGCCATGTACCAGGCGGCCACCGGGCTGTCGATGCCGCCGGAGAGCATGTTCACCGCGCGGCCGCTGGTGCCCACCGGCAGGCCGCCGGGGCCGGGCGTCTTGGGGCCGTGGATGTAGGCGCCGTAGTCCCGCACCTCCACCATGACCACGATGTCCGGGTGGTGCACGTCCACCTTCAGGTGGGGGTGTTTGGAAAGCAGGAAGCCGCCCAGCTCCCGGCTGATCTCCGGGCTTTTCATGGCAAAGGACTTGTCTGAGCGCTTGGCCTCCACCTTGAAGGTGCGCAGGCTGCGCAGGGTCTCGCCCAGATAGCTTTCCGCGGCGGCCTTGATGGCCTCAAAATCCTTTTCGCACACCGCCGCCCGGCTGAGGGCCGCCAGGCCGAACACCTGGCTCACCCGTCTGAAAGCCTCGTCGAAGTTGGCGGCGGCCTCCTCGTCCCGGGGTTCCACATACATGGTGCTCTGGGCCTTGTAGACCTGGAACTTGCCCAGCTCCCGCACCCGGAAGCGCAGGGCCTTGGCCAGCGCCGCCTCAAAGGTGGCCTTGTTCAGGCCCTTCAGGGCCATCTCGCCCTGATAGCACAAAATGACTTCCTTCATCGTCGTTTCTCCTTACGTTGCGCTCAGCGCAGCTGCGCCAGCGTTTTGAGGCCCTGTTCCAGGCCGTTGAGAAGGGCGTCCACGTCCGCCTCGGTGTTCTCGGCGCACAGGCTCACCCGCAAAGCGGTGTCGATGCGCCGCGGCTCGAGGCCCATGGCCGCCAGCGTGTGGCTGGCAGCGCCCCGGGAACAGGCCGACCCGCTGGACACATACACCTGCGTCTGCTCGAGATAGTGGAGCATGGTCTCGCTTTTGACGCGCATGGTGCTGAAGTTCAGCACCTCGCTCACCGCATCCTCCGGGCTGTTGAGCACCACGTCCAGGGTGGCAAGGCCCGCCCGCAGCCGGGCGTTCAGCGCCGCCACATGGGCCGCGCGGGCCGCGAAGGTCTTTTCCATCCGCTTCGCGGCGGCGGCGAGGCCCACCGCGTAGGGCAGGTTCTCGGTGCCGGGGCGCACGCCCTGCTCCTGGCCGCCGCCGCGGCCCTTCTCCTGCCCGCCTCCGAGGTACGGCGGCTGGATGTTATAGCCCCGGCGCAGATAAAGCGCGCCCACGCCCTTGGGGGCGTGAATTTTGTGGCCGCTGACGGTGTAGCTGTCGATGTTTTCAAGGCTCACCGGCAGGCGCATCCAGGCCTGCACGCCGTCCACATGCACGGCGGTGCGGCTGTTGACCGCCTTCACCCGGGCGGCCAGCTTCTTCACGTCCTGCCTTGCGCCCGTCTCGTTGTTCACCTGCATGCAGGTGACTAAAATGGTGCCCTTGTCCACCCGGTCGGCAATGGCGTCCACGTCCATGCGGCCGTCCGCGCCGGGGGCCACGAAGTCCACCGCAAAGCCCTCTTCGGCCAGGCGGGCCAGGGGCAGCGCCGCGCTGGGGTGCTCAAAGCCGCTGGCCACGATCTTTTTGCCCCAGCTGCGCCGGGCCAGCGCCGCGCCCAGCAGGGCGATGTTGTTGCTCTCGCTGCCGCAGCCGGTGAAGAACACCTGCCCCGGCTCGGCCCCCAGGGTGCGGCCCACGATGTTGCGGGCCCTGTCCAGCAGCTCCTTGGACTCCACGCCGGGGGTGTAGAGGCTGGAGGGATTGCCCCAGTGGTTCGTCATGGTCTTGTAAATGGCGTCGGCCACCTCGGGGGCTACCCGGGTGGTGGCGGCGTTGTCCAGATAATGGAGGGCTTCGTTGTCGATCATCGCAGCTTCCCGACCTTTACAATCAGTATAGTCCGCCAATTTTGTCCGTTTTGTTTCGATTTTGCCCGGCGGCGGGCCGCAAAAATACAGAATATATTATAGCACGACTGTGCCCGGCGGCACAAGGCCGCGGCGGGGCTGGAAAGTGTTACTTTTGCGGCGGGCCTTGTAACCGGCGGCCGGTTCTGCTACCATGGATAATATAAGAAAAGGGGGCGGCAGGCCCCCGGGATGAGAACAGAAAGGGTGGCGCGCATGAAAACGGATATCCAGATCGCCCAGGAGGCGGCCCTTGAGCCCATCACCGAGATCGCGGCGGGGCTGGGCCTTGGCGAGGACGACATCAGCCTTTACGGCAAATACAAGGCGAAGATCGACCACCGGCTGGCCAAAAAGGCCCAAAAGCAGGGCAAGCTGATTTTGGTCACGGCCATCAGCCCCACCCCGGCGGGCGAGGGCAAGACCACCGTCAGCTGCGGCCTGGCGGACGCGCTGAACGCTCTGGGCAAAAAGACCATGCTCTGCCTGCGGGAGCCCAGCCTCGGGCCCGTGTTCGGCATCAAGGGCGGCGCGGCCGGCGGCGGCTACGCCCAGGTGGTGCCCATGGAGGACATCAACCTCCACTTCACCGGCGACCTGCACGCCATCGGCGCGGCCAACAACCTGCTGGCCGCCATGGTGGACAACAGCATCTACCAGGGCAACCCCCACCGCATCGACCCCCGCCGGGTGACCTGGAAGCGCTGCGTGGACATGAACGACCGGCAGCTGCGCTTTGTCACCGACGGCCTCGGCGGCAGGGTGAACGGCACCCCCCGGGAGGACGGCTTTGACATCACGGTGGCCAGCGAGGTGATGGCCATCTTCTGCCTGGCCACCGACCTGGCCGACCTGAAGGCGCGGCTCTCCCGCATCGTGGTGGCCTACACCTACGAGGGCCAGCCGGTGACCGCCGGCCAGATCGGCGCGGCGGGCGCCATGACCGCCCTGCTGAAGGACGCCTTTGACCCGAACCTCGTCCAGACGCTGGAAAACAACCCCGCCATCATCCACGGCGGCCCCTTCGCCAACATCGCCCACGGCTGCAACAGCGTGATGGCCACCCGGCTGAGCCTTTCTCTGGCGGACTATGTGGTCACCGAGGCGGGCTTCGGCGCGGACCTGGGCGCGGAGAAGTTTTTGGACATCAAGTGCCGCATGACCGGCCTTGCCCCGAACGCGGTGGTGCTGGTGGCCACCGTGCGGGCGCTGAAGCACCACGGCGGCTGCCCCAAGGACCAGCTGGGCGTGCCCGGGGTGGGCTACCTGAAGGCGGGCGCGGCGAACCTGGCCCGCCATGTGGAGAACCTGCGCGGCTTCGGCGTGCCGGTGTGCGTGGCCATCAACGCCTTCCCCACCGACAGCGCCGAGGAGCACGAGTGCCTGCGGGGCATCTGCGCCGACCTGGGCGTGCCCTGCGAGCTGGCCACCGTCTTTGCCGACGGCGGCAAAGGCGGCCTGGAACTGGGCAAAGCGGTGCTGAGCATCCTGCAGCCGGAGACCTGCCTCAACTTCACCTACCCCGACGAGGCCCCGCTGGCCGAGAAGGTGGACGCGGTGGCGAAGAAGATCTACCGCGCCGCGGCGGTGAGCTGGAGCGCCCCCGCCAAAAAAGCGCTGGCGGAGATCGAGGCCATGGGCTACGGCACTCTGCCGGTGTGCATCGCCAAGACCCAGTATTCCTTCAGCGACGACGCCGCCCTGCTGGCCGCGCCGGAGGGCTTTTCCATGACCGTGCGGGACGTGCGCCTTTCGGCCGGCGCGGGGTTCGTGGTGGTCATCATGGGCAGCATCATGACCATGCCGGGCCTGCCCAAAAAGCCCGCCGCCGAGAACATCGACGTGGACGAAAACGGCCGCATCACCGGGCTGTTCTGAGAAAAGCGCAGCAAAAGGCACCCCTTCACGCGAAGGGGTGCCTTTTTTGTCTGCCCGGGCATGGCCCGCCGTCAGTTCTGGTCTTTCGAGCGGCTGAAGGCCGCGGCCAGCACGCCGCACACAAGGCTGGCGGTGACCCCGGCGGCAGCGGCGGAAAAGCCGCCGCAGAGCGCGCCCAAAAGGCCGCTTTTTTCCACCGCGTCCACCACGCCCTGGGCCAGCAGGTGCCCAAAGCCCAGCAGCGGCACGCTGGCCCCCGCGCCGGCAAACTGGGCCAGCGGGTCGTAGAGGCCCAGGGCGCTGAGCACGACGCCCGCCACCACATAGGTCACCAGCACCCGGGCGGGGGTGATGCTGGTCAGGTCGATGAGCAGCTGCCCCGCCACGCAGATGAGGCCGCCCACCACGAAGGCCCAAAGATAGGTCATGTCCCTTCCTCCTCGCTCACAAGTTCCACCAGATGGGCCACGCCGGGGATGCTCATGCCCTGCTGGCTGGTGATCTGGCTCATCAGCGCCCCGGTGGAGAGGAACAGCACCCGGCGCATTTCCCCCTTGCGCAAAGCGGGCAGCACCCGGGCGCAGAGCACCGCCGCCGAGCAGCCCGCCCCGCTGCCCCCCGCCTGCACGTCCTGTTTGTGGATGTCGTAGATTTCCAGGCCGCAGTCGATGTGGTTTTTTATTTCCAGCCCCTCCGCCTCCAGCAGCTGGGCCAGCAGGCGGCTGCCCACCAGCCCCAGGTCGCCGGTGTAGACGGCGTCGAAATCCGCGGGGGTGCGGCCGGTGTCGGCGCAGTGGCGCAGGATGGTCTCGGCGGCGGCAGGGGCCATGGCGCCGCCCATGTTGGTCAGGTCGGCGACGGCATAGTCACGCACCCGGCCAAAGGTGACCGAGCGCACCCGGGGCCCCGCGCCCCGGGGTGCCACCAGGCAGCAGCCCGCGGCGGTGGCCGTCCACTGGGCGGTGGGGGTGCGCTTGCCGCCGTAGCTCAGAGGGGTGCGGAACTGCCGCTCCGCCGCGCAGAAGTGGCTGCTGGCCAGCGCCGCCGCCACCTCCACGCATTCCCCTGCGGCAAGGCAGGCCGCCAGCCCCAGCGCTTCGGCCATGGTGCTGCACGCGCCGTACAGCCCGGCAAAGGGCACGTCGGCGCGGCTCATGTGGTAGGCGGTGGCGGTGCACTGGTTCTGCAGATCGCCCCCCAGCACCAGGCTCAGGCGCTCTAAAGGCAGCCGGGCCTTTTGCAGCGTCAGGTCCAGGCAGTGCTGCTGCAGGCGGCTTTCCGCCTGCTCCCAGGTGGCCTCGCCCAGGCTGTTCTCGGGGAACAGCAGGTCGAACTGGGCCGCCATCGGGCCCTCCCCTTCCTTTTTGCCGCCCACGGCCCCCTGGGCCAGAATGACCGGCGGCGCGTCAAAAAGAATGGTGTCGCCTTTGCGCATCAGCCCGCCCCCTTTAAATGAAGGGGCGCAGGAAGTAGTACAGCGCCCCCCAGGCGGTGCCGGCCAGCACCCCGTAAACGATGACCGGGCCGGCGATCTGGAACATCTTGGCCCCCACGCCGGTGACGTAGCCCTCGCACCGGGCCTCGATGGCCTGGCTGACCACCGCGTTGGCAAAACCGGTGATGGGCACCAGCGTGCCCGCCCCGGCCTGCGCGGCCAGCTTTTGATACCAGCCCAGGGCGGTGGCGACGGCGGAAAGCACGATGAGGGTGATGCTGGTCATGCAGCCCGCGTCGCTGCGCACAAAGCCCGCCGCCATGTAGGCACGGCGCAGCGCTTCGCCCGCAAGGCAGATGCCGCCGCCCACCAAAAAGGCCCACAGGCAGTCTTTGAGCAGTTTGGAGCGGGGGCTGGCCCCCGCCACCAGCCTGCCATATTCTTCCATCGTTATCTTCAAACCAGCTTCCTCCTCCCGCTGCGCAAAAAACGTTCTGTTTGCAGTTTCTCCCGCCGCGGGGGGATTTATGTACAGACAGCAAAAGGGCGGGCGCCGGTCGTTGCCGGCGCCCGCCCTTTTCGTTTCTATCTTACAGGTCGGGGTGGTATTCTTTGCAGGTGCACTTTTTCCACTTGAGGCCGCTGCCGCAGGGGCAGGGGTCGTTGCGGCCGATGCGCACGGCCTTGGCCGGGCCGTTCCTGCCGGTGTTCACCGTGCCCTTGCCGGGGGTGGCGGCGTCGCCGGTGGGTTTGGCCACCTGGGTGCGCTGCACCGGCTGTTCGGTGCGCAGCTGCACCGTCAGCAGCATCCGCACGGTGTCTTCGCGGATGCTGTCCACCATGGCGTCGAACATCTCGAAGCCCTCGATGCGGTATTCCACCACCGGGTCACGCTGGCCGTAGCTGCGCAGGTAGATGCCCTGGCGCAGCTGGTCCATGTTGTCGATGTGCTCCATCCACTTGGTGTCCACGTTGCGCAAGAGGCACACCCGCTCCAGTTCGCGCATCACCGGCGAGCCGTACTGCTTTTCCTTCGCGTCCAGGATGGCGGCGCCCCGCTCCTGCAGCACCCCGGCCACCTTCTCGCGGGAAAGGCCCTTCAGCTCCGCTTCGGGGTAAACGAAGTCGGTGGGGCGGGCCAGCCAGCCCTGGTAGTGGCGGCGCAAAGCGGCCAGGTCCCAGTCGGCGGGGTTTTCGCCGGCGCAGAAGCTCTCCACGCTGGCGGCGATGTTCTCGTCCATCATGGTGCGCACGGTGGCGGACAGGTCCTCGCCGTTGAGCACCTTGCGGCGCTGGCCGTAGATGATCTCACGCTGCTTGTTCATCACGTCGTCGAACTGCAGCACGTTTTTGCGGATGCCGAAGTTCTGGGCTTCCAGCTTCTTCTGGGCGCTCTCGATGGTGCCGGTGAGCATGCGGTTCTCGATGGGCATGTCGTCCTCGAGGCCCAGGGTGTTCATCAGGCTCTGCACCCGCTCGCCGCCGAACAGGCGCATCAGGTCGTCCTCCAGGCTGAGGAAGAAGCGGGAGGCGCCGGGGTCGCCCTGGCGGCCGGAACGGCCGCGCAGCTGGTTGTCGATGCGGCGGCTCTCGTGGCGCTCGGTGCCGATGATGAACAGGCCGCCGGCGGCGCGCACTTCCTCGGCTTCGGCGCTGATCTGGGCCTTGTATTCCTTCAACAGCTCCTCGTAGCGGGCGCGGATGGCCAGGATCTCCTCGTTGCCGGTTTCGGCGTGGCCGTCCGCCTCGGCGATGAGCTCTTCGGCAAAGCCCTCCTTGCGCAGGGCGGCCTTGGCCATGAAGTCGGCGTTGCCGCCCAGCATGATGTCGGTGCCGCGGCCCGCCATGTTGGTGGCGATGGTCACCGCGTTCTTCTTGCCCGCCTGGGCCACGATCTCGGCTTCCTTCTCGTGGTTCTTGGCGTTCAGCACGTTGTGCTTGACGCCCTTGCGGGCCAGCAGCTTGCTGAGGGTCTCGCTCTTTTCAATGCTCACGGTGCCCACCAGCACGGGCTGGCCCTTGGCGTGGCATTCCAGCACCTGCTGCACCACCGCGTCATACTTGCCGCTGACGGTTTTGTAGACGCTGTCTGCCAGGTCCTGCCGCTGGCAGGGCTTGTTGGTGGGCACGGTGACGATGTTCAGGCCGTAAATTTCGCTGAACTCGTCCGCCTCGGTGCTGGCGGTGCCGGTCATGCCCGCCAGCTTTTCATACATGCGGAAGTAGTTCTGGAAGGTGATGGTGGCCAGGGTCTTGCTTTCGGCGGCCACCTGCACGCCCTCTTTGGCCTCGATGGCCTGGTGCAGGCCCTCGTTGTAGCGCCGGCCGATCATCAGGCGGCCGGTGAACTCGTCCACGATGATGACCTCGCCGTCCCGCACCACATAGTCGATGTCCCGCTTCATCACGCCCCGGGCCTTGATGGCCTGGTTGATGTGGTGGGCCAGGGTCATGTTGGCGCCGTCGGCCAGGTTCTCCACATGGAAGTAGGCCTCGGCCTTCTTGATGCCGCTCTCGGTGAGGGTGGCGGTCTTGTGCTTTTCGTCCACCACATAGTCGCCGTCCACCTGGGCGTCCTGGTCCTCTTTCTCGTCCAGCTCCACCACCTTGCTCATCTTCAGGGTGCGGGCGAAGGCGTCCGCCTGCTGGTAGAGGCTGGAGGAATCGTCGCCCCTGCCGCTGATGATGAGGGGGGTGCGGGCCTCGTCGATGAGGATGGAGTCCACCTCGTCCACGATGGCGTAGTAATGCCCGCGCTGGACCATGTTCTCCTTGTAGACCACCATGTTGTCGCGCAGGTAGTCAAAGCCGAACTCGTTGTTGGTGCCGTAGGTAATGTCGGCGTTGTAGGCGGCGTGGCGCTGCTCGTTGGTGATGCCCTGCACGATGAGGCCCACCGACAGGCCCAGCCACCGGTAGAGCTTGCCCATCCACTCGGAGTCGCGGCGGGCCAGATAGTCGTTCACGGTGACCACGTGCACGCCTTTGCCCGTGAGGGCGTTCAGATAGACCGGCAGGGTGGCCACCAGCGTCTTGCCTTCGCCGGTGCTCATCTCCGCGATGCAGGCGCGGTGCAGCACGATGCCGCCCATGATCTGCACCGGGAAGTGCTTCATGCCCAGCACCCGCCAGCTGGCCTCGCGGCAGACGGCAAAGGCGGTGGGCAGGATGTCGTCCAGGCTTTCGCCCTTGGCCAGCCGCTCCTTCAAAGCGGGGGTCATGGCCTGCAGCTCGGCGTCGCTCTTGGCGGCCATCTCGGGCTCCAGGGCCACCACGGCGTCGGCGATGGGGCGGATGCGTTTCAGCTCCTTGTCGGAAAAGGAGCCGAACAGTTTGTCGATCAAAGACATAGTATCACTCACGTTCTGAACGGGCGGGCGAAAAAGCGGCCCTTTGCCCGGTAATCCGCACGCGAAAACCCACAGTGCGCTATTTTATATAGTACATCACAAAGCCGGGGCCTGTCAACGCCGCCAGGGGTCGAAAACCCGCTGGTGGAGCCGAACGGGCGGCATTTCACCGCCCGCCGGGCCGCCCCTCTGGTGCGCGGGGGCCAAATGAAACTTTTTTGTGAATTTTCATCAAAGGCTTGTTCCCGGGGAACAATATGGCTATAATGATAATATCATATAATATCAAAAACTATATATTATGGTTTTGGAGGTGGCGTTATGAGCCGGTATTTTGAAAAAGGGCGGGAGCCCGTGAGCAGCTACACCCATTTCTGGGGGGCGCTGGCCAGCGCCTTTGGCACGCTGGCCCTGGCGGCGCGCTGCCTGCGCACCGGCGCGGGCGGCGCGGTGCTGGCGGGGGTGGTGCTGTTCGGCCTGTCGCTGGTGGCGCTCTATTCCGCCAGCAGCGTCTACCACTACGCCCTGGGCGCGGCGGCCAGGGTGCGGCGGCTGCGCAAGCTGGACCACGCCATGATCTATGTGCTCATCGCCGGCAGCTACACCCCGCTGTGCATCAAATTCATGGACCCGGCCAAGCTGCCGGTGTTTCTGGGGGCCATGTGGACGATGGCGGCGGCGGGCATCCTGCTGAAACTTTTGTGGCTGGACGCGCCCCGCTGGCTGGGCACCCTTTTGTATCTGGCCCTGGGCTGGGCCATCGTGGTGGACCTGCCCGCCTTCGCGGCCATGCCCGCGGGGTGCCTGGGCCTTGTGGCCGCCGGGGGCGTGTGCTACTCGCTGGGGGCGGTGCTCTACCTGCTCAAGCGGCCCAACCTGAGCGCGCGGTGGGGCTTCCACGAATTGTTCCACCTGTTCATCCTGGCGGGCAGCGCCTGCCACTTCGCCGCGGTGTTCTTCTTCGTGGCGTAAAAAGGGCTTGCGGGGGCGGGGGCTGGGCACGAGGCTGCTGGCCGGCGCGCTGGACTACGCCCGCGGGCAGCTGGGCCTTCCCTGGGTGCTGCTGACCTGCGCCGACGGCAACACCGGCTCCGCCCGGGTCATCGAGAAGAACGGCGGCGTTCTGCTGGACAAGCTGGACGACGTCATCGACGGCAGGCCCCGCGTCACCCGCCGGTACCGCATCGAGCTTTGAATCTTTTTATTACAAAAAAGGTGGAATTTCCGTATGAGGAAATTTCCACCTTTATTTTCTGCCTGAAGGCTGGTATTATTAAAAATAGATCTTCAAAGGCCCAGCAGTGCCGGCAGCTCCTTTAGCGTGCCGATGACCGGCGCCCCCGCCGCGAGCAGCCGCTCCCGGCTCTGGTGCCCGGCGGCGCAGAGCACGCATTTTGTGCCAAGGCCCGCCGCCACCTGGGCGTCGTGGAGGGTGTCCCCCACCAGCACCGCCTGGGCGGGGTCGAAGCTTTGGCGGGCCATCCACGCCTTGCCCACCGCCAGTTTGCCGTGGGCGTAGTGGTCGGCCTGGCCCAGCAGCTCGTCGAAGTATCCTGCCACGCCCAGATGCCCGGCCTGAGCGTTCAGCAGCGTCTGCTCGCTGGCCGAGAGGATGACCTGCCGCACCCCGGCGGATCTCAGCGCGGCCAGAGCATCGGCCGCGCCGGGGCACAAAGAGCAGGCAAAGCTCGCGGGGTCATAGCGGGCCACATAGTCCGCCGCCAGCGCCTCGAAGCTGCGTGCTTCAAAGTCGAAGCCCGCCCGCCGGTAATAGTCCACCACCGGGAACCCGAAGATCTCCCGGTAGGCGGCAAGGTCGTAGCGGTTGGGGCTGCCGTTTTGTTCCAGCAGCTCGTTCAGCAGGCCGAGACACAGCTGAAGGTCGTCCAGCAGGGTGCCGTTCCAGTCCCAGATGACGCAGAGGGGTTTCATGGCGGGCCTCCTTTGGTGAAAAGGGTTATTCCACGAACAGTTTGCGCAGGGCGGGGTTGGATTCAATGAGCTTCACCAGCGCCACGCCCAGCACGCCGCAGGCCACCGCTTCGCCCAGGGCCACGGTGAACCCGTTCCAGGCCATCAGCGGCAGGGTGGCCGGGGTGTCGGAAAAAAAGACGGCGATCTCCGGCCCCACGATGAGGGCGTTGAACAGGATGGGGGGCAGCGCCGCGGGCAGGGCCAGGCCCCGCACCCGGAAACTGCGCAGTTTGTAAGTCACAAGGCAGGCCAGCAGGGTGGCCAGGGTGCCGAAGACGACGTCCGGCAGCACCGAGCCCAAAAGGTTCGACAGAAAGCACCCCAGCACGGCGGCGGCGATGTACTCCGCGCCGAACACCGGCAGCAGCACCAGCGCCTCGGCAAAGCGGACCTGCACCGCGCCGAAGGAGAGGGGCTGCAGCGCCATGCACAGCACCACGTAGAGGGCGGCCACAAGGCCGCAGCGGACGAGTTTTCGCGTTGACATGATTACACACTCCGGCAGTTAGATTTTGACCGCCCGGCCCTGCCAGCTCCCGGCGGTGTGACCGCGCCTTTTTCAAAAAGGGCGGCGAGCCTAAAATCCTAAGTTGCTCTGGCGGGCGCTGGGCCCGCGTAAAAGATATTATACCAGCCGCCGGCAGGATGCGCAACGCCCGCCGCGGATTTTACAAACTTCTTGTTTTACATCCCCTTCGCCGGGGCCTATAATAAAAAGGTACACAGAAAGGAAAGACCACCATGAAACAAGGCAACCTTCTGATCGTTCACGGCGGCGCGCCCACCGCCGTGATCAACTCCTCGCTGTACGGCGCGGTGACCGAGGCCAAAAAGCACCCGGAAGTGGAAAAGGTGCTGGGCGCGGTGGGCGGCACCGGCGGCATGCTGAAGGAGAACTTCTGCGATCTGTCCGCCGTGCCGGAGGAGCGCTTGAAGCTGCTGCTGCAGACCCCCGCCTCCGCCATCGGCACCAGCCGCGACGCGCTGGAGCCTGAGCACTACGCCGCCATGGCCGAGATCTGCCGCAAGCACAACATCCGCTGGGTGCTGTTCAACGGCGGCAACGGCAGCATGGACGCCTGCGGCAAGCTGTTCAAAGCCTGCGTGGCCGCCGGCGTGGACGTGCGGGTGGTGGGCATCCCCAAAACGGTGGACAACGACATCGCCGTGACCGACCACGCCCCCGGCTTCGGCTCGGCGGCCCGGTTCATCGCGGGCGTCACCAGCGAGATCAGCCAGGACGTGCGCAGCCTGCCCATCCATGTGTCGGTCATCGAGGCCATGGGCCGCAACGCCGGCTGGGTCACCGCCGCCAGCGCCCTGGCCCGCACCGGCAGCGGCGACGGCCCCGACCTCATCTACCTGCCCGAGCGCCCCTTCAACGAAGAGGAATTCCTGGAGAAGGTGGGCGACCTTTACCGCAAAAAGGGCGGCGTGGTCGTGGTGGCCAGCGAGGGCCTCACCGGCCTGGACGGCAAGCCCATCGTGGAGCCCATCTTCCAGGTGGGCCGCGCCACCTACTATGGCGACGTGAGCGCCCATCTGGCCAACCTGGTCATCAAGAAGCTGGGCATCAAGGCCCGCAGCGAAAAGCCCGGCATCAGCAACCGCGCCTCCATCGCCTTCCAGTCCGAGACCGACCGGGACGAGGCGGTGCTGGTGGGCGGCGAGGCCGCCCGCGCCGCCCTGGCCGGCGAAAACGGCGTGATGGTGGGCCTGCGCCGGGCACCCGGCCCGGTGTACCGGGTGGAGACCTTCCTCATCCCGGTGGAGCAGGTGATGCTCTACGAGCGCAAAATGCCCGACGAATTCATCAGCGCCGACGGCTGCGACGTCACCGACGCCTTTGTGGAGTGGTGCCGCCCGCTGATCGGCAGCCCGCTGCGCCAGTTCATCACCTTCAAGCCCACGCTGTAAAAACAAACAATGAACGGAGGGACCCATGTCCAGCCTGCCCGTGACCTATGAAATGGTGCGCCACAGCGCCGAGATCAACACCTACATCCAGCAGGCGGACGCCTCGCTCATCGCACTGGGCTTCACCGAGCACTCCTTTGCCCACGTGACCCGCTGCGCGGCGGTGGCCAGCCATCTGCTGGAAGAGCTGGGGGCGGACGAGCGCACGGTGGAGCTGGCCCGCATCGCCGGCTACATGCACGACATCGGCAACCTGGTGAACCGGGTGGACCACGCCCAGAGCGGCGCTGTGATGGCCTTCCGCATCCTGGACAAGATGGGCATGCCCCCCGCCGACACGGCGCTGGTGGTGACGGCCATCGGCAACCACGACGAGGGCACCGCCTTCCCGGTGAACGGGGTGGCGGCGGCGCTCATCCTTGCGGACAAGACCGACGTGCGCCGCAGCCGGGTGCGGGGCCGCGACACCATCCGCTTCGACATCCACGACCGGGTGAACTGGGCGGTGGAGCGCTCGGACCTGGAGCTGGACAAGGAGCGCAAGACCCTGACCCTGCGCATCCAGCTGGACACCGCCGTCTGCCCGGTGATGGATTATTTCGAGATCTTCTTGGAGCGGATGCTTTTGTGCCGCAAGGCGGCGGAATATTTCGGGCTTTCCTTCCGGCTGGAAGTGAACGGCCAGACGCTGCTGTGAATTCATACACAAACAAAGCCCCTTCCCGTTGCGGGAAGGGGCTTTTTGTATGAAAACTTACTTTTCCTCGATGGTGTATTCGAAGCCGTACTCCGCCTGCAGGGCCTTCACCTGCTCCTCGGTGTCCTGGATGAAGGTGGGCTCGTAGACGCTGTTTCCGTTGTGGGCCTTCTTGTAGTCCTCCAAAATCTGGTTCAGCTTGTCCCAGGCTTCGTCGTTGCGGGCCTCGTCGCTGCCTTCGGGGAAGCTGATGACATACTCGTGGCGTTTGGGAAGACGTGCTTTCATGGGTGATTCTCTCCTTACAATTTGTTTTGGTTCAGCCCAGGCCAAAGAGGGCCCGGGCGTTCTGGCAGGCAGTTTCCAGCAGCTGCTCCGGCGTCTCCCCCCGCACGCCGGCCAAAAAGGCGGCGGTGTGGGCGATGAGGGAGGAGTCGCACCGGCGGCCCCGGCAGGGCTCGGGGGCCATGTAGGGGCAGTCGGTCTCCAGCAGCAGCTTGTCGGCGGGCACTGCGGCGGCGGCCTTCACCGCCCGCTTGGCCCCTTTGAAGGTGGCCGCGCCCCCAAAGCCGATGTACAGCCCTTGCGCGGTGAGCCAGGCAGCGTCTTCCGCCGAGCCGGAAAAGCAGTGCAGCACCCCTTTGGGGCGGTATTTTTTGAGCAGGGCGTAGGTGTCGGCGTGGGCCTCGCGGTCGTGGACGATGACGGGCTTGCCCAGCTCCAGCGCCAGGCGTATCTGGGCCTCGAACAGTTCCAGCTGGGCGTCCTTCGGCACCGGCCAGTGGTAATCCAGGCCTATCTCCCCCACCGCCACCGCCTTTTTTTCGCTCAGCAGCGGGGCGATGGCGGCCAGTTCCGCCTTCCAGTCGCCGGAAAACTGCGTGTTGGTGGAGGCATCCTCTTCAATGAGGCTCTCCGGGTGGATGCCCAGCGCCGCCCACACAAAGGGCCATGCGGCGGCCAGTTCCAGCGCGCCCTTGCTGGTGGCAAAATCGGTGGCGCACTCCACCACCCCCGCCACCCCGGCGGCGGGCAGGCTCTGCAAAAGGGCCGCGCGGTCGCCGTCGAACTGGCGGCTCTGGTAGTGGGCGTGGCTGTCGAAGATGGGGCCGGCCATCAGTGGATGGCGCTGCCGGGCAGCACGTCGTCGGGGAAGAAAACCACCGAAGCGCCGCCGTCCGGCATGTCGGCGGCCATCACCATGCCCTCGCTCACATACTTGCCCTTCATCATCGGGCGGGGGGCGAGGTTCGCCACGATGCCCACCTTGCGGCCGACGAGGTCTTCCGGCTTGTACCACTTGGCGATGCCGGAGAGGATGGTGCGCTCACGCTCGCCGTCGAACAGGGTCATCTTCAGCAGCTTGCGGCTTTCGGGCAGGGTCTCGCAGGTGAGCACCTGGGCCACCCGCAGCTCCACCTTGCAGAAGCCGTCGAAGGAAATTTCCGGCTGGTGCTCGATGCCCTCGGCAGCGGCAGGGGCGGGCGCGGGGGCCTTGTCGGCTTTTTCGGCGGCCTGTTCGGCGGCTTTCAGCTTTGCCTCCTGGGCGGCGGCCAGCTCCGCCAGCTCCTTCGCCGCGTCGATGCGGGGGAAGAGGGCGTCGCCCTTGTGCACGGTGTAGTCCGCCTTGCCGCCAAAGCGCAGGTCCGCCCAGGCGCGGTCGGCATCGGAAAGGCCCAGCTGGGCGGCCATCTTGTCGGCGGTGTCCGGCAGGAAGGGCGCCAGCAGCACGGTGGCAAAGCGCAGCGCTTCGCACAGGTTATACAGCACCATGGCCAGCCGGCCGCGGTTCGCCTCGTCCTTGGCAAGGGCCCAGGGCGCGGTCTCGTCGATGTATTTGTTGGCCCGCTGGATGGCCCGGAACACCTCCTGCAGGGCCTGGGGGATGAGCAGGTCGTCCATGCAGGCGGCCACCTTGGCGGGCATCTCGCTCACCGTTTTGATAAGGTCGCCGTCGAACTCGCCGCTCTGGCGCTGGGCGGGCAGGGCGCCGCCGAAGTATTTTTCCGCCATGGCCACCGTGCGGCTGAGCAGGTTGCCCAGGTCGTTGGCAAGGTCCGAGTTGATGCGGGCGATGAGGGCCTCGTTGGAGAACACGCCGTCGTTGCCGAAGGGGATCTCCCGCAGCAGGAAGTAGCGGATGGCGTCCACGCTGTAGCGCTCGCAGAGCACCGCCGGGTCCACCACGTTGCCCTTGGACTTGCTCATCTTGCCGCCGTCCAGCAAAAGCCACCCGTGGCCGAACACCCGCTCGGGCAGGGGCAGGTCCAGCGCCATCAGCATGGCGGGCCAGAGGATGGTGTGGAAGCGCAAAATCTCCTTGCCCACCATGTGCAGGTCGGCGGGCCAGAAGGCGTCGTAGTCGCTGTACTGATCGTTGCCGTAGCCCAAAGCGGAGATGTAGTTGGAAAGCGCGTCTACCCACACATACATGGTGTGCCCCGGGTCGAAGGGGACGGGGATGCCCCAGGAGACCGAGGTGCGGGAGACGCAGGTGTCCTGCAGGCCCTGGTTGATGAAGGCGATCATCTCGTTCTTGCGGGTCTCGGGCTGGATGAAGGCGGGGTGGTCCTCGTAGTATTTCAGCAGCCGGGGGGCGTATTTGCCGGTTTTGAAGAAGTAAGCCTCCTCCTCGGCCTCATAGACCTCGCCGCCGCAGTCGGGGCACTTGCCGTCCTTCAGCTGGCTGTCGGTCCAGAAGCTCTCGCAGGGCTTGCAGTAATGGCCCTTGTAGACGCTCTTGTAGATGTCGCCCTGGTCATACAGCTTCTTGAAAATTTTCTGGCAGCTGGCGATGTGGCAGTCGTCGGTGGTGCGGATGAACCGGTCGTAGCTGATGTTCATCAGCTTCCACAGGTCCTTCACGCCGCCCGCGCCTTCCACGATGTTGTCCACATACTGCTTGGGGGTCACGCCCGCAGCGGCGGCCTTGTCCTGAATTTTCTGGCCGTGCTCGTCGGTGCCGGTGAGGAACATCACCTTTTTGCCCTGCATCCGCTTGAAGCGGGCCAGCGCGTCGCAGGCCACGGTGGTGTAGCTGTGGCCGATGTGCAGCTTGTCGCTGGGGTAGTAGATGGGGGTGGTGATGTAATAGGTGTCTTGCTGCTTCATGGGTCTTACTTCCTTTCATAACGCGGCCGCGAATGAAACGGCCGCGGGATCACAAGAATTCGGGCGGGACGGGCCGGCCATGGTCGTAGGCCAGGCGGTCCTCCCCGCCGATGGGGCGCACCACCCGGCAGGGGCTGCCCACAGCGAGCACGCCCGCCGGGATGTCCTTTGTGACAAGGCTGCCCGCGCCGATGACGGCGTTCTCCCCGATGGTCACCCCCGGCAGGATGACGCTGCCCGCGCCCACCCACACGCCCGCGCCGATGGTGACAGGCTTGTTGTATTGCAGCCCCTTGCGGCGCAGCGCCGGGTGCAGGGGATGGGCGGCCGCCGCGATGGTCACATTGGGGCCGATCATCACATCGTCGCCGATGTAGATGTGGGTGTCGTCGGTGAGGGTGAGGCCAAAGTTGGCGTAGACGTTTCTGCCCAGGTGGGTAAAGCAGCCCCAGTTGGCGTTAAAGGGTGCCTCGATGATGCAGCCCTCTCCCACCTCGGCAAAGATGCGGGGCAGCAGGGCGGCGCGGCCGTCCATGTCCCGGGGGTCCATCTGGTTGTACTGCCAGATGAGCGCCCGGTGCTCCATCTGCAGCCGGAACATCTCCGGCGAGTTGCAGACGTACAAATCGCCCGTGTGCAGCAGCTGCATGTTCTTTTCCAGCTCCGTCACAAAAGAACGCCTCCCCTCCGGTTCAGAAATCAAAACCCACAGGGGTCTTGCCGCAGGCCTCGATGGTGGCTTTGGCCAGCACCTCGGTGCTGTCGAGGAAGAAATCGTCCAGGCCGTAGTCCCGCTTGATGAGGCTCAGCTCGGTGCAGCCCAGCACTGCCCTCTGGCAGCCTTGCGCCTTGAGGCCGCCGGCGATGCGGCCGAAGAGTTCCAGGTCCACCGGCTTGCCGCTCTTGATCTGGCCGTAGATGATGGTGTTCATCAGCGCGGCCTGGTCGGCCTCGCTGGGCACGGCGCAGCCGATCCCCTCCGCCGCGCACATGCGCTGGTAGGAACAGCTGGCCACCGTGCCGCTGGTGGCCAGGATGCCCAGCTTCCGGCAGCCGCCCGCCTTGGCGGCGCGCACGGTGAGCTGGATCATGTTCAGCACCGGCACCGGCAGGCTGCGCTGCAGCCGGTCATAGAAATAGTGGGCGGTGTTGCAGGGGATGGCCAGCACGGTGGCGCCGTAGCGCACCAGCATCTCGGCGTCCCGCTCCATCACCGAGAAGGGGTCGTCGTTGCTTTCGCCCAGGATGTAGGCGCTGCGGTCCGGGGTGGTGGCCCGGCTGCTGATGACGATATCCAGGTGGTCCTGGTCTTTTTCGGCCTTGGTGTGGGCGGTGATCATCTCATAGAAATAGACGGTGCTCATCGGCCCGATGCCGCCCAGCACCCCCAAAACGGGGTGGGGCGCGGCGGATGTCTGGTTCATGGCGTTGCCTCTCTGATGCTTCTTCGCCCGGCGGGCGGGGGTGTTGCTTGACATGCGCGGCGCGCAAAAACAGCCGCCCGCGCCGCGTTCGGCGGGGCGTACACATCTTTAATTATAAGGGCGGGGGTGTCAAAGTCAAGCAAAACCCGGCAGGGCGGCAAAGCCCGCCCGTGCGCCACGATTTTTAACACGGCGGCCGCTTTTGTGCCGCGTTTGGTTGGTGGAAGCGGCTGGAAGGCCGTGATAGAATGTGTTAAAATCTTTTGCAAAGGCGGGAAAACATATGCGCCGGCACTATCTGGACAATCTTCGCTGGGCCACCGTTCTGCTGGTGGTGCTCTATCACGTCATCTATATGTACAACGGCGTCATCACCGCCGGGGTGGCGGGGCCTTTTGCCCCGGTGCAGCCCCAGGATGCGGTGCAGTACCTGCTCTACCCCTGGTTCATGGTGCTGCTGTTTGTGGTGTCTGGCGCGAGCGCCCGTCTCGCGCTGGAGCGGCAGCCGCCAAAGGCCTTTGCCGCCCGCCGCACCGAAAAGCTGCTGGTGCCCTCCACCCTGGGGCTTCTGGTCTTTCAGTGGGTGCTGGGCGGCTTCAATATGGCGCTGGCCGAGGCCTTTGACATCCTGCCGCCCCTGCCCGCCCCGGTGCTCTGGCTCATCATGGCGGCGTCCGGCTGCGGCGTTTTGTGGTTTGCCCAGATGCTCTGGCTTTTTTCCATGGCGCTGGTTCTGCTGCGCCGGTTTGAACGGGGCCGCCTCTACCGCGTCTGCGGGCGGCTTGGCCCCCTCGCCCTGACGGCGCTGGGCCTGCCCCTCTGGGCCGCGGCGCAGGTGCTGAACGCCCCTTACATCGCGGTCTACCGCTTCGGCATCTACGCGTTCGCCTTCATGCTGGGCTATTTCGCCTTTGCCCACGAGGAAGTAGTGGAGCGTCTTGCCGCTCATCCCCTGCCCTTCTGCGCCGCGGCGCTGGCGCTGGGCACGGCCTACACCCTGCGCTGGTTCGGGCAGAATTACGCCGCGCCACCGGCGGTGAACTGCCCGCTGGCCATCGCCTTTGCCTGGGCGGTGGTGCTGGCGGCCTTCGCTGCCATGAAGCGCTGGGGCGACAGAACGGGCCCTCTGGCCGCCTGGCTGGGGCAGCGCAGTTTCGGGCTGTATGTGCTTCACTACCTGCCCCTGGCCGCCGTTGCCTGGGCCATGGACCGGTTTTTGCACCTGCCCGCCGTGGTCTGCTATCTGCTGGCGGCAGCGGCGGCCTTCGGCGGCGGGTATGGTTTGAACGCCCTCATCTCCAAAACGCCGGTGCTGCGCTGGTGCGTTTTGGGCAAGCGAAAGGAGAAACGCCATGTTTCGGGATAATCTCTGCCAGCTGCGCAAACTGAATGGCCTCTCGCAGGAAGAACTGGCGGAAAAGGTGAACGTCTCCCGCCAGACCCTCTCCAAGTGGGAGAGCGGCGAGTCCGCGCCGGATCTGGAGCGGGCCGCCGCCCTGGCGGAGGTGTTCGGGGTGACGCTGGACGATCTGGTGAATTACGAGAGCACGGTGGAGGGCCTGAGCCCGCCGCCCCGGGGCAAGCACATTTTCGGGGTGGTCGCCGTGGGGGAGAAAGGGCAGATCGTCCTGCCCGCCGCGGCCCGCAAAATTTTCGACATCGACCCCGGCGACCGGCTGCTGGTGCTGGGGGATGAAACGCAGGGGCTGGCGCTGATGCGGGAGGACGTCATTTTTGAGCGGCTGGTGAAGCCTTTCCTGGACGAGGATGGGCACTGAGCGTCGCGCGCTGCAAAAGGGCGCAAAAAAACCGGGGCGCCGGACACGGCGCCCCGGAAAACGATTCAGTACATTGGTCTGCCCTCTCATTTCCCGGATTTCAAACGTTCAAACAGAAATTTTTTCATGTTCATCGCGCTTTCTATCTGGAAATCCTTTTATGCAGGCTTTGTAGCTTCACATCGCCTGTATATCAGTTTGGAGCAAACGATGTTACCACATTGGGGTATCCCTCTCTTGGTTTTGATGCAACGTTCGTTTCGAAAGGCGTTTTATCAGTTTGCCTTGTGGATAAAATCGGGGTCCTGTTTGGCGCCATTGGATCAAAACTTGCTGTCAGCCGCGCCTTTCGATCTTTTGGTGTTTGAAAACAAAACTCGGAACCTGGTTTCCCGCCGTTTGCTGTTCCATTCCTCAAAGCATGTTCTCACGCGGCCCATCGGCCCCATTGAAAACCTTCCTGCTTTGCCTTACCTGGACGCTCGCGGCTCGATCTTGCCATTTCGCGCGCTGTTGTATCCGCTTTCGTTCTTCGTACGTTTCAAAAGGGGACGTTCCCTTTCATGGTTAGTACATTGGAGTTGAAACCTCCGTGTTTTTGTAGTGTCGTCTTTTTACAGACCCTTCTCACACCGGTGTGTGTATGAGACATCCGCGTTTTCACGGCGGACGTTTCAAGGCTGTCTATAATTCGACGTGCAGGCCGCTTTTCATATAGAAAAAACGCCCGCGGGTAATGAGTTTTTAAACGGATGGAAGTTTTGGAAGTTCGGATGTTTTTTGCGCTTTCTAAGCGCGTCGATCCGTTGTTCACTGCTTCATCTATCTAAAAATTCATGCCGGCAGGTCGTGGGCTCTGTACGCTATTTGAACGATCATGTGCCAGATAAACCGCTCTTGTCTCTGGTCCTCTTGAAAAGAAAGCATCTTTTGGTGTTGTGAGCGATCTGGATCGTCAGCGGCAGGACCCACCCTGCCCAAACTGCTTGGGTTCTTCTTTTACCATGATGGCCCTGCGCTCCTTTCCTTCCCGGGGGCCACGTTTCTTCGTTTCCTACCCGCCGGTTTCTAGACCTTGGTGTTCTCTCCTTGGTGTGTCTATACTATAGCATACCCCAAATCGTTTGTATATTGACATGATGCATAGACTTATGGTGCAAAATTTGTTCGATTGTTGCCTTGAAGGAGCCAGGAATTTGTGCTATGATGTAAATGTTGGAGTGTATAAAGCGCCGCCTGCTTTTGAAGAGAGCAGGCGGCGCTTTTTCTGTTGTTCCGGCGCGGTCTCGCTTGGCGGGGGGCGGAGCCCTCTATCTCTATATTACAATATATAGGGCGGTCAGGTCAGCGGCCCGGTGCGCTTGACGCTGATCTTCACCAGGTTGCGGCTGAGGATGGTGTTCTGGTCGGCGTCCAGGGTGTAGCTGAACTCCACCTCGCCCCCCTCGTCGGTGAGGCGGCTGTGGATCTCGTCCGCCGCCACGCCCAGGGTCATGGCGCCGTAGCCGGTGTCGTAGTGGCACAGATGGCGGATGCCCTTTTCCACCACCAGCTGGCCCGCCGCCGGGCCAAAGCGGGTCATGGAGACCTTGCTCTCGTCCTTCGCCACCTTCACGGTGGTGGTGCAGCCCTCGTAGCCGGTGGCCTCGGTCTCCTTGTAGCTGATGAAAAAGCTGCCGCCCCGGCGCACGAAGCTGCCCCGGGTCATCAGCTGCACCGAGCCCGACTCGTCGCCCTGCTCCATGCGCCCGTCGATGCGGATCAGAAAATCCTCGTTCATGGGCTGTTTTCCTCCTTGGATGCGGGGCCCGCGGCCCCGGTCAGTAGTTGTCGATGGCCACCCGGGTCACGGGGCCGTCGTTTGCGCCCACGAACAGCCGGATGAAGGGCTCAAAGCCCGCGGGCTCGTCACTCACATAATACTCCGCGCCGCCCTCGCTGCCCTCGGGGGCCAGCAGGCCCAGCTCAAAAAGGCGGCGGCGGGCCAGCAGCGCGCCCTCCCGCCCCGCGTCGATGAGGGCCACCCCCGGGCCCATCACCTTGGCGATGGCCGGGGCGATGAGGGGGTAGTGGGTGCAGCCCAGGATGAGGGTGTCCACCCCTTCCCCGCGCAGCGGCGTGAGGTACTGGGCCGCGATGGCGGCGGTGACGGGGTCGTCCGGGGCCACATAGCCGTTTTCCACCAGCGGCACGAACATGGGGCAGGCCCTGGCGAACACCTGAAAGCGCCCGCTTGCATTGTGCAGCCGCTGCTCGTAGCTGCCGCTGCGGATGGTGGCGCTGGTGCCGATGACGCCGATGCGCCCGTTTTTGGTGGCGACGGCCGCCGCGGCGCACGCCGCGTCCACCACGCCGGCAAAGGGCACGGGCAAAGCGTCGGTGTAGCCGGCGGGCAGGATGCTGCTCACCGTGCCGCAGGCCGCCAGCAGGAACTTGACGTTTTTCGAGAGAAGGAACGCGATGTCCTGCTTTGCATACTGGAAGATGGTCGACGGGCTGCGGGTGCCGTAGGGCACGCGGCCGGTGTCGCCGAAGTAGACGATCTTCTCCGCCGGCAGAAGCCGCCGCAGCTGCCGCACCGCCGTGAGGCCGCCCGCGCCGGAGTCGAACACGCCGATGGCACGCTCATCCATGGCTGGCCTCCGCGCGCGCCAGCGCCAGTTCCACCAGTTCATCCAGCAGCGCGCCCAGGGGCTTGCCCGCCGCCTCCATCAGCTTGGGGTACATGCTGATGGAGGTGAAGCCGGGCATGGTGTTGATCTCGTTGATGAGCACGTTGCCGTCCTGTTCCACAAAGAAGTCGCACCGTGCCAGGCCCTGGCAGCCCAAAGCGGCGTATGCCTTTTCCGCCAGAGAGCGCACCTCGTCCAGCTTCTCCTCCGGCAGGCGGGCGGGGATAAGGGTGCGGCTGGCGCCCAGCACGTACTTGTCGTCGTAGGTATAAAACTCCTCGCTGGCCAGGATCTCGCCGGGGCGGGTGCTCACGGCGCAGCGGTTGCCGATCACAGCGCACTCCACCTCCTGGCCTTTCACAAAGCGCTCAAAGACCACCTTGTCGTCCTCGGCCAGGGCGGTGGCCACCGCGGCTTTCAGGGCCGCGCGGTCCTCCGCCTTGCTGATGCCCACGCTGCTGCCCGCGTTGGCGGGTTTCACGAAGATGGGCCAGCCCAGCTTCTTTTCCAGCCGGTCGGCCAGCGCGTCGAAGTCGTCGCAGCCGGCCCGGTCGGCCCAGTCCCAGCGGCAGTGAGGCACGCCCGCCGCGTCGAACAGGATGTTGGCCACCGCCTTGTCCATGCAGGCGGCGCTGGCCAGCACGCCGCAGCCCACGTAGGGGATGCCAGCCAGCTCGAGCAGGCCCTGGATGGTGCCATCCTCGCCGTTTTTGCCGTGGAGCACCGGGATGGCCGCGTCCAGCCGCACCGTGCGCACGCCGCCCTCTTCAAAGAGCAGCATGCCGTGGCAGCCCCGGTCCGGGCTGATGAGGCAGGGGATGTTTCCCGGGCAGGCAAGCCACTGGTCCCCGGGCATCTTGCCGGAAGGGCCGGGATAGTAAAACCAGCGGCCGTCCCTGGTGATGCCGATCTTGTATACATCGTAGCGGGCTTCGTCCAGGCCGTCGGCAAAGGTCTTTGCCGACATGCAGCTCACATCGTGCTCGCTGGAAACGCCGCCGAACAGCAGCGCGACAGTCAGTTTTTTCATCGTTTTTATCCTTCTCTCTTCGGGCAAAGTGGGCCCCTTTGGGGCATATGCCCATAAGTATTCTAATAATACCATAAAAATGCCCGGCGCGCTACTGCCCGCGCGTGCCCCGCCGCCGCTTTTTCGCATTTCAGGGAGATTTTTCTCTTGACGGGCCGCCCCGGGTGTGATATGATGGTATCACCTCTTTTGCAGGTTTATTTTTTTGTGCCCATTTTTCGGGTGCGGCCTGCAACTGTCAGGGAGGCTAAACAAACCGTTAATTGGAGGTGCCGAAGACAAATGCGAGTGAAAATCACCCTTGCCTGCACGGAGTGCAAACAGCGCAACTACAACACCAAGAAGAACAAGAAGAACAGCCCCGACCGCCTCGAGATGAAGAAGTATTGCCGTTTCTGCAGAAAGCATACTGTCCATCGCGAGACCAAGTAAGAAAGGCGGAGCATCATGGCTGAGACTAGCAGCAAGAAACCCGGTTTCTTCTCGAAGGTCAAGAACTGGTTCAAGGGCATCGGCAAATTCTTCCGCGACACCGCGAGCGAGATGAAGAAAGTCGTGTGGCCCAGCAAGAAGCAGATCATCAACAACACCATCGTGGTCATCGTGGTGGTCATCATCGCCGCCGTCGTGGTGCTGGCGCTGGACCTGCTCTTCGGCTTTGGCCGCGACGGCCTGCTGGCGCTGGCCCGGAGCCTGTAACACGCAAGCACAAAACGAGGGGAGCGAACACGAATGGCAGAACAGGCACTGTGGTATGTGGTGCACACCTATTCCGGCTACGAAAACAAAGTGGCCACCAACCTTGAGACCATCGTGGAAAACCGCCGCCTGCAGGACCTCATCCAGGAGGTCAAAGTGCCGGTGGAGATGGTTCCCGAGCTGAAGGACGGCAAGGAACGCCTGGTGGAGCGCAAACTGTTCCCCGGCTATGTTCTGGTGAAGATGGTCATGACCGACGAGAGCTGGTACATCGTGCGCAACTGCCGCGGCGTGACCGGGTTTGTCGGCCCCTCGTCCAAGCCTGAACCCCTGAGCGACGAGGAAGCGGAGAAGCTGGGCATGAACGCCAAGGCCGAGCTCACGCTGGACTATGCGGTGGGCGACAACGTCCAGATCACCGGGGGCCCCCTGGAGGGCTTCGTGGGCGTGGTGGACGAGATCGACCTGCAGGCCCAGAAGGTGAAGGTGAAGGTCTCCATGTTCGGGCGCGAGACCCCCGCCGAGCTGGAACTGGGCCAGGCGAAACCCCTGTAACAACGAACGTGCCCGCAAGGCGGGCAAACCATCGGTAAGAGCCGCCAGGCGCGGTTTTTATAGGGCGCGGCATTCCCCGCGCCCGTGGGAGGGCCGAGGCTTTCGGCCCGCTATCTTACCACAAATTTTGGAGGTGCATTAAAATGGCGCAAAAAGTAACTGGTTACATCAAGTTGCAGATCCCGGCCGGCAAAGCGACTCCGGCCCCCCCTGTCGGCCCCGCGCTTGGCCAGCACGGCGTGAACATCATGGCGTTCACCAAGGAATTCAACGAGCGCACCCAGAAGGACATGGGTTACATCATCCCGGTGGTCATCACCGTGTATGCCGACCGTTCCTTCAGCTTTATCACCAAGACCCCTCCGGCTCCGGTCCTGATCAAGAAGGCCTGCGGCATCGAGAGCGGTTCCGGCGTTCCCAACAAGACCAAGGTGGCCACCATCACCAAGGCCCAGCTGGAAGAGATCGCCAAGACCAAGATGCCCGACCTGAACGCCGCCAACCTGGAGAGCGCGATCAGCATGATCGCCGGCACCTGCCGCAGCATGGGCGTCACCGTCACCGAGTGAAGAGTCCCGGCTGAATTCGTGGGAGGAAATTGATCCGATAGACCACACAGGAGGATAAAGTTATGAAACACGGTAAACACTACGTCGACAGCGCCAAGCTGGTCGACCGCACCAAGCTCTACGAGGCCGACGAGGCCCTTTCCCTCTGCTGCCAGACCGCCAAGGCCAAGTTCGACGAGACCGTTGAGCTGCATGTGCGCCTGGGCGTTGACAGCCGCCACGCCGACCAGCAGGTCCGCGGCGCCGTTGTGCTGCCCCACGGCACCGGCAAGAACGTGCGCGTCATCGCCATCTGCAAGGGCGACGCCGCCAAGGCCGCCGAGGAGGCGGGCGCGATGATGGTGGGCGACGCCGACCTGATCGCCAAGATCCAGAACGAGGGCTTTGTTGACTTCGACGTTCTGGTCACCACCCCGGACATGATGGGCCAGGTGGGCCGTCTGGGCAAGATCCTGGGCCCCCGCGGCCTGATGCCCAACCCCAAGGCCGGCACCGTGACCCCCGACATCGGCAAGGCCGTTACCGAAGCCAAGGCCGGTAAGATCGAGTACCGCCTGGACAAGCAGAACATCATCCATGTTCCCGTGGGCAAGGCCAGCTTTGGCCCCGAGAAGCTGGGCGACAACCTGCGCGTCGTGATGGAGGCCATTGTGAAGGCCAAGCCCGCCGCCGCCAAGGGCCAGTATATCAAGAGCGCCACCGTGGCCACCACCATGGGCCCCGGCATCAAGCTGAACGGCGCCAAGTTCGGCGGCTGAGCTTAAAACCCGCTGCAAAGTGCCGGGGCACTCTCGCCCCGGCCTTTTTCGGGCGTTGTGGTTTTTTCAAAAATAAGCTTGACAACGCCCCGCCTCATGGTATAATAATAATGCTGTTTTTAAGACAGCAGGTGCTCAATGCATAGCGTAAAGGGCTTTCGCCCGCCTGCCGAGAAACGCGCATAACACTGTGACTGTGCATGTTTATGCCCTTTTCTCGCCATGGCGGGAAAAGGGCTTTTTTATCGCGAACGAAAGAATGTTATCGCTTGAAACGAGGTGAAACCGAAATGCCCAGTGAGAAGATTTTGACTGCCAAGCAGGCCTATGTTGCCGAGCTGAAAGAGAAGATCGCCAATTCCGTCGCCGGCGTGGTCGTGGACTACAAAGGCATCAACGTGGCCGACGACACCAAGCTGCGCAAGGAGCTGCGCGAGGCCGGCGTGGAGTACTTCGTCGTGAAGAACACCATGCTGCGCCTTGCCATCAGCGGCACCGAGCTGGAAGGCATGAACGAGGTGCTGGAAGGCACCACCGCCCTGGCCATCGCCAAGGAGGACCGCATCGCCGCCGCCCGCATCCTGTGCAAGTATGCCGACGCTTCCAAGGACAAGTTCAACGTCAAGGCCGGCTATATGGACGGCAAGCTGATGGAGAAGGCCTCCGTGGAGGAGATCGCAAAGCTGCCCGGCCTGGAAGGCATGCTCTCCATGTTCGCCGGCGCCCTCACCAGCACCCTCAGCGGTCTGGCCGTGGCCATGCAGGCTTATGTGGACAAGAGCGAGGAACCCGCCGCCTGATCGTTTCGCGGCGCAACACAGGGCCCCGAGCGCCTGAGGCGCGGCCCGCAACAAAAAGTAAACTACATTGGAGGTAAACACAATGGCTTCTGAGAAAATCACCAAGATCATTGACGCTGTCAAAGAGCTGAGCGTTCTGGAGCTGAAAGAGCTCATCGACACCTACTGCGAGGAGTTCGGCGTTTCCGCCGTGGCCGCTGCCGCTCCCGCTGCCGCCGCCGCTGCTCCCGCCGCCGAGGAGAAGACCGAGTTCGACGTTGTGCTGGCCGAGGTCGGCGCCAACAAGATGGCCGTTATCAAGACCGTGAAGGAGATCACCGGCCTGGGCCTGAAGGAGGCGAAGGACCTGGTGGACAACGCTCCCAAGACCCTGAAGGAGGCCGCTTCCAAGGCCGACGCCGACGAGATGAAGAAGAAGCTGGAAGACGCTGGCGCCAAGGTGGAGCTGAAGTAAGTTCTTTCCTTCCTTTGAGCATCTGCAAAAACCGCCGTACCCACCTGGGTGCGGCGGTTTTTGCGCAGGGGCGGGGCAAAGCCGGCCTTTTCCCGGAAACGCCCGATCCCCTTGAAAGCGGGCGCAGAAATGCTATAATGAGGCCGTGAAAAACCATCTGCAAGGGAGGAACAGCCATGGAACGGCAGTGGTGGCAGGACAAGGTCTGTTATCAGATCTGGCCCAAAAGCTTCCAGGATTCAAACGGCGACGGCGTGGGCGACATCCCCGGCATCATCGGCCGGCTGGACTATCTCAAGGAACTGGGGGCGGACATCCTCTGGCTCTCTCCGGTGTACAAAAGCCCGCTGGCGGACGAGGGCTACGACATCGCCGACTACCGGGGCATCGACCCCCGCTTCGGCGCCATGGAGGACATGGAGCGCCTGCTGGCCCAGGCCAGGCGCCGGGGCATGTACGTGGTGATGGACCTGGTGGTGAATCACTGCTCCGACGAGCACCCCTGGTTCCAGAAGGCGCTGGCCGACCCGGAAGGCCCCTATGGGAAGTATTTCTATTTCCGCAAGGGCAAAAACGGCGCGCCGCCCACCAACTGGCGCAGCTACTTCGGCGGCAGCGTGTGGAGCCCCGTGCCCGGCCAGGAAGGCCTTTACTACCTGCACCTGTTCGGCAAAAAGCAGCCCGACCTGAACTGGCAGAACCCCGCGGTGCGCCGCGAGGTGGTAAAGATGGCGAACTGGTGGCTGGAAAAGGGCGTGGCCGGCTTCCGGGTGGACGCCATCGTGAACATCGGCAAGCCCGCCAGTTTTGAGGACTTTACGCCCGACCGGCCGGACGGGCTGGCGGACTGCCGCCAAATGCTGGCGGACCCGGTGTCCCGGCAGCGGCTGCACACCTATCTCGGCCAACTGCGGGACGAAGCCTTTGCCCCCCATGGCGCCTTCACTGTGGGCGAGGTGTTCGACACCGACCCCGCGGAGATGAGCCTGTTCATCGGGCAGGGGGGCTTTTTCTCCAGCATGTTCGACTTTGCCGCCGCCTGCTGGGGCGGCAGCCCCAGGGGCTGGTACGACGCGAAAAAACCCGGCCCGGACAATTACCGGGACTGCTGCTTCGCCAGCGCCCTGCGGGCCGCGGGCGTGGGCTTTTTGAGCAACATCATCGAAAACCACGACGAGCCCCGCGGCGCCAGCCGCTACCTGCCCGAACAGGCCGCAAACGACCCGCGGGCCCAGAAGGCGCTGGCGGCGGTGCAGATGCTGCTGCCGGGCCTGCCCTTCCTCTACCAGGGGCAGGAACTGGGCATGACCAACACGGTGTTCCCTTCCATCGACGCGGTGGACGACGTGAACACCCACGGCGAATACGCCGCCGCGCTGGCGGCGGGCCTCGCCCCCGCCGAGGCGCTGGAGCGGGTGGCCCGCCTCAGCCGCGACAATGCCCGCACCCCGGTGCAATGGACGGCGGGGCACGCCGCCGGCTTCACCACCGGCACCCCCTGGCTGCCGGTGAACCCCAACTACACCCGGGTGAACGCGGCGGCCCAGCAGGGCGTGGAAGGCTCGGTGCTGGAATTCTACAAAAAGTTGATCCGGCTTCGGAAAAACGATAAGTATAAAGAGGCGCTGGTGTGGGGCGGCTTTGAGCCGGTGCGTCAGGAGCAGGCGGGCCTTGCGGCCTTTGTGCGCACCGGCGGCGGGCGCAGGCTGCTCGTCGCCTCCAACCTGGGCGGCGAGGCCCAGCGGGTAGAGCTGCCCGGCGCGGCAAAGGAAGTGCTGCTATGCTCAGACGGCGTGCCCGGTCAGGCGGGCGGCGTCCTGACCCTGGCCCCCTGGCAGGCGGCGGTGGTGGAGCTGGGGTAAGGGCGGCGCGGTCAGGCAAAAAGGCCGGGGCGAAGCCCGGCGGCCCAAGGGCGCCCCTTTGCCCTTCTATCCCTCCTGCCCGCCGCCGGGGGCCGCAGGGGCGTCCAGGCGGGCGCGGCAGAGGCTCAGGCTGCCGAAGATGGGGATGCACAGCAAAAACCACAGGCTGGAGTAAAGGGGGCAGATCTGGCCCCAAAGGTTGCCCCAGAGCAGGGAGTAGTCCCACACGCGCCAGCCCAAAGCCAGGTTGCAGACCACGCCGAAGGCCAGCTCCACGCCGGTGATGACCAGCGCGCCGGCGGCGCAGCGGGCCAGCAGCGGCCAGCGGGCCAGGCGCTCGTTCAGCGCCCAGAGGGCCAGCATGCAAAGCCCTCCCGCCAGCAGCATGGTCCAGTGGGTGCGCCCGCGCCAGGCCAGCTCGATGCAGCCGTAGCCCAGCGCCCCCAGACAAAACAGCGCGCTTTTTTCGATCATAGAAAAATCACCCGGGGAACAGTGTTCCCCGGGTGATGGATTTTTATGTGGGTTTACTGGCCCATGCGGGAAATGCGGGTGAGAAGTTCCTGGCGGCACTCCCACAATTTGCGGGAATAGTCCACATAATACCGATGAGGGTATTCGAAGCGGCGCATCTCCTCCCACAGGTTCTCCACCTGCCCGGCGCAGGCGGCGCGTATCTCGGTCACGGTGGGCCGGTCGTACACCAGCCTGCCCTCGCGGTAGATGGGGGTGGTGATGCACTTCACCGTGCAGTTTTTATAGGTGCGCTGCTTCCAGGTCTGGTTGGGGTCGAAGAGGGTGAGTTCCTCGTGCTCGCCCACCTCCTCATCATACACCGCCACATAGTCCGCCATGGCCTTGCGGGTGTAGTTGTCGTAGATGCGCCAGACCTTCTTGAGGCAGGGCAGGGTGATCTTTTCCACGCTCTCGCTGACCTTGATCCTGGGGATGTAGCTGTCCCCTTCCTTCACGGCGGCCAGCTTGTAGACCCCGCCGAACACCGGGTCGCTCTTGGCGGTGATGAGGTTCTCGCCGATGCCGAAGCTGTCGATCTTCGCCTCCTGCAGGATGAGGTCCCGCACGATGTACTCGTCCAGGCTGTTGGAGGCGCAGATGGGGCAGTCTTCATAGCCGGCCTCGTCCAGCATTTTGCGGGCCTTTTTGGAGAGGTAGGCGATGTCGCCGGAGTCGATGCGGATGCCCTTGGGCCGCTTGCCCAGGGGCTTTAAGACTTCGTCGAACACCTTGATGGCGTTGGGCACGCCGCTCCTGGTCACGTTGTAGGTATCCACCAGCAGCACGCAGCCGTCGGGGTAAAGGCGCGCGTAGGTGGCAAAGGCCTCGTATTCGCTTTGGAACATCTGCACCCAGCTGTGGGCCATGGTGCCGCTGGCGGGGATGCCGAAGTCCCGGGCGGCCATGACGCAGCTGGTGGAGGCGCAGCCGCCGATGTAGGCGGCGCGGGCGCCGTAGACCGCCGCGTCGTACCCCTGGGCGCGGCGGGCGCCGAACTCCATCACAGGGCGCCCTTGCGCGCTGCGCACGATGCGGTTCGCTTTGGTTGCCACCAGGCACTGGTGGTTGAAGGTGACCAGCAGCAGCGTTTCCAGCAGCTGGCACTCGATGGAGGGGCCCTCCACCGTGACGATGGGCTCCTGGGGGAAGATGGGCGTGCCCTCGGGGATGGCCCAGATGTTGCAGTGCAGGGTGAAGTGCCGCAGATAATCCAGGAACTTTTCGTTGAACACGCCGCAGGCGGCCAGGTACTCGATGTCCTGCTCGGTGAACTTGAGGTTTTCCACCGCTTCGATGAAGGTGTCCAGCCCGGCCATGATGGCGAAGCCGCCGCCGTCGGGTATTTTGCGGAAGAACATGTCGAAGACGCTTATTTTGTCTTCAAAACCCTCTTCCAGGTAGCCCGCCGCCATGGTCAGCTCGTAGAAGTCCATGATGGTGGTGAGATTGCGTTTCACGTCCAGCATAAGCCTTTGCCCCCTCGTTTTCCCTTTTATCAATAGCGGCGGCGGATCTTTTTGGAGCCGCGCCTCTTTGCCAGCGAGATGAAATAGAGCGCCAGATACACCGCCACCGCGGCCCCGGTGAGCACCATCAGCACCTTGAAGTAGAGGCTGGAGAAGAATTCGCCCACCTTGCTCAAAGTGTAGAGCACCATGTTCCGGTCCAGGTCCCGCTCGGCCAGCAGCTCCACCGTTCCGATGACCTCGCCGGACAGCGAGATGTCAACCGTGCCGATCACGTCCCCCTGCTTCACCGGGGCGGACACGCTCTCGGGCAGGTGGAAGGTCTTTTGGGTGATGCTCTCGTCCGCGCCCACCGGCAGGATGGTGAGCAGGTCGTCCGCCGGGTAGAGCATCAGCCGGTCGGTCTCGGCGCAGTATTTCACCGGCACCTGCTCGATGGGCTCGTTCTTGTCCAGGGCGGGCAGGATGTCAAAGCTCTCGAACACCCAGTCCATCAGCTGACAGGTCTCATAGGCGGCGGGGTTATACTTGGGGTTGCCGTTTGCATCCAGGTAGTTGACGCCGATCTGGTCGCAGGAGTTTGGGCTGTTCAGCACCACCGAGAGGTAGCTCTTGCCGTCCTGGTTGTGCCAGGCCACCAGGTTGGCCCAGTCCTGGAGGGTGCCGGTCTTGCCGCCCATGCAGTAGCTGCGGTAAAACTCGGCGCCCGCGCCTTCGCGGATCATCACGTTGGTGTTGAACAGGTTGTAGGTGCCCGCGGTGTAGCGGGGCAGCATCTCGCCCATGTCGTACTTCTGGGTGGCAATGACCTCTTTGAAGGTGTCGAAGCTGAGGGCGTAGCGGAACATCAGGTAGAGGTCCCGGGCGGTGGTGACGTTTTCGGTGCTCATTCCCACCGCGTCCACGAAGTTGGTGTTGGTGCAGCCGATCTCTTTGGCCTTGGCGTTCATCATGTAGACGAAGTTCTCCTGGCTGCCGCCGCCCACATAGTCGGCGATGATCATGGCCGCGTCGGCGCCGCTGTAGACCAGCATGGCGTTGAGCAGGTTGCGCAGGGTATGGGTCTCGCCGGGGCGGATGTCCGCCACCTGCATGCCCTTGCCGTAGAGTTCGTCCTGCACATAGCGGGGCATGGCCACGGTGACGGAATCCAGCTGATCCTGATACTGTTCCAGCAGCAGGATGGCGGTCATCACCTTGGCGGTGCTGGCGGTGGGCAGCGGCTGGTCGCTGTTCTTTTCGTAAACGATGATGTTGGTGTCGAGGTTGACCACATAGGCCCCGGGGGCCGCCACCTCAAAGGGCGGGGTGAAGCCCGCCGCCGAGGCGGGCAGGGCCAGCAGCCCGGCCAGCGCCGCAAGGGTCAGCAGAAAGGCGATGGTTTTTTTCATATAGACTTTTCCCTTTAAAGGCGTTACAATAAAACACAGATGACCCCGCCGGGGCGGGCGGCGCAGAGCCGGGCCCTCCCGGATGGTATCTCATATATTATAGCAGTTTTGAGGCCGCTTATAAAGGCTTTTTGTGTGAAAGAGGTGTGTTCCCCCGTGATTTATGTGACCGGCGATCTCCACGGCGACATCGGGCGTTTTGCCGACAAAGCCGTCAAAAAGCTGAAAAAAGGCGACACGCTCATCGTGCTGGGGGATTTCGGCTTTCTCTGGTCCGGCGGCAAGGCGGAGCAAAAGCACCTGAAATGGCTGACCAAGCGCCACTACCGTATCCTGTTCATCGACGGCTGCCACGAGAACTTCGACCTTTTGCGCGATTACCCCGTGGAGGACTTCATGGGCGGCCGTGCGCGGCACATCGGCGGCAATCTCTATTACATCCAGCGGGGCAGCATTCTGGAGATCGAGGGCAAAAAGCTGCTCTGCTTCGGCGGCGCCGAAAGCTGGGACAAAGAGGACCGGGAGGAAGGCGTCAACTGGTGGCGGGCGGAACTGCCCACCAGCGACGAACTGGAATACTGCGCCGAGAACCTGAAGGCCGCGGGGGGCCGGGTGGACTACATCCTCACCCACGACGCGCCGCTGCAGATTTTGGAGTTCACCCAGCTGATGCGGGGCCAGCCAAACTGGCTGCACAACTTCTTCGACCAGGTCATGAAGACCACCTGCTACAAAAAATGGCTGTTCGGCCGCTACCACAAGGACCTGAACTACAGCCCCAAGGTGCAGGCGGTGTTTCTGAAAGTGGTGCCGCTGGAATAAGGCGGCTTTGCAAAAAAGGAAAGCGGCCCGGATGCCTTTGGCATCCGGGCCGCTTTTTGTTTGGTTTAGTAGGCTTTGCCCCAGTAGACCATCACCTTGGCGGGCTTGCCGCACACCGGGCAGACGTCGGAGAGGTGCTCCTGCTCGAAGGGCATGCACCGGCTGGACAGGCCAGCCTCCTCCTTCATCTTCTCCTCGCAGGCGGCGTCGCCGCACCACATGGTCTTGATGTAGCCGTTGTTCGCCTCGGCCAGGGCCTTCACCTCGTCCATGGTGGCGGCGGCCCAGGTGCGGTTTTCCCGGTTTTCCAGCGCCCGATCGTACAGCTGGCGGCTGATCTCCACCAGCTGGGCGGGGATGGCCGCTTCCAGCTCCGCCAGCGGGGTGAAGAGCTTTTCCCGGTCGGTGCGGCGCACCAGCACGCACTGGTTTTTCTCGATGTCCTTGGGGCCGATCTCCAGGCGCAGGGGCACGCCTTTCATCTCCCACTGGGCGAACTTCCAGCCGGGGCTGTTGTCCGAATCGTCCAGCTTGACCCGGCAGAACTTCGACAGGCGCTCCGCCAGCTCCCGGGCGGCCTCGGCCACGCCGGGCTTGTGGGCGGCCACCGGCACGATGACCACCTGGTAGGGGGCCACCGCCGGGGGCAGGATCAGCCCCTCGTCGTCGCCGTGGGTCATGATGATGGCGCCCACCAGGCGGGTGGACACGCCCCAGCTGGTCTGGAACGGGTATTGCAGCTGGTTGTCGCGGCCGGTGAACTGCACGTCAAAGGCGCGGGAGAAGCCGTCGCCGAAATAGTGGCTGGTGCCGCTCTGCAGGGCCTTGCCGTCGTGCATCATGGCCTCGATGGTGTAGGTGGCCTGGGCGCCGGCAAACTTCTCCTTGTCGGTCTTCTGGCCCTTGAGCACCGGGATGTTCAGCTCTTCCTCGCAGAATTTGGCGTAGGTGTTCAGCTGCAGCAGCGTCTCGTCGACGGCCTCCTGCTCGGTCTCGTGGATGGTGTGGCCCTCCTGCCACCAGAACTCCCGGCTGCGCAGGAACGGCCGGGTGGTCTTTTCCCAGCGCACCACGCTGCACCACTGGTTGTACTTCATGGGCAAATCGCGCCAGGAGTGCAGCACATGGGCGAAGTGGTCACAGAACAGCGTCTCGCTGGTGGGGCGCACGCACAGGCGCTCTTCCAGCTGGTCCAGGCCGCCGTGGGTGACCCAGGCCACCTCGGGGGCAAAGCCCTCCACATGGTCCTTCTCCTTCTGGAGCAGGCTTTCGGGGATGAAGATGGGCATGGCCACGTTCTCATGGCCGGTGGCCTTGAACATGCCGTCCAGGATGTGGGTGATGTTCTCCCAGATGGCGTAGCCGTAGGGCCGCAGGATCATGCAGCCCTTCACGCTGGAATAGTCCACCAGTTCCGCCTTGAGGCACACGTCGGTGTACCACTGGGCAAAATCCTCGTTGATGGGGGTGATGGCCTCCACCAGTTTCTTCTTCTGTTCGCTCATTTGCGCCGTTCCTTCCTGTTCGGTTTGGTAAAAAACACGCCCCCGCGGCTGCAGGGGCGTGATCACAGCATGTGTGGTTTTCAGCTGTTCTCCTCGACGTAGCGCACGACGTCCCCAACGGTGTGGAAATTCTCGATCTGCTCGTCGGGCACTTCCACGCCAAACTCGTCTTCCAGAGTCATGACCATGTCCACCACGTCCAGGCTGTCGGCCTCAAAGTCCTCAAGAATATCGCTGTCCATGGTGATCTTGTCCTCGTCGATGTCCAGCTGTTCGGCCAAGAGCTCACGGATGCGTTCAAAAGTATCCATAATCGTTAAAACTCCCTTTTCGTTGCCCCGCATAGGCGGTGTGTTTATACTATATCATTTTATAGCCTATCTATGAGGGGTTGTCAAGGGTCTGGGGCAAGTTTTTTGGCGGTTTTCCTTGTGCTGGCCGGGGTTTGACGTTATAATAAAAACAGAGTGGGGCCGAAGGGCAGAATGCGCCCTTTTCCGCCCCGGAGGGGGGAGTTTTCGGTGGTTTTGGATTTCACCAAAATGGAGGGCTGCGGCAACGACTACATCTATGTGGACTGCCTTGCCGGCCTTTCCTTTGACCCGGCTGCCGCGGCGGTGGCCCTGAGCCCCCGGCACTTTGCCGTGGGGGCGGACGGCCTCATCTGCATCTGCCACAGCGACGCGGCGGACGCAAAGATGCGGATGTTCAACGCCGACGGCAGCGAGGGCTCCATGTGCGGCAATGGCATCCGATGCGTTGCCCAGTGGCTGTTTGAGCACGGTCTTGTGAAGGATGAGGCACGGGTGGAGACCCGCGCGGGCGTGAAAACGCTGCGGCGCATGGGCGACGGCATGTGGCAGGTGGAGATGGGCAAGGCCAGCTTTGCCCCCGCCGACCTGCCCGCGCTGGGCTTTGGCGGCGGGCCTGCCATTGGCAAGGAGCTGATGGTGGGCGGCCGGGCCTGGCCGGTGACCTGCGTGTCGGTGGGCAACCCCCACTGCGTGACGAAAGTGCCGGACGTGGCCGGGGTGGACCTGGCCCGCATCGGCCCTGGGTTTGAACACCACATGGCCTTCCCCGAAGGGGTGAACACCGAGTTCATCCAGGTGCTGGGGCCAAACCGCCTGAAGATGCGGGTGTGGGAGCGGGGCAGCGGCGAGACGCTGGCCTGCGGCACCGGGGCCAGCGCCAGCGTGGCGGCCTGCGTGGCCGAGGGGCTATGCCGCCCCGGCGAGGACGTGCAGGTGGAACTGTTGGGCGGCACGCTCACCATCCGGGTGGGCAGCGACTGGCGGGTGCTGATGGCCGGCCCCGCCCGCACCGCCTTCACCGGCAAAGCGAACATTTGAGTGGGTAAGGAGCGAGGGAACATGGAAGAACTGAAAAAGGTACTGGAAGGCCGTCCGGTCTTGTATCTGGCCACCGTGGAGGGCTATCTGCCCCGGGTGCGGCCCATCAACCACTACATGGTCTGGAACGGCCGCTTCTATATCGCCATGGGCAAGCACAAGGAGGCCTACAAGCAGCTGCTGGACAACACCAACCTGGAACTGACCGCCGCTTTGGGCGAAAACGACTGGGTGCGCATCCGCGGCACGGTGAACTTCGACACCAGCGCCGAGGCCTACGCCGCCGCCTTTGCCGAGATGCCCGATTTGAAGGAGAGCTTCAGCGAGGACACCGGCAAGCGCCTGGCCCTCATTTATCTGGACCACATCAGCGCCATGGTCTTTGACCGTGAGGACAACGCGAAACTGCTGGCGAAATTCTAAAAAACGCACACCGCCGGGCGGGGTTTTTGCCCTGCCCGGTTTTTTATAAGAGGGGAGGGTCCCATGGAGCACAGCACATCCGCGTCCTTCATCCGTCCCGCGGCGGAGCAGGACGCCGGGCGCATCGCGGAAATATTGGTATTCAACAACCGGCTGAACTTCTTCCCCATCTTTAAAGACGAACAGTATTCTTTCTGCGAGATGCAGGTGGTGCCGCTGGCGCAGCGGCTCGCGGAGGACCAGGACGCCCTATCCCGCACCTTCGTCTGGGACGACGGGGTGCTGCGGGGCTTCGTGCGCCTTCAGGGCCGGGAGGTGGAAAAGCTCTTTGTGGACCCCTGCTTTCAGGGCAGGGGCGTGGGCGCGGCGCTGCTGGAATTCGCGGCAGCGCGCTTTGGGGCAGACCGCCTCTGGGCGCTGGAGGCAAACGCAGGCGCGCGGCGGTTTTATGCCGCCCACGGGTTCAGCCCCACCGGCGAGAGCCGTTTTGAGGAGGGCACCGACCAACGGCTCCTGCTGCTGCGCCGGCAGGCCTGAACAAGAACAAAACAGCGGCCCCCTCCCGGGTTCCGGGAGGGGGCCGCTCATTTTACTGCTTGCTGCAATTCCTAGTCCGTTCAGGCATAGTCACAGCTCCTCCACAAAAACCTGTTCGCTCTTTTTGAAGCGGGCGCAGGCTGCATCCCTTTCATGCAGCTCACTGGAAATCCCAACGGGCATCTGACGGCGAAAGATTCCAAGATACGCCGCAATGAAGTCCATAGGGATGTGTTGCAGCAGCGCGTTGATCCAGCGGTATTTCGGGGTGGGCATTTTAAAAGTCCACGCCTGCTCGGGCAATCCATCGGCAGTATCCTCGCAGATGATGGCCAGTGGCCGCTTGATGGCCACCGCGCAGGTGGCCGTCTCCTGATCCCGGGAGAAGGACGGCGAGGATGGATTGGCCATCAGGAAGGTGGCGATGCGGGCCGGGTTACGATTGAAATAATTGATATGACACCAGTCTTCGGCGTCATCGTGAGTGGTCACCGCCCCGAATGACTCCACCATCTTGGCGGATGCGAAAAACGCGGTGGCAAATTCCTGGTCCTCCGCGATGAAGTCCATGCAGTCAAAGCCGTCCGCCTGCAGTTTTTCGGCAAAGCGGAACGCTTTCTCCTCCAAGTCATCAATCACCTCAGGCGTAAATGCCCGGGCATATTCAATGGCGGCCTGCCGCTGTTCTTCGGCCTGCTGTTTTGTCATCAACCCTTTGCAGACGCACATGTACAGCCCGAACATCATCACAGCGTAACAGCCGGCGATGTAGGAGGTCATGCCGGGGCACTCCTCGTCGGTCACGCCGGGCTTGTAATGGTCCTGTGGCACATTGATGCGCACGGCGTACTTTGCCTCCCGGGCAAAAAGGCTGTTCTCGTTGTCAGTGAACGCCACCGATATGCCGCCCAGCTGGTTGATGCGGGCCAGAGCCTCCCGGGGGCGCACCGGGCTTCCGGTGATGGAAACCGCGCAGATCAGATGATCCTCCGCCTTTTTTTCGCCCCATCCAACATAGGTGCGGTAATATCGGGCGGCCTCGATGTTTCGGAGCGCCTCCGCCTGGAATCCCGGATAAGCGCCCTCCGACTCAAAGCAGGGCCGCGCCGCCACGCCAATGCAATAGCTGTCGCCGCAGCCAGTGAGAATCACCTTCTGCACCTTTTGCAGCGCCTCGGCAGGCAGGCACTTTTCCAGATAGGAAAAGGTGAATGTCTCCGACATGGACAGCACTGTCTGGGCCGCATTGCGCACTTGGGTGAGCAGCGCGTTGTCACAATCACGATGCGTCATCATCTCTCCTCCTCACTGTTCACCCAGCACCGCCACATTCACCTTACGGTGACGCGGGCCGTCATATTCCATCATAAAAATACCCAGTTTATCCTTGGAAAGCAGAGTTCCATTTTCAACAATGAGGGTCACGGTATTTCCGAACAGAGCACACTTGATGTGTCCGGACGCGTCTTCCGGCGTTTCCTGGTGGATAAAGTTTACCCGCGGAGGAACGAGACGGTCCAGTTCAGCTGCCAGATCCTGCTGCACCTCCGGGCAGTGGTCTGTGGTGGTCATAATACCCGCGGTGGAATGGCCGATCTCCACGGCGGCGAGCCCATTTTGAATGCCGCTCTCACGGATGGCATCCAGGATTATGGCTTTGATGTCGATCCCATCATTACTCTTGGTGGTGACGAGGGGATAGGTCTTTCTGAAATACATAAGCTCTCTCCTTTATACCATTTCGATCTTGCTGGAACGGATGCGCACCTCGTCCTCGGTGTTCTCCTGGTGAAAATCCGCCAAATCGCTGCGGAACTGCGGGATCTCCAGCAGCATCTCGATGCCGCCCGCCACCATGTCGAAAGCGAAATGCTCCATCAGCGGCGCAAGCCAGAAGTACTCCGGCTTGGGGAAGGTGAATACGGTGCATTCCGGCGGAAACAGTGCGGGGTCCGCATCAGTCACCACCATGCAGGGGCTCTCCAGCAAACTGATAGCCCGGATGGTCTCCCGGATACGTCCAAAGGAGGGTGACTGCTGGTTTGCAATCACCACACGCCCCACGGTGCGGGGGTCCTGGATGAAGAAGTTGATGTGGCACCAGTCTTCCGAATCATCGTATGTAGTGTAGCCACCATAGGTCTCCAGCACCTTGGCCGAACCGAAAAAAGCGGTGGCATAATCCCCGTAATCACCGATGAAGTCCACCGCGCGCAGGTCTTTCCAGCGCAGCGAGACCTGAAACGCTTTCTCCCGGTATTCCTTCATTTTTGCCTGGCAGGCCGCGGCGTAGGCGGGGATCGCATCCCGCATGGCAAAGAGTTCTTCTTCGGAGATATTGTTCTTTACTCGGCCCATCCGCAGGGCCAGGGCCATCAGCGCCACCAGGGAACCGTTGTAGCTGTTGGCCCCGGGACTGTAATCCAGGCCCTTGGGCAGGCCCAAGCACACTGTGTGTGCTGCGCTGCGGGCCACCGGAGAATCCGGGTCATCGGTGACCGCCAGGGTGTTCGCGCCGTTGATCGCTGCCCGTTTGATCGCTTCTTCCACACGGGATACCGTGCCGGTGACTGAGATGCCAATTACCAAAGGCGTGTTAGGGCGGTATCCGAATCTACTTTTTGCCATGCAGCGGCTGACCTCGATGCAGGGCATTGCTCGCACTTTCACCCGGGTCATCTTTTCAAACAGCGGCTGTGTGGCCACCGCCGCGCAGTAACTGTCGCCGCAGCCGGTGAGGATGATCTCCCGTGTATTGAAGATCTCCTCCATGCTCAGAGCCTCCCAGCACTCGCCCACATGATCAAAAACTGCCTGGATCACGTCCACCGCGATCATAGCCTGCCTGGCCAGGCGAGAGTCAAACGCCCGCGCACGAAGTTCATCATTCATTCAGCATGCCTCCTACTAATTCAATTCTTCCTGTTGGAAGTTTGCATCATAATCCCGTGCAAGGCGCAAACAGCGCTGGCGCGTCTGCAGGTCGATGCGGGGCACCAACCCGACACAACTGGCGTTCAGCGAAGCGGTCACCGCGCCGATCATGGACGCATAGCGAGGGCTGTGCCCTTCACACATGGCGTAAAACGCCGCCGCTGTGCTGGAATTTCCGCAGCCCGTGGGGTCTTTGGAGCCAAACACGTCAATCATGGGGGAATAGTGTGCCTTGTGGCCGGCAATCATATAGGCTCCCTGGGTACCCGCTCGGAAGAAAGAGGGGCAGTTGAGGGCGCACATGTAATCCAGCGCGTCTTTCAGATCCCGCACACCAGGCACGATGCTCTTGACCTCCTCGCAGGAGAGGGAGAAAAAGTCCACCAAGTAATCGGTGACCTGCCGGATGTATTCCGGCATATCGGGGATGCTCTCGTCCGGGTCCATCTCGTACCCCACCAGCAGCCCCTTGGCCCGCTCCGCCTGCAGTTGTTTCAGCAGTTCCGTCAGGTCGGCGCCGATCAGATGCAGCGCCTTTTCCCCCGCGCCGCGCAGGAACGGTTCCACCAGTTGCCAGTCCGGCAGATCGCCCCCATTCATATAGTTAGGGTCACCCGGGCCCATGGCATGGGTGCCGTTAGGCAGGTAAAACAGATCCGCCTGGTTTGTGTGCTCGAACCGGGGAATGAACCCGTCCGCGGCTATCCCGTTCTCCACCAGCCAGTTTCCGTAATACTCCGGAAAATCCCGGCCTGTATAGGCCGCGGCACCGCAGGCATCCGTCCATATCTTTAGACCCGCCACTGCGTACATCACCCCGCCGCCTAGGCGGATCTCCGGCTCAGTCTGCTTTCCGTGAGGCATCACCCGATCTACCACGACCTGCCCGCAGACCATATACTGACGCATTTTCCCACCTCCTTATTGTGTTACAGATTCAAAAGCGTCAGGCTCACCACCGTGACCACAATGGCGAGCTTCTGCATCGCGTTGGTTTTTTCCCGGAACAGCAGCATTCCCGCCAAGGAAACGACCACTAGATTGCCCACGGCATTGGTGGGGAAGTAGATGTTCGCGGGGACCGTCTGCATGGCCATCAGCGCCAGATAGCTGCCCGCCACGTTTGGCAGTCCCAGGATAACGCCACCCGCAATATCCCGCCAAGAGATTGTGAATCTGGTGCCAGTGCGTATGCAAGTGCGGGCGGTATTCGCCACGCAAAGCAAAAACGCCGTGGTGAAGATAACGTTCACATACAAGCTATCGAAGCCTTCTATGGTGTAATACACCGCGCATTTTCCATTGATCTCCATCAGGCCGCCGGTAAGTACAAGTGCGGCCAGTAGCAGCGGTTTTTTAGCACCGCCCGCGTTCTTCAGGCCGCCCGAAGCCAGCAGGATACCGGTAATCGCCAAGAGGATGCCGATAAACTGTAGCCCAGTGGGGATCTCCTTCCACACGATGGCCGCAGTGAAGGTGGAGATCAGAAAGCCGAACTTGCCGAACAGCGCGGTGAGGGTGGCCCCGTTGTAAATCACGCTGCTCTTGGTGTTGAAAAGGTCCACGATATAGTAGACTCCCGAAAAGAACCCTACGATCATCAGCAAAAAGCAGGTGTTTCCGGGCGTTTTTGCGGTCAGTAATGTGGGGATATCGGCGCTCATCAGCCGGGCGGGCAGGCCCGCATACAAACCGGCCTGCCCGCATAATACACCTGATACCACTGCCGCAAGCGAATAATTCACCAGGATCAAATTGTCACTGTTCAGCCTGAGCCGGTCCGCCACCTTGAACAGGATCGTCACCAGGCTGGACAGCAGAACCCCGATTATCAGATAGATCATAGTTCACCTGTCACCCGTTGGTCGCCTCGTTTTCTGCGGCAAGCGGAAACGCGTTCTTTTTACGCCGCGCCGCTGTTGGCCTGTTCGCTCTTTCTCTTTTTGATAAACCGCTCGCCGTTGGGCAGTTTCACCAGATACCGCACCGGCAACGCCATGATGATCAGGAACGAGAACATGCATGCAATGATTTTGTCCGGCACATCCGAAATCAACCGCACAACGGCAATGGCCAGCAGTTTGGGCATGCCCGCCTCGTACAGAGGAATGCCCAGCACCACCGACAGCCATCCGGCATCGAAATCCAGGCCGAAAGCAAGGTAGGTGGTGAGTGCACCGCCCAGGCCGCCGATCACCGAATAGAAAGGCGAGGTGACGAGTGCCTTGGCAAAGGAGTCGAAAGCGCCCTTTTTACCCATGAAGCCGGCGATCACGCCAAATACGATGTTCAGCGGCGCGAAAAAGATAGCCGTGGGGTCGGTTATGCAGTTCACCAGATTGGACAAAAAGCCCACGATTGCGCCCGCCCAGGGTCCGCAGAGGGTACCCACTACGATAGTGCCGATGGAGTCCATGGAGAGAGGAAGCTTCAGCATGATAGCAAACAGCTGGAAGCCTACCAGATTGACAGCCACGCCGATAGGGATCAAAAACAGTGTCAAACGTTCGATTTTCTTACTCATTGCTCTTTTGTCTCCTTTCTCGTACCAATTTCTCAGGGGGAAACAGCGTCGCCCCTCCTCTTATGCCTCAATATTACCAAATTATCCATAAAATCTGTGGTTTTTTATATTAATATTTACCAAATTTTGCAGAGGTGTAAATTTACACAATTTCGTCGTCCGTGTTCAGATAGGAATTCCAGTAGGTATTGGCAATGTAGCGAATCAACAGCATGAGCCCGGTGAGATCCGGCACATTATAGTTTTTAAAATACTTGTCCTCGCTGCTGAACACCAGCGCTTTGTCGGCAATGCGACGCAGGGTGTTGTCGGTGTCCATGGTGATGGAGATGATAACCGCGCGCTTCTGATGTGCCAACCTGGCCAGGTCGGTGATCCAGGAAGATTCGCCGGTGCAGCTGATGAAGATGGCCACATCCCCTTCCTTCAGCCGGCTGACACTGTATTCCGAATCCATCAAAATATGAAAGCGCATCTCGATGTTATCGCTGACCCGGCTGAGATACTTGGCCAGCAGTTCGCAATAGTATTGGCTGTCCCCCATGCCGAACAGGGCTACACGACGGGCGTTGTACACCATGGTCAACACGTCGCGCAGCATTTTTTTGTCGATCAGGCGCACTGTGCGCAGAATGTGCTTGGACAATTCTGGTTCCAAAAAACGCTTGATCTTTTTGAGTTCTTCCTGCTCCCGATCCCCGTGCTGCGCCGCGAGGGAATACTTCAGTTCGGAGAACCCCTTGTAGCCGAGTTTTCGCGCCAGACGTACAACTGTGTTGGGGCAGATATAGAGATCCTTCGCGATCTTGTTGATGGATATATCGCTGATGCCTCCGGCGTTCAGCCGCAGGTAATCCACAATATCGTCCTCAACATCGTTGAGTTTCAGCATATGCAGCGAGACCCTCTCCTCAAAGGACATGGGTCCGCTGTTTGTCTGTTCGGGGCTTTTTTCCTGTGGCATAACTGTTCCTTCCCTCATTGTTTGTTTCCGTCGGCCTGGCTGTGGCTGCAGATGAGTTCCACCATTTCGTCGCAGTGGAGTACCCGCTCGTCGTCCCATCCCAGGAGGTGGGCAATCTCCGCGATGCCGGGGCGGCGGATGCGGCATTCTTCCAGCGCCTGGTCGTTCCAGAACACATCCCGGGCACAGGCGTCCAGCACAACATTTTTGTGGGCCATCGCCACCACCCGGTCAAAGTTGTCGGCGACAAAATCCATATCGTGGGAGATGGTCACCACCGCGACCCCCTGCCCGGTCATCTCCCCGATGATTTGCCGAAGGATGGCATTGCCTCGGCTGTCCTGGCCGGCGGTGGGTTCGTCCAGAACGATGTACCGTGGCTGGGTGGCAATGACCGCCGCAATGGTCAGAAACTTGCGCAACGGCAAGGGGATGTCGTAGGGGTTGGTCTCCCGGTACGCCTCCAGCCCGGTGAGCGCCAGAGCGTGGTCGGTGCGGCGTTTGATCTCCTCCTCGGCGACCTTTGTGCGTTTGAGCATGTACTGCACCTCGGACACCACGCTTTGGTTAAAGATCTGATCGTCCGGATTCTGGAAAACATAGCCCACAAATTTCGCGATCTGGGCGGTGGTGCGTTCGCGGGTGTCCACCCCGTCCACCAGCACCCGCCCCTTGGTGGGCTTGTGGATACGGTTCATCAGTTTTACCGCAGTGGTCTTTCCCGCGCCATTCTGCCCCACAATGGCGACCTTTTCCCCCTCGCTGATGGTGAGATTGATATCCTCCAATGCAGTGTAACCGTTGGGATAGGTATAATACACGTGTTCAAGCTGGATCGACATATGAGCAACCCTCCTTCACAGTCCGCGCACAAGGGCGGCGGCCTCGCTGTTGGTAATCGGGATCCGGGGCAAGGCACAGCCTGCCGCCCGCAACGCATGGCCAAGCCGGGCCGCCGCCGGGACGGGTGCGCCCCATTCCTGCAGGCGGGGATCGGAAAGCACCGTGCTGGTATCGCCCTTCATGGCGATGCGGCCATCCTTCATCACGATGACCTCGTCGCAGTATTCCGCAATCAGGTCGATTTTATGCTCTACCAGAATGATGGTCTTGTCCCGCCCTTTCAGCAGCTGGATGATTTCAAACACGTCCTCCGTGCCCTCCGGATCCAGCTGGCTGGTGGGCTCGTCAATGACCATCACGTCTGCGTCCATGGCGATGATGGAAGCGAAGGCCACCCTCTGGCATTGGCCGCCGGACAGCTCCAACGGGTTTTTGTCCAGCAGGTTTTCGATGTGCAGCGCGCGGCACACCTCCACGATTCGCCGCATCATTTCCTCCCGCGGAATGCCCAGGTTCTCCAACCCGACACCCACCTCTTCGAACACAGTCTCACGAATGCCGCTCATCTGCACAAAGGGGTTCTGAAACACAAACCCGATTTCCACGGCCAGCTTCTGGTCATCGATTGTGCGCACATCCTGTCCGTCGATCAACGCCTCACCCTCCAGCGTCCCCAGGTAAAAATGAGGGCACAGGCCCCGGATCAGATTGCACAGCGTTGTTTTTCCCGCGGCATTTTCGCCAATCACACCGTAAAATTTGCCCCGTTCGAGTACAAGGTCGAGGTGATCCAGCGCCGGATGATCGGAAAGCGGATACGTATAACGGACATCCGTCATCTTCACAAATTCTGTGCCTGCCATATCAAATCTCTCCTCTCACATGATGCCCGTGATCTTAGCATAGATAGCCCAGGCCATTCCCAGCACACACGCAACGTCCACAAAGGCCACGAACACCTTTTCCCAAACCGGGACCGGGCGGAAAAGGCGCAAATAGGTGTGGCCCTTTTCATTCGCAAACGCGCGGGATTCCATGGAAATGCATTTTTCCTCCGTGTAGGAGATCGCACCCAGCACCATGGGGCTGATGGTGGGAAAGGCCGATTTAAAGCGCACCCACAGGTTTCCTTCCGTCTCGATGCCTCTCGCCTTCTGGCTCTCCAGAATAGTGCGCATGTTGTTAGTGAGCTCCGTGATGGTTTTGAAGGATACAAGTACGATATAGGAAGTGGAAGGCTTGACCCAGCCTTTTTGCTCCAGTGCCAGCATAATGTCGCGCATCGGCGTGGTGAGGAACAAAAGAAACAGCGCCCCGGAGAATCCCAGCAAAAACGCGGACATATCCAACCCGTTCTCCAGTGCTGCGTCGGTTACCGAAAACCCAAACACCTGGAACAGCGAATCACCCTCGTTGCGATGGATAAAAACGCGGGTGACCGTCATAAACACGCCGAGAAACACCACGCACACCGAGAACATTTTGATGAACGAGCGGAAAATGCCCAGGTATGCCGCCAGCAGAAGATAGGCTGCGATGGCCGCCGCGCCGAATCGCCAGTCCTTAAAAACCATTGCCGTAACTCCAATCACAAGCCAAACATTTATTTTGTTGAGAGGATTCAGATCCTTCAGCCAGTTCCCGTAAAGTTGGTAACCCTGGTATTTTTTCACAATGTCTTCTGTCATTCCATTCATCTCCTTGTTGTCTTGGCTGGGTATGAAAGTGGATTTGGGTGGATTTTTCCTCCTTATATTGTCAAATATATACATATTTTTTCTAAATTTGTATATTTTATTATTAATATCGATTCAAACTATGGGATGTGTAAATTTACACATCCCATTTTCTGGAAAGATACAAAAAAGCACCGACCCGTCAGAAGATTCGAGCGGGTCGGTGCTTTTTTGATTTACAGGTTTCTTACTCGATGATGCTCCTGCCGGTCATCTCGGCGGGCTGTTCAAGGCCCAGGATCTTGAGCATGGTGGGGGCGATGTCCGCCAGAACGCCGCACTCGCGCAGCTTCACATCCCCCGCGCCGGCCACCAGGAAGGGCACCGGGTTGGTGGTGTGGGCGGTGAAGGGAGAGCCGTCCACATCGTACATGCGGTCGGCGTTGCCGTGGTCGGCGGTGAGTAGCACCTGGCCGCCGGCGGCCAGGGTGGCGTCGATCACCTTGCCGGCGCACGCGTCCACGGCCTCCACGGCCTTCACGGCGGCCTCGAACACGCCGGTGTGGCCCACCATGTCGCAGTTGGCGAAGTTCAGGATGATGACGTCGTACTTGCCGCTCTCGATGCGTTTTGTGCACTCGTCGGCCACTTCGTAGGCGCTCATCTCGGGCTTCAGGTCATAGGTGGCCACCTTGGGGCTGGGGATGAGGGCCCGGTCCTCGCCCTCGAAGGGAGCCTCCACGCCGCCGTTGAAGAAGAAGGTCACATGGGCGTACTTCTCGGTCTCGGCGATGCGCAGCTGGGTCTTGCCGCAGGCGGCAAGGTAGGCGCCCATCACGTTGTCCAGGCTCTGGGGCTTGAAGGCCACCTCCACGTTGGGCATGGTGGCGTCGTACTGGGTGAAGCAGACGTAGTTCACGGCAAAACGGCCGTTCCGGCGCTCGAAGCCGGTGAAATCATCGTCCACGAAGGTGCGGGTGATCTCACGGGCGCGGTCGGGGCGGAAGTTGAAGAAGATGACGCTGTCGCCCTCGGACACGCGGCCCCCCTCGCAGGTCACGGCGGGCACCACGAACTCGTCGGTCACGCCCTCGGCGTAGCTGTTCTCCATCACTTCGAGCGGCTCGCCCTTCACGCCCTCGCCGTAAACAAAGGCGGCGTAGGCCTTCTCCACCCGGTCCCAGCGGTTGTCGCGGTCCATGGCGTAGTAGCGGCCGGTGACGGTGGCGATCTTGCCCACGCCCAGCTCGCTGAGCTTGTCCTGCAGCTGGGCGATGTAGCCCTTGCCGGAATCGGGCGGCACGTCGCGGCCGTCCATGATGGCGTGGACATAAAGCTCCTTCACGCCCAGGTCCTTGGCCATGTCCAGCAGGCCGAAGAGGTGCTGGATGTGGCTGTGGACGCCGCCGGCGGAGAGCAGGCCCATCAGGTGCAGGGCCTTGCCGCTCTTCACTGCGGCCTCCATGCAGCCGCGGATGGCGGCGTTGTCACGGATGGAGCCGTCCTGGATGGCCTTGGTGATGCGGGTGAGCTCCTGGTAGACGATGCGGCCGGCGCCGATGTTGGTGTGGCCCACTTCGCTGTTGCCCATCTGGCCGTCGGGCAGGCCCACGTCCATGCCGGAGGCGCCGATGGTGGTGTGGGGGCAGGCGGCGAACAGCTTGTCGAGGTTCGGGGTGTTGGCGGCAACGATGGCGTTGCCCTCTTTCTGCTCGGGCACCCAGCCGAAGCCGTCCAGGATGCAGAGCAGCAGGGGTTTTTTCGACATAAACGATATCTCCTTTTGAAAAAGGGCGCGCCGGGGCTGCCGGCGCGCCGCGGTGGTGTTTACTTGCCGGCGGCGGCGACGATGGCCGCGAAGGCGTCCGCCTTCAGGGAGGCGCCGCCGATCAGGCCGCCGTCCACGTCGGGCTTGGAGAGCAGCTCGTCGGCGTTGCCGGCGTTCATGCTGCCGCCGTACTGGATGGTGGTGGCCTTGGCCACCGCCTCGCCGTAGAGCTCGGCCAGCACCTTGCGGATGGCGGCGCAGACCTCCTGGGCCTGGTCGCTGGTGGCGGTCTTGCCGGTGCCGATGGCCCATACGGGCTCGTAGGCGATGATGACGTTCTTCATGGCCTCAGCGTCGACGCCCTGCAGGGCGATCTTGGTCTGCATGCGCACCAGTTCCTCGGTGACGCCCTGCTCCCGCTGGGTCAGGTTCTCGCCCACGCA